>DASPUZ010000037.1:0-32422 GCA_035622635.1 bacterium | reverse complement strand
CTGCTGAGGTGCTCGTACGCCTCGAGGCATCCGGTGTCAACTTCGTCGATATCTATCAGCGGGCGGGGCAGTACAAGATTCCCCTCCCGTTCACGGCAGGATCAGAGGCGGCCGGCACGGTGGAGTCAGTGGGGCCCGGGGTGACCGAGGTGCGTGCAGGGGCTCGCGTGGCGTATGCCGGGGTCCTGGGAGCCTACGCGACCCACTCCATCGTGCCCGCGGCGAGGCTGGTCCCAATACCGTCCGGGGTGGACGTCCGCCAGGCCGCGGCCGTCATGCTCCAAGGCATGACCGCGCACTACCTGTCGCATTCGACGTATCCGCTCGGGGCGGGGGACACGGCGCTCATCCATGCCGCGGCCGGCGGCGTGGGCCTGCTCCTTGTGCAGATGGCGAAGATGCGCGGCACGCGCGTGATCGGCACTGTCTCCACCGTGGAGAAGGCGGCGCTCGCCCGCGAGGCGGGGGCGGATGAGGTCATCCTGTACGAGACACAGGACTTCGAAGTTGAGGTCAAGCGACTAACCGGCGGACGGGGCGTACAGGTTGTATACGACTCGGTGGGCAGGACGACGTTTGAGCGGAGCCTGAACTGCCTGGCTCCCCGCGGATACCTGGTGCTGTTCGGGCAGGCCAGCGGGGCGGTGCCTCCGATAGATCTTCAGATCCTTGCCCAGAAGGGTTCGTTGTTCATCACGCGTCCGATGATGGCGAGCTACATCCTGACGCGCGAGGCCCTCCTCGAGCGCGCGGAAGCGGTGCTGGGCTGGGTGTCGTCCGGGCGGCTCCGGGTGCGGATCGATCGGACGTTTCCGCTCGTGCAAGCGGCGGACGCACATCGGGCGCTGGCCGGTCGCGTGACCACCGGCAAGCTCCTGCTGGTTCCGGGATAGAGTCCTACCTGAGAATTGCGCCGCGAATCGGCGCCATGCCTGTGGGCGCGCCGAGGGCGTCGTGTCCCGCGTCCGGCGGCACGGTGCTCAGGCGCGTGATCGCCGGGGCAATGAATCCGCCGTCCCGATTGCGTCCGTGCTCCCGGTAGACGAGCTCGCCGCCATAGTAGCCGGTGATCAACAGCACCACGAGCGCGAGCGCTCCCGCGACCATCGCCAGCTCCTGACGGCGCAGCCTGTTGAGATGGACAGCGATCCTCGCGGCGAGCCAGAGCGCCACGATCACCAGCAGCACGTACGCCCAGTGCTCGTGGATCTCCACACGGCGTCCGCTGAAAAGCCGCTGGATCAGCGGCAGGTGGGACTGTAGGGCTCGGACTCCCTCGCGCCCTCCGTGTTCCCGCGCCTCGGGAGCGATGCGGCCGCTGAGCACGGCCAGTACCGAGCCGACCGCGCCCGCAACGAGGCAGTAGAGGCCGGCGCTGCGGAAGGACTGTGACTTTGCCAGGATACCGATGACGTCGAACAGAAAGGCCAGGCACAGCAGCGCGATCGGGAAATGCACCAGGACCGGATGTGACTCGAGGCGCCAATTGAAGTGCAACGGCAACGACATCCCCTCCGTTTGCGTCGTTTCCTTTGGCCTAATGGATGCGCGGCGCAGGAGTTCTGGCCCACGGCGCGTTGGTCCACGCCGTCGGCACAAGGCGCCGTTCTAGCTCACGCCGCAGGCACGGGCATCGCAAAGAAGAATCGACCTCCCCCGCCGGACCGGTAGGCCGGCGCCCACCTCGGTCGTCATGGCGACCGCGATGCACGACGCGATCCACGACAACGGGGTCTCCGGTCCTGGCGTGTTGATGAAGCTCGCATGATGCAGCCATCGTATCGGGATCGGATGACATTGCGATGACGTCGGCGCGGTGCCAGGAGCACCGCGCGGTCACGGAGGACGGAGGACGCGTCGCCCCCGGATCTTCAGCTCTGGCAGGGCCGGCGCAACGACAATCGTATTGTCGCAGCGTTTTGCTAGCACACGAGTGTGGCGTCCGGAACGTGCGGGTGCTCGACTGCGAGACGAATCTGCGGTGCGCGAACGCGCTGGCGCCGCTTCGGCGTCAATACATTTCGGACGCGGCGCCTAGACGACGAGCCGGGGATACAACCGGGTCGTGATCGCGACCAGCATCGCCACGAACGCGAGCAGCACGACAAAATCCACGCCCAGACCGATCGAGCTCGCGCCTCCTCGCACCATGAGAGCACGCAGGGCGTCCACCTCGTAGGTGAGGGGGTTCACTGACGCGATCGCCCGGAGCCATCCTGGCATGAGCACGATGGGGTAGATTGCGTTGCTCGCGAAGAACAGCGGCATCGTCATGACCTGGCCCATGCCCATCACACGCTCGTGGGTCTTGACGATACAGGCGATCGCGAGCGACAACGTCGAGAAGACCGCCGAGCCCATCAGAATCAACAGCAACACACCGATCACGTTCAGCGGCGCCCACTCGGCGCGGATGCCGAGCAGCAGCGCCAGCACATACACGACGACCGCCTGGGAGAGCGCACGGATTCCCGCAGAGAGCGCCTTGCCAAGGACGAGCGCCGTCCGGGAGACAGGGCTGACCATGTACTTGTTCAGCACGCCGAGGTCGCGCTCCCGGATCGCGGACACCCCGTAGAAGATCGCAACGAACAGGACGCTCTGGGCGAGGATGCCGGGCGCCATGAAGTCGAGGTAGCGGAGGGGGCCGGTCGGGACGCCTCGAAGGCGCGCCATGACCTGTCCGAAGACGACGAGCCACAGCGTGGGCTGCACCGCCCGCATCAGGAGCTCGACCGGATCGTGGCGGAGCTTGCGGGTCTCTGCATCGACCACGGTGAGGACGTGGCCGAGGAACGCCACCGGCCCCCACGGGCTAGGAGAGACGGCGGGCTGTGCGGCGGGTGCGTAGGACGTCACGATAGCTGCCTCCTGTTTCGATGCTGGCGCCGGTGAAGTGGACAAAAACGTCGTCCAGGGTGGCCTCGCCACCGACGGCCACTTTGAGCTCAGCCGGCGTGCCGACCGCGGCCACATGCCCCTGGTGCATGACGGCCACGCGGTCCGCCAGATCGTCGGCCTCGTCCATGTAGTGCGTCGTGATCAGGATCGTCGTGCCCCAAAGGTCCCGCAGGTGCCGGACGTGCCCCCATACCACGCGGCGGGCCACGGGATCGAGACCCACCGTGGGCTCGTCCATGAACAGCACGGCCGGCCGGTGAAGCATGGCCTGCGCGATCTCCAGGCGCCGGATCATGCCCCCGGAATATTCGCGCACCAGTTGATCGGCCACGTCGGCGAGCCCGACGAGCTCGAGCGCCTCGCGGATGCGCTCCTCCCGCTCCGAACGGGTGAGGCCATACAGCCTGGACGAAACGAGCAGGTTCTCGTATCCGGAGAGCGCGCCGTCGGCCGAGAGCGCCTGCGGGACGTACCCGATGCGGCGCCGCACGCTCGTTGGGTCCCTCACGATATCGAACCCGGCCACCTGCGCGCTGCCGGCCGTCGGCGGCAGGAGCGTGGTCAGCATCTTGATCATCGTGCTCTTGCCCGCGCCGTTGGGACCGAGCAGTCCAAAGATCTCTCCGGCGTGAACGTCGATCGACACCGCGTCTACCGCGACGAGGTCGCCGAAGCACCGGGTCAGCTCCTCGGTGTGTATCGCCGGCGAACGGGAGATCGCGGCAACCGTGTCGGTGTCCTGCACCGCCGGGACGTCTTCTGGTCTTCCCACGTCGTGCCAGGTCCCTGTCATCGCTCTGGATTCGCCTCCGTAATCGTGAATGCCGTCGCCAGTTCCCCGAGGTCCTGGGCCAGGCGGCGGAGGACCTCGTCCGGCAGGGGAGCGAGCACCTGCGCCGTTCTCTTTCGCGCCGCGTCCTTCGCCGCTTCAAACTGCGCCTTGCCCGCCGGAGTCAGCCGCAGCACCACCTCGCGGCGATTGGCGAGGTTTGGCGTCCGGGTGACTACACCGCGCGCGACGAGCCGGGCGACGAGCGCCGAGCACGTGGGCGGAGTCACGCCCAGGTGCTCTGACAGACTCCGCAGCGAGCACCCGCGCAGCCGGTACACGAACGACATCGCCCGAAACTGGGCGATGGTGAGCCCGGGCATGCGCTCGAGCATCTGCGCGCGGATGAATCGGGCTGCTAGCGGCGCGAGCTCGACCCAGCGGGCGGCGCACACATGGGCGGCTGCGGATGGGTGTCTGGGCGGGGCGACGGCTCTCACGGCAATTGCCCTCGGATCAATTAGCCACACTAACAGTTCGCTCGTCTAATAGTATCCGTTGGGCCCCTCGGGTGTCAAGAGACGCGCAGCCGCCTCGCGCCTCTCTCGGGAACCGAGATGTGGGCCGGCTGCAGGGCCGTGACGCTCACGTCGAGCCGGATCGCGTCGGCGGCGACGGCGTACACCGTGTCGCACGGGCTGCCGTCCGCATACGCGCAGTCGACCGGCGGGGCGAGCGTAGTGTGAGAACGGCCTCCGCGCCGTCGAGCAGCTCGGGTGCGCGGTCCCCGATTCCGGTATCCCGGTCCGGGCCGCAGCGGATGTCGGCGACCGTCGCCAGGCGCGTTGGCGGCGCCATCGCCACAGCAGCAGGCCGGGCCGGCGCTATGCCCGGGCGGCGCTCTGCTCCTTGAGGCTGGCCTCCAGCGCGTCGAGGACGCGGTGCATCCGCTCCGGATACGCCAGCGTTCCGAGGTGGCCGATCCTGACGACCTTCCCCGAGAGGTGCATGAGGCCGCCGCTGATCGCGACGCCGTGGCGCGACCGGAGGTTCTGGATCAGCCCGTCGGCGTCGACGCCTTTCGCAGGGTACGCAACCGTGACAGTCGGCGACGCCCACCGCTCGTCGGCCAGCAACGTGAAGCCCAGGCGTTCCAGGCCCTGACGCAGGATCCGCTGGGCGGCGCGGTGTCGCGCGTAGCGTGCTTCGAGACCCTCGGCGAGGATGCGCTCGAGCGCCCGATTGAGCGCGAAGATATTGTTGGTCGCGAGTGTCACCGGATACGGATGATGGGGCCAGTCGCGCTCGAACTGACGCCATGTGCGGAGGTTGAGGTACCATCCCCGGGTCGCGCCGGGCTGCCGGTCGACCAGATCCCAGCCGATCTGCGTGATCGCGACCGGGGCGAGCCCGGGAGGCGCCTCGAGGCACTTCTGCGACGCCGACGAGACGGCCGCCAGCCCCCACGCATCGGTTTCGACGGGCATGCCGGCGAGGGACGACACCGCATCTACGGCCACTGCCACCCCCTCTTCGCGTGCCGCGGCGGCGATCTCGGCGACCGGATTGATGACACCCGTGGAGGTATCGCTGTGCACGACGCCGAGCAACGACACGCGTGTGCGCCGGAGCCAGGTCCGGACCTCGCCGGGGTCGGCGGGGCGGTCCCAGGGGATCTGGAGCGCCTCCACCTGCGTCGAGTGTGCGCGCGCGATCTGCAGCACGCGGTCCCCGAAGAACCCGTTTACGACGACTCCGACCCGTCCGTCGGCCCCGATCAGGGTCCCCATCATGGCTTCCACGCCGCCGCTCCCGGAGGTGGTGACGGGGTAGATTGATCCGGCGGTCGCGAAGACTCGCCGGAGCCGTCCGAGAAACGCCTGATAGTACGCCAGCCACTCGTTTCCGTAGTGCTGGCGCACCTGCTGGCCCATTGCCTCCAGCACGTCCGGCTCAACCGGGACCGGTCCGGGAATGTACAGTTGGACGTCGTCCGTCATAAAACGCCTCCCCAACGCTCGGTGCAAGTTCCCAGCATCCTTCTTGAGAAGACCCGCGGCCCTCGTCCGTGCGCGGGCCCGGCCCCGTGGCGCTTTCGGTGGCGGCGGAACCGCCTCCTGTCGACGAGAAGGGCCCGGACGGGACCACCCGTCCGGGCCCGGACGAACTCCAAGCGCGTGTTTCTTACAGGAGCCCCATGCTCTTCAACCAATCGGTCGCCGCTTGCGTGACCGACTCGCCGTTGACGACCTCGAGCTGAAGTTGCTGGCTCACGGTGGTCGTCAGCTTCGGGGCCAGCGCGTTGAGCGCAGCCGAGATGCCGGGCGCCCGCCGCAACGTGTCTTCGCGCACAATCGGTGCCGGGTGGTAGATCGGGAACAGGTGCCGGTCGTCGTCGAGCAGCACGAAGCGGTCCTTGGCGATCAGTGCGTTGGTGGTGTAGCATACGTTGGCGTCCGCACGGCCCTCTTGGACGGCGGTGAAGGTCAACGCTTCGTCCAGAACGGTCACCTTGCCGAACGCGAAGCCATACACGCGCTTGACGCCGGGCAGCACGTTCGGATCCGTCCTGCCGTCCGGCGGGGTCGCGACCGTGAGCGACGGCGCGGCCGCGGCGAGATCCGAGACCTTGGTGGCGTGCAGTTGGCCGGCGCGCGCCTGGGTGGAGCAGATGCCGTAGGTATCGTTGAGCGGCGCCATCTCGAGCCACGTGATGTGGTATCGGTTCTCGAAGCCGGACTTGACGAGCGCATAGTCTTGCTGTTCGTTGTGCGTCGTCTTGAGCCCGAGTCGCGCCAGGCCAGTGGCCGTGAACTCGGGGTAGAGATCGATCTGGCGGCTCGTGATCGCGCTGAAGACGATGTCGTTGGTCCCGAGCTTCGCCTTCTCCGTGACGGCGAAGCCCGCGTGCCGCAGCAGGAGCACGTACATCTTCGTCAGCAGCTGAGCCTCGGTATCGAGCTTACCGCCCACCGTCAGGTGGATCGGCCCCGCGGCTTCCGCCACGGGCCGTGGGCCCACAGCCGCAAGCAGCGCCATCAACCCGAGGACGCACATCGCCAGCAGGCGGTGTCCCCGGCAGTGTCGTTTCATCACGCTTCCCTCCTTATGGGGCGTCGTTCCCTGAGACTCGAACGGTCGTCCGCGTGGCTGCGCCCGCGTCGTCGGGTATCGCAGCGTCGCCGTTCCAGCGCGCGGTCCACGCGCGTCCTAGCTCACGCCGTGGGCAGAGGCCCGGCGACGGACTTCACGGACCCGCAACATTCCGTCGCGTTGTCACCGCCAGCGGACCCGGTCCATGCGGTGTAAGAGCCCTGAAGCGGCCTATGGGTGCATCTCACCTCCCGGCGGCATCCCGGAGCCCTGGGGGGGTGAGAAGGCGCTGCAGCCGGCTGAGGACGAGCTCTGCGAGGATGGCAAGCAGCGTCACCGGGATCGCTCCCGCCAGGATCTGCGTCACGTCGACCTGGTACAGACCGGAAAGGATGTAGTCACCATACCCGCCCGCGCCGATGATCGCCGCGAGGGTCGCGGTAGCGACGATCTGGACCACGGCGGTGCGGGCGCCTGCGGCGATCACCGGCAGGATCAAGGGCAGCTGGACGCGGCCGATGATCTGCCATCGGGTCATCCCGCACCCGCGGGCCGCGTCGATGATCGCCGGATCGAGGGTGCGGATGCCGGTGCAGGTGTTGACGAGAACCGGCGGCACCCCGAGTACCGTGAGCGCGATCAGCGACGGGAGGAATCCCAGCCCCAAGTAGGGGATGGCGAAGGCGAGGAACGCGATGACTGGAATCGCGCGCATGAGCCCGCTTGCGTTGATCGCCGCGAACGCCAGCACGGGGCGGCGCGCGACCGCGACGCCGAGCGCGCCGCCGGCGAGAACAGCCAGCGCGCCCGCCGCCGCGCAGAGCCCGACGTACTCGAACGTATGCGCCGCGAAGCTGTTCGCGGGATCCGTCATGAACGCGACGAGGCGCGCTGCCATCATCGTGCCTTCGGCCCGGCGGGCGTCACGACACAGCCACCGGCAGGCGTCCGCGGTTGAGGGCGTGTTGCAGGGCGAGGAGCATGAGATCGACCGACACGGCCAGCATGGCGATGATCAGGGCGCCGCCCAGCACCTCGTCGTAGTTGGCGTTTTGGATGCTCGAGAAGATCAGGTCGCCGAGTCCGCCGGCCCCGACCAGCGATGCCAGAGACGCGATGCCGATTGTTGTGACGGTGGCGATGCGCACGCCGGCCACGACCAGGGGCAGCGCGAGCGGCGCCACGATGCGACGGAAGATCTGGGCGCGGGTCATGCCCATGGCCCGTCCCGTTTCGAGGAGGACGGGATCGACCGCGTCGATCGCTGCGGCGGTGTTTCGGATCAGGACGAGCTGGGCGTAGAGGACGAGCGGGATGATGGCCGTTGTCGCGTTCAACCCGGTGACCGGGACGAGCAGCGCGAGCAACGCGAGCCCGGGAATCGTGTAGAGGAGGCCCGCCGTGGTGATGACCGGAAGGTAGAGGCGCCGGTACCGCGCGATCACGACGCCGAGGGGCACGGCGATCGGGACGGCGATCAGCATGCTCGTGCCGACGATGAAGAGATGCTGCAGCAGCAGGTTCGGCACGCTCGACGGGTCGGCCAGAGCGTAGTTGGCGGGATCAAAAAGAAAGTGCATGCCCGTCCCTACCGGCGTTCCACGGGTTCCGGCACGGCCGCGTGATCGCGGCGCCGCGCCTTCGCGACCTGCCGGATGATGCTCCCGGGCGTGACGTAGCCGACGGGCAGGCGGGCGGCCGCGGGCTGCACGGCGAGCGCGGGCGCGCCCGTGTCGAGCAGCTGAAGCATCGCGTCGAGGAGCGTGCTGGTCGGGACGACGCGGAGGCCGTCTCCCGGCGGGGACGCACGTCGCGCGTCGGGGTCGAGTGCGACCGAGACGGGCAGGTGCTCGAGCTGCCGGACGATGTTGTCGGCGCCGACCAGCTGGCTGACGAAGTCGTTGGCGGGATGGGCGAGGAGATCGATCGGGCTCCCGGACTGGACCAGCCGGCCGCCCGAGAGCACGGCGATCTGGTCACCGAGCCGGAGCGCCTCCTCCACGTCGTGGGTGACGAATAGAATCGTCTTGCGGAGGCCACGCTGGATCCGCTGCAGTTCCTGTTGCATGCGATCGCGCGTGATCGCATCCAGCGCGCCGAACGGTTCGTCCATCAAGAGAATCTCGGGGTCCGAGGCAAGGGCGCGCGCGATCCCCACGCGCTGTTGCTCGCCGCCGGAGAGCTGACGGGGGTAGCGGCCGCGGTACTCGTCCGGCGCCAGGCCGACGAGCGTCAGGAGTTCGTCCGTGCGCGTGTGAAGGTGCCGGCGCGGCCATCCCGCGATTTCCGCAGTGATGCGGACGTTCTCGGCAACCGTCATGTGCGGAAACAAGCCGACCTGTTGGATCACGTACCCGATGCGCCGGCGCAGCGTAATCGGATCTTCGTCGAAGGCGTTGCGGTCGTTGATGAGCAACGCCCCGGAGGTGGGCTCGATCAGGCGGTTGACGATCCGGAGCAGCGTCGTCTTGCCCGACCCGGACGTGCCGACGATCATGCAGAGGCTGCCGGCCTGTACATCCAGCGATACCGAATCTACGGCTGGGTGGGTCGCGTGCGGGTAACGTTTGGTGACGTTGCGAAACGAGATCATGGCCACGCCGTCCAGGCTGCTCATCGGTGAGACGCTCCACTGTTACGCCTTGGTAAGCTGCTGGCCGTACCGTACTCGGGTGCCGTATCCTGGATAACGCGGCGCCCGTCGTACGATTTCCCATTATAAGGGAAAAATGCGACCGTGCGAAAGCCGGGTATCGATGGGCAGCCGTCGCCGGTCGCGGTGTATAATGCTGCCGTGACATTTCCGGCCGACTCCTCGATCGTTGTCCAGCACCTGACGAAGCATTACGGCGCGCTCGCCGTGGTGGACGATCTCTCGTTCGCCGTGGCTGCGGGCGAGATCGTCGGGTTTCTCGGTCCCAACGGGGCCGGGAAGACGACCACCCTTGGCATGCTGCTGGGGCTGTTGCGCCCGACGCGAGGCCGCGTCGAGATCCTCGGCCTGCAGATGCCGGCGGAGCGTCAGCGGATCCTGTCACGCGTCAATTTCACGTCCCCCTACGTGTCGCTGCCTGGGAATCTCACGGTTGGAGAGAATCTGGCCGTGTTCGCCCGCCTGTACGGCGTACGCAGGCCACGTGCTCGGGTCGAGGCCCTGCTCGATCGGTTCGGGCTTGCGGGGATGCGCGATCGGACCGCCGGACGCCTATCCTCCGGCGAGGGGACGCGGCTGGGCCTCGTCAAGGCGCTCCTCAACGATCCGGAGGTGCTCTTTCTCGATGAGCCGACGGCGAGCCTGGATCCCGACGGGGCCGAGCGGGTTCGAGATGCCCTGAAGGAGATCCGGGCCGAGCGCGGCATGACGATCTTCTACACCTCGCACAATATGCAGGAGGTGGAGCGCCTGAGCGACCGTATTCTGTTCCTTCATCGCGGGCGCTTGCTCGCGGAGGGGCCGCCCGGCGACGTGCTCCGGCGGTTCGAGCGCGACACCCTCGAGCACATGTTTCTCGACCTCGCGCGCGAGGAGGCGCCGAGCACATGGGCACGATAGACGCCGCCCGCCGGACGGCCGACCGTTTTGCGGTGCACGCGGCGTGAGCGCAGGCCGGATCGTCGCGCTGCTCCAGCGACAGGTCTTTCTGTACCGGCACAGCCCGATCCGATCGCTGGAGATCGTGTACTGGCCGGTGATGGATCTCCTCGTCTGGGGCTTCCTCAGCATCTACGTGAGCCGGTTGCAGGGCGGGGGCGCCGCGGCGATTTCATTCCTGCTGGGCGGGATGATCCTGTGGGATATCTTCTTCCGTGTGCAGCAGGCGATTTCGGTGTCGTTCTTGGAGGACGTCTGGTCACGCAACCTCATCAACATATTCGTGAGCCCCATCAGCACCGCGGAATTTCTCTGCGCCACCATGCTCCTCGGCGTGATGAAGATCGCAGTCGTCGGCACGCTCCTGGCAGCCCTCGCGCTCGCGCTGTACGCCTTCAACATCTTCCACTACGGGTTCCCGCTACTGCCCTTCGTCCTCAACCTCATCTTCGCCGCGTGGGGCATGGGGATCATCACCACCGCGCTCATTCTGCGCTTCGGCCAGGGCGCAGAGGCGCTGGCCTGGGCCCTGGCGTTTCTGTTCCAACCGTTTTCGGCGGTATTCTACCCCGTGGCCGTGCTCCCACCGGCGATCCAGCGGATCGCCTGGCTGCTTCCCACGACCCACGCGTTCGAGGGGATGCGGACGGTGCTGAGCGGCGGCCCGCTTCCGTGGGCCCACGTCGGATGGGCGGCGGCGACCAACGTCGTGCTGCTGGTGATCGCCGTGTCGGTGTTCGCCTGGATGATGCGCGTAGCCCGAGAGTTGGGCCTGCTGTTGCGAACGGAGGGGTAATCCGCTTCGGGCTGCACGAACACGCTCGGCGGGGAGGCGCGGGATGCCGAACGAGACCTTCGAGGAACCGGCGCGCAGGCGGCCGGCGGGCGGAGGAGGGGAGGTCGGCCGTGTCTTGGCGGGGACGTCGGGATTTGCGTTTGCCGAGTGGAAGGGTGCGTTCTACCCGTCCGACCTGGCCAACGACCGCCTGCTTTCCCACTATGCCGTGGCGCTGCCGACGGTCGAGATCAACGTGTCGTTCTACCGCATGCCGAGCTCTGCGATGCTCGCCGCGTGGCAGGCGCAGACGCCGACCGGATTCCGGTTCGCGATCAAGGCACACCGGCGCATCACGCATCAAAAGCGCCTTCGCGACGTGGACGACGACCTGCGCTGGCTGTCCGAGCGTGTGGGCGAGCTGGGCGATCGGCTCGGCCCGGTGTTGTTCCAGTTGCCGCCGTCGTTCCGGCGCGACCACGCCGTGCTTGAGCGGTTCCTGATCGCGCTGCCGGCGCTCCCGTACACGGCCGTCGAGTTCCGGCACGCGAGCTGGCACGACGATGCGACGTACGCGCTGCTGCGGACGCACGGGATCGCGCTGTGCATCGCCGAAGACGAGAACGGCTGCGAGCCCCTCGTCCAGACGGCGTCGTTCGGATACTATCGCCTGCACCGGCTGCAGTACACGGACGAGCAATTGCGAGCGTGGGCCGAACATCTTCGCCAGCACGCGAGCATCCGACCCGTCTTCTGCTACTTCACGCACGAGACGGGCCCGGAGGCCGTCGGCTACGCGCGGCGCCTGATGGAGCTAGTCGATGGGCCTTAGAGAGTACCGGGAGAAGCGCCGGTTCGGCGAGACCCCGGAGCCCTCAGGCAGCGCGCCCGCCGGGCCTGCGGAGCCGCACCGGGGGCGCCACCGCTTCGTCGTTCAGGAGCATGACGCGACCCGCCGGCACTGGGACCTGCGGTTGGAGATGGAGGGCGTGCTCCGCTCCTGGGCGGTGCCGAAAGGACCGTCGCTGGACCCGGCGGACAAGCGTCTCGCAGTGCTCGTCGAGGACCACCCCCTCGAGTACGGGGACTTTGAGGGCGTGATCCCGCCCGGGAACTATGGCGCTGGCACCGTGCTCCTGTGGGACAGGGGCACGTACCTCTGTCGTGAGGGCGACCCGGCCGAGGCATTCGGCGCGGGCAAGCTGACGCTGGAGTGCTTTGGGGACAAACTCCGGGGCGAGTTTCACCTCGTCCGGACGAAACGGAATGCGGGGCGTGACTGGCTGCTCTTCAAAGGGAAGGACGAGCTTGCGGTTTCCGGATATTCGCCGCTGGGGACCCGGTCGGTGAAGAGCGGCCGAACGATCGAGGAGGTCGCTTCGGATGCCGGCGAGCGGTGGCAACCATCGGTGCCCCCCGAAGCCACGACTCCGGCGACGGCCAGGCGCGGTAGCGCATCCAAACGAGGTGGAACGGCGAAGCGCGGGGGTCGCCGCGCCCGCGGGGAGTCCGAAGGCGACGGCGGCGCCGACCCGTTCCCTGCTCCGTTCGCGCCCATGCTCGCCCAGACGGCCGGGGCGCCGTTCAACCGGCCCGGCTGGCTGTTCGAGGTCAAATGGGACGGCGTGCGTGCACTCGCCTACGTGCGGCGGCATGGGTCCGTTCAAGAGGTCGCCCTCCTGAGCCGGACACAACGTCGCCTCAACGCGCAGTTTCCGGAGATCGTAGACGCGCTGTCGCGCCTTCGCGCCAAAAGCGTCGTACTGGACGGTGAGATCATCGCGCCGGACGCGGAGGGGCGCGCGAGCTTTGCGCAGCTCCAACGGCGGCTGCACGTGAATCCTGCGACCGGGGACGGCGGCGCGACTGCGCGCCAGACCCCCGTGCTCTACGCGGTCTTCGATTGTCTGTATCTCGACGGACACGACCTGCGCCGCGTCCCGCTCGTCGAACGCCGCCGCAGGCTCGACGCGCTCGATCTGCCCGCCGGCCTTCTCAGGACCGGCGTCGTGGAAGGCAGCGGGATGGCGTTGTTCCAGGCAGCCCGCGACCACGGCCTGGAGGGGATCGTCGCCAAGCGCGCGGCGAGCCTGTACCGTCCGGATGTGCGCAGTCCCGATTGGCAGAAGATCAAGGTGCGTGCGACGGTCGAGGCCGTCGTCGGGGGATTCACGCGCGGCAAGGGGCAGCGGGCGCGAACGTTCGGTGCCCTCGTGCTCGGGCAACACGATCCCGAGAGTGGCGCGCTGGTTCCGGTGGGGCAGGTCGGAGGCGGGCTGACCGACGGCGACGTACGCGCGCTGCGGCGCAGTCTGGAGCCGCTTGTGACGCCGACGTGTCCGTTCGTGCCGCGGCCTCGTCCGCTGGCTCCGCCGACCTGGGTGCGTCCCGAGTTCGTCGTGGAGGTCTCCTACGGTGGGTGGACGCCGGACGGGGTGCTGAGGTTTCCCGTGTTCGTCCGCATGCGGGAGGACGTGCCGGCGCGGAAAGTGCTGCTCTCCCGGGTGGCGGCCGCTGGCGCGTCGCGGCGGGCGGGGGGGCAGGCGCGCGGCGTGTTGTCGGGTGAAGAGGGGCGACCGAAGCGATCCGTCGCGATGGTGCCGGGGCGGACCAGGGCCGCGCGCGCGGCGACCGTCGCGGGAACGGGCAGCGGTGGCGGGACCACTCGACTCGACACATCCGGTCGCGACGGCATCCCCGGTGTCTTAGCTCGGTGCCCTCGCGGTTCTGGTCCACGCGCACGTGCTGGTTCACGTCGTAGGCGCGGGCCCGGAGGCGGACCTCACGAGGTCTCGACATCCGGCGTAGCATTCACCAACCTCGACAAAGTGTTCTTCCCCGAGGCCGGCCTCACGAAGGGTGACGTGATCGATTACTATCGCCGGATCGCGCCCTATCTATTGCCGCACCTCCGCGACCGCCCGCTCGCCCTCCGCCGGTTCCCGGACGGGATCGGCGGGGACGCCTTCTTCCAGAAGGACGTGCCGGATGCACCCCCATTCGTGCGAACGATGCGGATCTGGACGGATCAGGGGCGGCGTGACATCGATACCGTCGTGGGCGCGGACGAGGCCACGCTGATGTGGCTCGCCCAGCTGGGGTGCATCGAGATGCACCCGTGGTTCTCGCGAACGACGCCGATTTCGGGACGGGGCGGCGCACGCCCGGCCCTGGAGTTCTCCGGATCCGCAGACGTGCTCGAGCGCAGCGTGCTCAACTACCCCGACTATGTCGTGTTCGATATCGACCCGTTCATCTACCCGCCCGGCACCGGGCCGGTGCGGCGTCACGGTGAGATGGACCCCGACTATACGCGGCGTGGATTCGAGGCGGCCCGGCAGGCGGCGCTGTGGGTTGAAGAGGCGCTCCGGTCGCTGGCGCTCGTGTCCTTCGCGAAGACCTCGGGCAAGACCGGGATCCACGTGTTCGTGCCCATCACGCGCCGCTATACGTACGCGCAGGCGCACGCGTTCGCGAAGACGTTGGCGGTCTGGCTGGAGCACCGGTATCCCCGCGAGTTGACAACGGCGTGGGCAGTGGAGAAGCGCATCGGCAAGGTGTTTGTGGACTACAATCAAAATTCGCGCGGGAAGACGCTGGCGAGCGTCTACAGCCTGCGGCCTGTGCCGCAGGGGACCGTCAGCGTGCCGGTGACGTGGGATGAGTTGCGAGCGGGCGTGGATCCTCTCGCCTGGACGGCTACGACCGTGTTCGACCGCCTCACGCGTGTCGGTGACCTGTGGGCTGCGGTCCTGACCACGGCGCAGCGTCTCGAGCCTGGCGCGGCCGCGACGGCCTTGAGGAAGCGCCGCTGACGCACAGGCGCCGGACGAGGATTTGATGAGTGCGAAGCGAAGGAACCGGTACCGTTGATGGCCGGTATCACCGGCGAGGAGTGTGTGACGTATGGCCGGACATCCCGAGTGGGTGTGGTTTGACGGGGCGATCGTTCCCTGGGAGCGCGCGACGGTCCACGTGTCAACCGCGACGGTGCTGCGCGGCGCGAATGTGTTCGAAGGCGTGCGCGCCTATTGGAACGGCGACGAGCGGGAGCTCTACATCTTCAGAAACGATGACCATCTTGCGCGCCTCCGCAACTCGGCGAAGATCATGCGGATGCCCATTCCGTGGTCGCCCGAGGAATTGACGCGTGCCGAGATCGAGGTGCTGCGCGCCAACCGCTTCGAAGCGACCACGTGGTTCCGCTTGACCCTGTACGTCGGGGAAGGGGAGGGACGGACGTTCCCGCCGAGCGAGGGCCGGATCGGCGGGTTCATCCTCCCGAGGCTCTCGCCGCACGGCGAAGAAGTCGACGCCGGCGTGGATACGTGCATCAGCACGTGGACGCGGATTGCGGACACGGATGTCCCGCCGCGCATCAAGGCCGGGTCCAACTACCACCAGGCCAGACTGGCCTCCGTGGAGGCACGACTCAACGGGTACACGGGACAGCCGATCCTGCTGAACGAGCGGGGCAAGGTCTCGGAGGGACCCGGGGCGTGCCTGGCGATGGTCAGGAACGGCGCGCTCGTGACGGCGCCGATCACGTCCAACATTCTCGAGTCCATCACGCGCGACACGATTCTCGAGCTCGGCCGCGACGTCCTCAAGATCGCGGTGCAGGAGCGGGAGATCGACCGGACGGAATTGTACGTCGCCGACGAGGCGTTCTTCTGCGGCAGCGGCGCGGAGATCATCCCCATCAACTCCGTCGATCGCTATCCGGTCGGGACAGGAAAGCCGGGACCGGTGACCCGGCGGTTGCAGGAGACATACTTCGCCGTCGCCGAGGGCCGCGTGCCGCAATACCGGCACTGGCTGACGCCCGTATACGGAGGGGTGCAGGCGACGGTCCGCGGGTAGCCGCCGTCCGGACGCGCGGATGGCGGTCATCGGAGGGGTGCCGGGTACGGCACCCCTCCGCGCGCGCTCGTCGCCGCTATAGCCCCCCGGATCCTGTTAGCATCACCCTGGCGCCACGAACTGTTCCCGCCGACTCGCAATCCCTCCCGCATCGATCGCGGCTCGGGTGCCCGTGCCCTGTCGACCGGCGGCGTCCACTGGGGTCCACTGCGGGCTCCGAGCGAAGCGCAGGCGGACCGGCTCGATCCGCAGCGGCGAGAGAAATCGCGTCCTTGAACGCCCGTGGGTCCGCGGGGACCGCAGGCTCCTCGCCCTCGCACGGGGACTCTGTGGGTCTCACGGGCGCGCCGGAGCCGACTGGTTCTTGGCGTACGCGGCAACGAACTCGGCGCCGAACAAGAAGGTGCATGCCAGCGCGTAGATCCATGCCAGGAGCGCAACGATCACGCCGAGGGAGTGGTAGAGCGTCGTATAATCCGCGACGCGTCCGATGTACAGGCCGAGGAAGTAGCTCGTGATCTGCCAGAGCACGGCAGCGATGATCGCTCCCGGCCACGCCTCGCTCCAACGTATTGAGACGTTGGGCAACAGACGGTAGCCGACCCAAAAGATGCCGAACTGGGCGACGGCGGGAAAGATCGCCAGCACGCGTCCGCCTCCGTGCCGGGGGTCCAGGGGGATCCCCAGCAGCGGCGCCAGGCCGGCCTGCCGGATCAGGCGCAGAGTCAGCACGGTGGACACCATCACGCCGAGGAAGATCAGCAGGGACCCCACCATCATGAGGACGCCGAAGGCAAACCGGACGGGCAGGAGCCGGCCGTGACACTCGAACACCCGGTCCAGCGCGACTTGCACGGCGCCGAACACGCCGGTCGCCGACATCATCAGCGTGAGGCTGCCGAACCATCCGAGCGATCTCCGGTGGTCGTAGGCGTCCTGCACGGTACGGACCAGGATGTCCGGGTGCTCCGCGCCGCCCAGAAGGCGCGAGATGATTCGGTCCGGGTGCGCGAGCGGGAAGGCCAGATTCATGAAAAGCGCAAACAGGATCAGCAGGGGCAGCAGCGAGAACAGCGCGTAGAAGCTGATTGCGGCGCCGGAGAACAGGTCGCCGTGATACCATAGCCCCTCGACCGCTCGAACGAATGCGGTCGCCGGGCGCCGGACGTGCAGCGGCGTCCTCGCTACGAGCGTATGCGTCTCCGGGACGAACGTACGTCGTGCCATGGCCCTGTCCTGTTTTTCCCGTTGCCGGGCCGGGCGAGAGCCGGCCGGAACTCCTCCTGATGCGGGCCGTCCCCGCCGCGGGGACGTGCCTCGTGGGCAGGCGGTCGCTGTGGCATACCATGTCTGCGGGCGTCTTCCTGCTCGTCGTGCTCCTCCCCGGCCGTGCGCGTGTGCATATCGGGCCTCACGTCCGGGCCCGGGGTGACAACGAGGACGCCCCCGCCTCCCCGGGGGCGTGCTAACGCGCGTAAGCTATCCTAGCACGGCGTTCGCGCGCGCGGAGCTTGAGTTACGTCGAAGGCGCCGCTTCGAGCGCGAGCACGGCTTCGGGAGGGAAGCTCACGGACACCGCCTGCCCGCGCTTCGGCAGTGAGAGTCTCGGGTTGTTGAACGTATCGAGCGAGATCGCGTTGTCCCTGAAGCGCACGCGGATCCGGACGACGGAACCCAGGAAGTTGACATCTTCGACCGTGCCCCGCATCCGGTTCCCGTCTTCCGGCGCCTCGCCGAGCGAGACGATTTCGGGGCGAAGCGCCACCGCGCACGGGTCGCCCACGCACGTGCGCTCCAGCCCCTGCGACGCGACGACCTCCTGGCCGTCGACCACGATCTTGCCGCACACCGGGTCGGCCACCTGGCCCTGCAGGATGTTCAGCGTGCCGACGAACGAGGCGACGAACGACGTCCGCGGGAAGTTGTATATCTCGAACGGCGTACCGATCTGCTCGACGCGTCCATTGTTCATCACTACAATGCGGTCCGAAAGAGAGAGCGCCTCCTCCTGGTCGTGCGTGACGTAAATCGTCGTGATGCCCATCTCCCGCTGGATCGAGCGGATCTCGTTTCGTAGCGCCACGCGAATCTTCGCATCGAGCGCCGAGAGCGGCTCGTCGAGCAGGAGCACCTGCGGCCGAATCGCGAGGGCGCGGGCCAGGGCCACCCGCTGTTGTTGCCCCCCGGACAGTTGGTACGGGTAGCGGGCGCCGAGCGTTGGGAGCTTGATCACGGCGAGCAGTTCGTCCACGCGGCGTTTGATCTCGGCGGCGGGTCTCTTGGCCACCTTCAATCCAAACCCGATGTTCTCGGCAACGGTCATGTTCGGGAACAGCGCGTACGACTGGAACACCATGCCGACATTCCGCTGGTTCGGCGGCTTGTGCGTGATGTCCACCCCGTCCAGGCGGATCGCGCCGGTCGAGGGGGCCTCGAACCCGGCGATCATGCGCAACGTCGTCGTCTTGCCGCACCCGCTCGGACCGAGCAGCGAGACGAACTCCCCGCGGGTCACCTGCAGGTGGACGGACTCGACCGCCGTCGTGTGCGCGAAGCTCTTTTGCAGATTGTCGATCTCGAGAAAAGCCCGTCCCGGCCCCAGGCCGTCGACTTCTGCCATCCGCCGACCTTCCTCCTCGTTCTTCGTTAGCGCGCCCCGGCCGTCTGCCCGGGCGTGCGTCCTGCGATGACCTGCATGAAGCCCATGCACGCCCACGTGATCGCAAAGCTGATGACCGCGAGCGCCGCCGGCTCGTACGCGCGATTCGCGCCGATGAGCTGCAAATAGGGACCGAACGCCGGCCGATCCAGCAAGCTCGCCATCGTAAACTCGCCGATGACGATCGCGAAGGTCAAAAACGCGCCGCTGAGCACCGCGACCCGCACGTTGGGGAGAATCACGCTGAAGAGGATCGTCGACCATCCGGCGCCCAGGCTGTGCGCCGCCTCCGTGAGCGTGCGGACGTCAATGGCGCGCAGGCCGGTATCGACGGCACGGTACATGTACGGCAGGGCCAGCGTCGTGTAGCTGAACATCAGCAGGAGGTCCGTCGTCCGCTCGGCGCCCGTCAACGGCAACACCGAGGAGCTGTTGTAGATCCGCAGGTATCCGAACACGAGCACGATCGCGGGAATGACCAGCGGCAGGAGCGTGATGAATTCCACGACGGGCCTGAGCTTGGGGGTCCGCAGTTGGATCCAGTAGGCGGTCGGCACCACGAGGACGACCCCCGTGACGATGGTCGCGAGCGCGAGCACGGTCGAGTAGGTCAGCGTGGCGCCGAAGCGCGGATCCGAGAGCACGATCCGGTACGCTTCCACGCTGTACACGCCTCGGAAGTAGCGAAGCGAAAACTCGAACGTGCCGAGAAGAGGAACGAAGAAATACAGTGCGCCGGCCAGGACGATGAGCCACGACCCGAGGCGATTGTGTTTCATCGCAGCCAGCGCTCGCTGCGTCCGCGCAGCCAGATGTACAACGCGTTCGACATGCCGGTCATGAAGATCATTCCTAGCGCCAGGGCGTAGCCGAGGTTCTCATTGTGGAGCACGTCACCGCGGATCTGCGCGTACAGGACGATCGTGACGATGTTCAGCGAACTGCCGGTCAAGGCGTACGCCGTGGCGACCGCGCCAAACGCGTTCGCGAAGAGGAGCAGCGCCGCTCCGAGGAGAGGCGGCCAGAGGACGGGCAGCGCGATGTAACGCCAATACTCCCACGCGCTCGCGCCGAGATTGGCCGACGCTTCGCGCCATTCTCGTTTGAGCCCGTCGATCGCCGGGGCGATGATCAGGACCATGAGCGGTATCTGGAAATACATGTACGTCAGCGTCAACCCCGAGAAACTCAAGAGATTGAATCCCGTGCTGTAGAGGTCGAACCCGAAGACGTTGCCGAGCAGGATGGTGACGAGGCCGGTGCGCCCCAGCGTGGCAAGGAAGGCAAAAGCGAGCGGGATTCCGGCGAAGTTTGAGGCGACGCCGGAGAAGGTCATGAGCGTCGGCCGCACCCAGGCGGGCAGGCCGCCCGCGATCGCGGCATAGGCCAGGGCGAAGCCGACGAGTGTGCCGCCGATCGCCGACGCCGCGCTGACTTTGATGCTGATCAGATAGGAGCTCAAGATGGTCGGCTGAAACAGCTCCAGGAAGTTGCGGAGCGTGAAATGTCCTTGGCCGTCTCGAAAGCCCCCGATCGCCAGGAAGCCGGTGGGCAAGATCAAGAACATGAGGGCAAAGACGAAGAACGGAGCGACGCCCACCCACGCCCATGACACGCCGCGCACCGACGACGGCGCGGCAAGGGGCGGGCCGACTGCCGCGCGTACCATCTGTGCCACGGCCAAGGCCTCCGCGCGCTACCTCCTCCTCCGGATCACCGGGGGAGGAGGCGCGGGCAGGATATGACGTTGAACCCCAAACTGTTCGAACCCGGCTGCACTCGCGGAGCGGCGAACGTTACTTCACATTCGCGCCGACGACGGAGTCCCACTGCTTCGTAATGGTGAGCGACGCTGCGTCCTGCTGCGCGAGCGTTGGGAAGACCGCCTTGGCGTAGCCTGCCGCAGGGGGGAGCTTTGCCATCAGATCGCCGGACACCTTGCCGCGGGCCACCAGGTTCTGGAACCGAATCGGGTGGCAGTAGCCTCTGAGCCATGCCAGTTGCCCCTCGTCCGAGTACAGGTATTCCATCCACAGTTTCGCCGCGTTCGGGTGCGGTGCATACGCGCTGATCGCCTGGACGTACACGCCGGCCACGACCCCGGTCGCGGGGACGACGACTGCGACCTTTGGGTTCCCCTTCAGCGTGTCGCGATCGGCAAGCGCATTGTAGTCCCAGCGGATGATGATCGGCGTGGCTCCCTGGGCGAGTGACGCGGCCTTGCCGATGACCGGCACGAAGTTCCCGCGCTTGTTCAAGCTGGCAAAGAACTTCAGGCCGGCGCCTGCAGCCGCACCAACGCTCCCCCTCGTCGTCGACAGGCCCGCTGCGAATACGCCTTGGATGGCCTGGTTCGACGAGCGCGGATCGCCGGCCAGGGCGACGGCATTCTTGTACTGTGGCTTGAGCAAGTCTGACCAGTCGCGAGGCAGGGTCTTCACGATGTCGGAGTTGACCTCGAATGTCAGGACGCCGTAGTAATCGCCGTACCAGTATCCCTCCGGGTCCTTCTGGCTGGCCGGGATGGTGCTCCACGTGGAGACCTTGTACGGCATGAGCAATCCTTCTTTCTTCGCCGCCGGGCCGAACGACAGGCCGACGTCGATCACGTCCGGCGCCTGCGGCCCCTTGTTGCCCTTGTTGGCCTTGATGGCTTCGATTTCGTCGCCCGACCCGGCGTCCGGATTGAGCTCGTTCACCGTGAGACCATACCTCTGCTTGAAGGCGCTGATGGCGTCGCCGTAGCCGCACCAATCATGCGGCAGCGCGATCACGGTGAGCTGGCCTTCCTGCTTGGCCGCGGCGGCCAGCCGGTTCATGCTTGTCTGTCCGGCCGCGACCGAGACAAGCGCCAGAATGACTGCCGTGGCGAGCGAAAACATGGACATCCACTTGAGCTTCATGCTTCCCCTCCTTGAGAATCGGCCCCGAGAGTGGTGCCTGTGAGGCTTGGGCTGCCAGTTCTCTCGCGTGCTTCCAATCCCTCCCGTCAATTGAGTTAAGGAGATTAAGCTATGCCGCAGAGTCTTAACGCTTCGAACACAATCGAGCCGCCGCCGGACGCGGCCCCGATTCCCAAAGGCCGCTTCTCGATCAGGGTTGCAGGTGTCGGTTGAGATGAAAGGGCTGGTGCGTCGACCGGGGCTGCCCTTCGCGTGCCGGTCAAGGGAGCGCCCCGGGTCCCGGCGAACCCAGACACGACGGCCGGATCGTACGGTGCGGCACCGATCCCGGCCGGCTCCGGGCGACGGCGCCGTGTTGCCGGACGCGGTGACGCCCGAACTGAAGAGATCCGGCGTCACGAAGCCGCCGTGTTGCTGGCAGTTCTGGACTCGGTGCGCGCCGCGAGCGGCTCGTGTGCGTGTACCCGAAGTATCCCCGCACGGCCGTGTGCGAGCGGTCGAGGCGGGTTCTCGGAGGGATCGAATGACGATGCCCGACGTTCGACGGATCACAGAGGACCATCGTGACGAAATTCTGACGCTCGCCCGCGACTTGGTCCGGATCGATACCACCAACACCGGTGTGATGCCTACAGGCAACGAGACCGAGGCGGCCGTCTTTCTGCAGCGGATGCTCCGTGCCGCGGGCATTGAGACCGCGGTCCACGGGCGCGTCCCGGAACGCGGGAACCTCTTCGCGGCCCTTCCCGGCCGGAGCGAGAAGACTGCGCTCGTGTTCCTCTCCCACAGCGACGTCGTACCGGCCGGCAACAATAGCCAGTGGACACACCCGCCGTTTCGCGGGGTCGTCGAGAACGGGTATCTTCACGGCCGCGGCGCCGCCGACATGAAGGGGACCGTCGCCGCACAGGCGATGACCTTGATCCTGCTGCGGCGGCTCGCCGTGCCGCTTGCCCACGGCGTCGCGTTCGTGTGCGTGGCGGACGAGGAGGCCGGAGGTGCGTATGGAGCCGGCTGGGTCGCGAAGGCCCACCCCGATCGGTTCCGGGCCGATTGCTGCATCAACGAAGGCGGCGGGACGTTCGTGTCGGTTCCCGGACGTGAGTGGTGCCTGCTCGGGATCGGGGAGAAGGGCAGGTACGAAGTGACGGCCACGTTCCACGGACGCGGCGCCCACGCGGCGAGACCGTGGCAGGGTGATAATGCACTCTACAAGGTGGCCGCCGCGCTAACCGCCCTGCAAGGGTACGAGCCCGAGCGTCACACCAGCGCGCCCGTCTTTGAAGCGCTCGCCCGCGTGGTCGGTCCCGTGACGCCGGCGAACGTCGATGAGGTCATCGCGCGCCTCGCCGCCTCGTATCCGCATATCGCCGATCACGCACGACAGATGTCGCGCCTGCTGATCACGCCGACGATGATCGCAGGCGGCGTCAAGTCGAACAGCGTGCCGGACGCGTGCCGCCTGACCTGCGACGTTCGAGCGCTGCCTCATCAGGGGCCGGATTACGTGCGTGCGGTTGCGGAGCGCCTCCTCGCCGGAGCCGACGTGCACGTGGACCAAACGGCGGTCTCCAACCAGTCCGACGCGCCGGCGGCTCTCGTGGCGGTGTTCGAGGAAGCGCTCGGTCGCGCGGTCGAGCGGACGGTCGAGGTCGTCCCGAGCCTGAGCGGCGGCTTCACCGATTCTCGGTTCGTGCGCGAGCTGGGAGTGCGGGCGTACGGGTTCTCGCCCGGAGACCCCGGGAGTGATCCGTCCCGGCATCGGGCACACGGGCCGAATGAGTCGATCGCAGTTCGCGACCTGGTGGTGCAGACCGCGACGTATCTCGGGATGGCGTACAGGCTGGCGGCAGTGAGCTAGGCACGGGATCCGGCGCCGGCGCGCGGCGAAGGAGGCGGACATGTTCACAGCGTTTGTCATGATCCAGACGGAGCGACGCCACACCCAGGATGTTGCCCGGCAACTGGCGGAGATCCCCGGCGTCGCGGAAGTGTACTCGGTGACCGGCGAGTGGGACATCATCGCCGTGCTGCGGCTCAAGGACTACCAGGATCTGGCGGACACGGTGACCGGTAAGATGATCGAGATTCCCGGGATTGTGCGGACCAATACCCACCTTGCGTTTCGGGCGTTTCCGCAGTCACTGCTCGAGCGGTCGTTCTCCGTCGGGCTCGAGGACGACCCGGGCGCGGGCGAGCGCACCCCGTAGGCTTGTCACGCCCGCGGGACGCGGGCGGGGGCGTGTTACAATGGTGACGCGACGATGCGGTTTCGGCCCGAGATCGATTACTACGAGATCCTCCAGGTACATCCCCGCGCCTCTCAGGACATGGTCAAGAAGGCGTATCGGACGCTCATGGGTGAGATGGGGGCGCATCCCGATCTCGGCGGGGACGAGGAGCGGGCGAAGCTGATCAACGAAGCCTACGCCGTGCTGGGGGACCCTGACCTCCGCGGCGCCTACGATCGCGCGCGGGCGCGCGGCGCGTCGCAGGGAGGGGGGGCGACCCGGGCTCCGGCCCAGGGCCGCGGGCCCGGAGATCTTGACCGCGCCACCGATTTTCTTCGGAAGCTCGTAATGTCGATCGCGGTGGTCGCTGCGGCCATGATGCTCGCCCGCCTGCTCGAGAATCCCATCCTCAGCCTCGCGGACCTGGCCGCGATGGTCGGCGTGCTCCTCAGGATCTGGGGCCAGGTTGCTATTCTCGGCGGGCGCTGAGACGGCATCGGTCCTCGACACCGTAGGGGGTTGGGCCGCGAGCGTCGTTGCGGTGCCGGCAGTTAGCATGAAGAGTCGCTAGGCCGGGCATCCCTCCTACAGGGGCGGCCGGTCCGAGGTCCAGGAAGTCGCGCGTTCGTAACTCGACGCGAGCTGGAAAATCGTCACCTCCTCGAATGGCCGCCCGGCGAGCTGTAGTCCAAGTGGGAGGCCTTCCCGCGTGCGGCCGCAGGGGAGGGCGAGGCTCGGGAAGCCGATGAAGCTGAACGGCTTGTTCATGACGGGCGACCCCGTCGAGGCAAGACCCTCAGGGGCCGGCCCCGGTGCCGCGGGTGTGGCGAGCACGTCGATGTCCTGGAAGAGCTTGCGCATCGCTTCGATCACCGCGGTGCGGATTTGCTGCGCCCGGACGTACGTCGGCGCCGGAATGAGGAGGCCCGTCTCGATGATGGCGCGGAGCTTCTCCCCGTACTCCGCGGCTCGAGTCCGGTAGCGGTCCAGGTGCACCGCGGCCGCCTCGACGTTGTGGATCAGGTCGTGAGCATCGATCCCGGCTTCGAATACGGCGGGTAGTCGCACCTCCCGGACCGCAACGCCCAGGTCGGCGAGCATGTCGATCGCGGCGCGATACGCGGCGAGCGTCTCGGGGTCCAGCCCGTCGAAGAAATAGCGGTCCGGCACGCCGATCCGCAGGCGGCGCAGCGCGCCGGTCTGGACGGTCGCGTCGTCCAGCGCCGACGCATAGCGCGGTACCGGCGGCGCCGAGAGCGTGGCGGGGTCGTTCGGATCCGGGCCGGCGATCACTTCGAGCAGAACCGCGACGTCGCGCACGGTGCGGGCCATCGGCCCAGGATGGTCGAGCGTCCACGCGAGCGGGTGCACGCCGTATCGGCTCACGCGCCCGAACGTCGGCTTGAGCCCGACAATGCCGCAGAACGCAGCCGGCCGCACGATCGATCCGGACGTCTGCGTCCCGAGGGCGCCGTGGCACATGCGGGCGGCGAGCGCGGCCGCGGAGCCGCTGCTCGATCCGCCGGGCGTATGATCGAGCGCCCACGGGTTTCGGGCGGGTGAGGGGTCGAACGCCGCGAATTCCGTCGTGTGCGTCTTGCCGAGCAGGATGGCACCTGCCTGGCGCAGCCGCACGATCGCCGTGGCGTCGTGGGTTGGGACAAACCCGGCCATGAGACGGGACCCGCACGATGTCTCGATGCCGGCCGTATAGAAGATGTCCTTCGCGCCGACCGGGATCCCGTGGAGTGGTCCGAGCGGGGCGCCGGCCGCGCCGAGGCGCTCGGCTTCGCGGCGCGCCTCCTCGGGACGCAGGCGCGCCCACGCCAGCACGCGTGACTCGACCTGCTCGATGCGGCCGAGCGTGGAATCGAGCAACTCGACCGGCGACAGCCCGCGCGTCGCGACGGCCGTCGCCGCGTCGCTGAGCGACAGCGCGTACGGTTCAGTCACCGCTGCGCCGGAGCCGGGGCGTGCCGGCGGGTTGGACGTCGTGGGTCACGCTGCAGCGGTGCACCGTCTCGATGCGGCGGCGCACGGCTTCCATTTCGTCACCGAAGTGGCGGCCGGTGTCCCCAGGAAGGGTCAGGAGCGCGCGGACCCACGCCATGACCGATGCGTCACGTTCCATGCGTCGTCTCCTTCGCGTCGATACAGGGGTGTTGGCTCCCGGGGAGGAAGCTTCCTCCCTATGTCTGCGGTTTCCGCGCGGCGCGTCGAAACGCCGCTGGTACTCGCGCTCGATCTCGGGAGCTCGTCCGTTCGTGCGATCGCGTACGATCGTCTCGGCCGCGAGGTGGATGGGTCCGAGGGGAGGGTGACGTACGAGTGGCAGTACGATCAGGCGGGAGGCGTGGAGGTCGATCCGGAGTCGATCCTGAACGCGACATTTGCAGCGGTCGACCAGGCGCTCGCAGGCCTCGGCAGCCTCGCGCCCGAGATTCGCGCGGTCGGCGTCTCCACGTTCTGGCACAACATCATGGGAATCGGAGACGACGGACGCCCGGTCACGCCGCTCTACTCCTGGGCCGACGAGCGGAGCGCGGCGGCCGCGGCCGCCTTGCGCAAACGCTTCGACCCTGACACGTTGTGGCGACGGACAGGGTGCGTCTTCCACCCCAGCTACCCCGCGGTTCGCCTGGCGTGGCTGCGAGACGCGGATCCCGATCGCTACCGAGCGGCGGCGCGCTGGATCAGCATCGGCGAGTTTCTGGCGCTGCAATGCTTCGGTTGGACGGCGTGCAGCATCTCGATGGCGTCTGGCACGGGCCTGCTCGATCAGCACCGGTGCGTGTGGGACGAGGAGCTGCTCGCCGCCCTGGGGCTTCGGGTCGATCACCTGTCGCCGCTCGTGGACCTCGACGCCCCGTTCGAAGGGCTCGGCACGGCGTTCGGAACGCGGTGGCCGGCGCTTGCGGGGGTTCCCTGGCTGCCTGCGGCCGGCGACGGTGCGCTCGCGAACATCGGGACAGACTGTGTCGGCCCGGAGCGCGCTGCGTTGTCGATTGGTACGACCGGTGCGATCCGCGTGCTGCGCAAGGGTCCAGTCCCCGAGGTGCCTCGGGGGCTCTGGGTCTACCGGGCGGACCGTGCTCGAGTGCTGGCGGGCGGAGCGCTCAGCAACGGCGGCAGCGTCCACCGATGGGTCCAGGATCGTATGGTACTTGCCACACCGGAGGACGTCGATCGCGCGCTGCTCGACCGGGCTCCGGACGGGCACGGGCTCGTCGTGCTCCCGTTCTTCGTCGGTGAGCGCAGTCCGGACTGGCCGCTTGCCGTCCGCGGCGCGATCGCCGGGCTAACGCTCCGGACGACTCCTCTGGACTTCATGCAGGCGGTGCTCGAGGCGGTCGCCTACCGCTTCGCGCTGATCTGGGACCTCGTCCGCGAAGCATTCCCGGAGGTGCGGGAGATCGTCGCAAGCGGGGGGGCCGCTGCGGCCTCAGCGGCATGGATCCAGATCGTCGCCGACGTCATTGGACACGAGATCGTGGTTTCGGGCGAACCCGAAGGCAGCAGCCGAGGCGCGGCGGTGCTGGCGCTCGAGGCGCTGGGCGCGACGACGCCACCCGCCGTCCGTGGCCTCACGTATGTACCCGACCCCGGCCGGCACGCCATCTATCGCGAGGCTCGGGTCCGACAGCGCGCCGTCGAGGCAGCGCTTGCCCCGTTGCAGCAGCTCATCGTCCGATAATCCGTTGGCCGCCGTCGCTTGCGGACCGTGACAGGCGCCATGTTCGACCTTACAATGAATCACGGGTGCGATCGGCACGTTGATATTGATTGATGGATGCCGAGCCGCTCAACACCAGTTCCCCGGCTGATCTGGAGGCGTAGCATGGCGATCGAGACTGCGACACTGGACAATCTCTGCGTCAACACGATTCGGACGCTGTCGATCGATGGCGTGCAACGGGCGAAGTCGGGACATCCGGGGATGCCGATGGGAGCGGCTGCGATGGCGTACGTGCTGTGGACGCGCCATCTCCGCTACAATCCGAAGAATCCGGACTGGCCCGACCGCGACCGGTTTGTGCTCTCTGCCGGACACGGCAGCATGCTTCTGTACAGTCTCCTTCACCTTACCGGGTACGACTTGACGATGGAGGACCTCCAGCGGTTTCGGCAGTGGGGCAGCCGGACGCCAGGGCATCCCGAGCGGCACTGCGCACCCGGTGTCGAGGTCAGCACCGGTCCGCTCGGGCAGGGCGCAGGGAACACCGTCGGTATGGCGATCGCCGAACGATGGCTGGCGGCTCGTTTCAACCGGCCAGGCCACGTCATCGTGGATCACTACACGTACGCGATCACGAGCGACGGGGACTTGATGGAGGGAGTGGTCGCGGAGGCAGCCTCGCTCGCGGGCCACCTTCGACTGGGACGCCTCATTTGGCTCTACGACGCGAATCTGGTGACGCTCTCGGCCTCGACGTCCGTCACGTACACCGAAGATGTCGGAAAGCGATTCGAAGGCTACCGCTGGCATGTACAGTACGTGGCCGACGGGAACGACATCGCGTCGGTGGATCGAGCGCTCGCGGCGGCGCGGGCGGTGGAAGATCGCCCATCGCTGATCATCGCTCACACGCACCTTGGGTACGGCAGCCCCCACCGGCAAGATACGTTTCAGGCGCACGGTGAGCCGCTGGGAGACGATGAAGTGCGCGCGACCAAGCGCGCCTTGGGGTGGCCCGACGACAAAGCGTTTTATGTTCCGGAGGAAGCCCTGCGTCACTTCCGGGAGGCCGTGGAGAGGGGCATCGCGCTCGAGGACGCGTGGCGCAAGCGCGTCGACGGGTACCGCGCCGCGTTCCCGGAGGAGGCGCGGGCGTTCGCGCGCGCCCTCGCGGGTGAGATGGAGGAAGGCTGGGAAGCGCACCTGCCGGTGTTTGCCGTGGGCGACGGCCCGCTCGCGACGCGAGAAGCATCCGGAAAGATCATGAACGCTCTGGCCGCATCGGTGCCGACGCTCATCGGCGGGTCGGCCGACCTCGATCCGTCGACGCACACGATGCTCAAGGGAGCCGGCGACTTCGAGAGCCCGGCGGTGGAAGGGCGCGAAGGCGCCCAGGGCCGGGCCGGGGGGTCATGGGGATACGACGGGCGGAACATGCATTTCGGCGTGCGGGAACACGCGATGGGCGCGGCGCTCAACGGCATGGCCGCGCACGGCGGGGTCAGGCCGTTCGGCGCGACCTTCCTCGTGTTCTCGGACTACATGAAACCGAGCGTCCGTCTCGCGGCCCTGTCCGGCCTGCCGGTCATCTACGTGTGGACGCACGACAGCATCGGGGTGGGCGAGGACGGTCCCACGCACCAGCCCGTCGAGCAACTGGCGGGCCTCCGCGCGATCCCGAACCTGCTCGTCATGCGGCCGGCCGACGCCAACGAGACGGCCGAGGCGTGGCGCGTGGCGCTTCGGCGCACATCCGGCCCGGTGGCGTTCGTATTGTCGCGGCAGAAGCTGCCGGTGCTAGACCGGGCGTCCCTCGGGTCTGCCTCGGGCGCGGCAAGAGGCGGCTACGTCCTCGCCGATGCCGACGGGGGCGCTCCGGACGCGATCCTCATCGCGACCGGGTCCGAGGTCGTGCTGGCACTCGAGGCCCGCACGCGCCTCGCCGGGGAGGGCATTCACTGTCGCGTGGTATCGTTGCCTTGTTGGGAGCTGTTCGAGGCCCAGCCGGAGGCGTACCGGGACGAAGTCCTGCCGCCTTCGGTGCGCGCCCGCGTCACAATCGAGGCCGCCGCATCGCTCGGATGGGCGCGCTATGCGCGGGACGGAGGCGTCATCATCGGGCTTGACCGGTTCGGTGCCTCGGCACCCGGGCCGGTGGTCATGCGGGAGCTTGGATTTTCCGTGGATCGCGTGGTGGCGGCGGTCAAGGCGGCGCGGGAGCGGAGTCGATGACGGCCGAGGAGGGACAAAGAAATGGCTGACGGCGGGCAGGCACCGGCCAGGAATCCCCTACGCACCCTGCGTGAGGTGGGTCAAAGCGTTTGGTTGGACTTTATCGAGCGAGGCCTGTTGCGGTCTGGCGGGTTGCGGCGTCTCGTCGAGGAGGATGGGGTCTCCGGAGTGACGAGCAACCCGACGATCTTCGACAAGGCGATCACGGGAAGCGCCGAATACGACGCGCAGCTTGCCGAGCTTGTTTCCGCCGGGAGGACGACACCCGAGATCTATGAAGCCGTCGTGAGCGAGGACATCCGGGGGGCGGCCGACACTCTTCGCCCGGTGTTCGACGAGACGCGCGGGGCCGATGGATACGTGTCGATCGAGGTGTCGCCGCTTCTCGCGCACGACACGGCGGGCACGGTCCAGGAAGTCAGGCGGTGGTCCTCGTTGATCGGCCGGCCCAATGTCATGGTCAAGATCCCGGCGACGCCCGAAGGGATCCCGGCGATCGAGGAGATGATCGCCGAAGGGCGCAGCATCAACATTACGCTGATCTTTTCCCTCCAGATGTATCGCCGCGTCATCGAAGCATACCTGCGGGGGCTGGAGCGCCGTGCCGCCTCCGGGGGGCCGCTTCATCAGGTCGCGTCCGTCGCAAGCTTCTTCGTGAGCCGGATCGACACGGAGGTGGACCAGCGGCTCGCCTCGCGCATCAAGGACGCCGCGCCTGCGGACGCATCGCGGCTCCGCGCGCTGCTCGGCAAGGCCGCGATTGCAAACGCCAAGCTCGCGTACCAGTTGTTCCGCGAGGTCTTCACCGGGGCGCGGTTCCAGGCGCTGGCCGGCCGGGGCGCGCGCGTGCAGCGTCCACTGTGGGCGAGTACGAGCACGAAGAACCCCGCGTATCCAGATCTGCTGTATGCCGAGGCGCTGGTGGGGCCAGATACCGTGGACACGATGCCGCCTCAGACCCTCGCCGCGTTCCGTGATCACGGACGGGTCTCCCCGGGGGCCGTGATGGAGGATGTCGACGGAGCCGCAGGACTGCTCGCGGCCCTGGCCGGCGCCGGAGTCCCCATCGAGGACGTCACCCGCGTGCTTCTCGACGCTGGCGTGGCTTTGTTCTCGGAGTCGTTCAACCAGTTGTTCGCCGCCATCGACGCGAAGCGGCGGAGCCTGGCGGCCGCGCCCCGCTGATTGCGGCCGCAACACGGTCCACCGGCGCGCCCGCGGTCGGCGGACGGCAGGGGCGCCGGCGCACGTCAAAGCGGGCGAGAAGGGAGCTGCGTTGATGAAGGTTGGATTTGTGGGGTTCGGTCGTATGGGTGGGAACATGGTAACGCGGCTGCTCCAGCATGGTCACGAGGCAGTCGTGTACGCGCGGCGGGCGGAGGTGCGGCAAGAGGCCGCCGAGAAGGGCGCGGTTCCCGCGTCGTCGCTCGCCGATCTTGTTGAGCGGCTCGCTCCTCCGCGGGTGGTCTGGATGATGGTGCCCGCGGGGGATGCGGTGGAGCAGACGATCGCGGACGTGGCGCCGCGGCTCGCGAAGGGGGACGTGCTGGTCGACGGCGGCAACTCGTACTACAAAGACTCCATGCGGCGTGCCGCCGCCGCAAAGACGCGGGGGCTGTTCTACGTCGATGCAGGGACGAGCGGCGGCATCTGGGGGCTCCAGGTCGGTTACTGCATGATGGTCGGCGGCGAACCCGAGGCGATCCGGATTGTGGAACCGTTGTGCCGGGCGCTCGCACCGGAGAACGGGTACATGCACGTGGGGCCGAGCGGCGCCGGTCACTACGTCAAGATGATCCACAACGGGATCGAATACGGCATGCTGCAGGCCTACGCGGAGGGATTTGGCGTCCTGCACGCCGCGCCGTTCAAGTTCGACCTGCGTGCGATCAGCGCGCTGTGGAACCACGGCAGCGTGGTGCGTTCGTGGTTGCTCGAGCTCGCCGAGCGCGCGTTCGCCGCGGACCCCGAGATCGCCGGGATCAAAGGCTATGTGCAGGACTCGGGCGAAGGCCGGTGGACCGTACAGGAAGCGATGGAGCGCGATGTCCCCGCGCCGGTGATCACGCTGTCGCTTGTGCAGCGCCTGAGGTCTCGCGAGGAGGAAGACTTCGGTGACAAAGTCATCGCTGCGCTGCGCAACCAGTTCGGGGGACACCCCGTTCGGACCGGCTAGGTGCCTGTCCGAGAAGCCTCCCATGGTTGGCCCAGAACGTTGGAGAAGCCCCATGGCCGCGACGCCGTTTCGGTGTAGGGACGTTCTATGAGCATCGCTTCCGTCTCCTCGCTGCGGGAGAGTACCCGGTCACGTCGCACGCCGGATCCCTGCACTGTGGTGATCTTCGGTGCCACCGGGGATCTGTCGCGCCGCAAGCTGATGCCGGCGCTGTATCGGCTCGCTCGTCTCGGCCGCATCGCGCCGTCCTGTGCGGTCGTCGGCGTCGCCCGGCGGGCCAAGACCGACGAGGCGTTTCGGGCCGAGATGGCCGACGCGGTGCTGGGCCCGTCTCCATCCGCGTCGGAGCGCTCGGCATGGACGGCGTTCGCACAGGGATTGTCGTATGTGCAGATCGAGTTTGGCGATTCCGGGGCGTACGCACGACTCCGGGACGCGCTCGACCGGGTGGATCGGGAGCGGAGCACGGGTGGCAACCGCGTCTACTACCTCGCGACCGCCCCCGCGTTCTACGCCGAGATCGTCCGGCATCTCGGGGATGGCGGGATCGTC
>DASPUZ010000036.1:0-5384 GCA_035622635.1 bacterium | reverse complement strand
GTCGGTTGGGGGGGGAGGAGCGGAAGGCGGTGTTCGAGGCGGCGGCGCGCGTGGCCGTAGCGGCGGGGGTGACGAACGTGCACGCCATTGAGGGCGACGCGTACCGCCAGCTACTGGGGGATCCGGCTGAGGAGAATCGTCCGCTCGCGGATCTGCTGGCGCTCGATCTCCCACTGTCGATCACCCCCTTCGACAATCAAATTCGGAGTTTGGCGGATTTGGACCGGGTAGAGGCGCGCGGGGTCCGACACGTGGGCGGGGACATTTTCGTGGACGGGGTCCTGGGGGCGGCGTACATGCCGGGGGTGGCGCGGGCAGCGCTGAGCGCGCCGTACGCGGATGGGATGGGGGGGACGGGGCACCTGTTGCTGTCGCGGGAGACACTGGCGCAACTGGTGCAGGGCGCGGCTGCTCGGGGGCAGCAGGTCAGCGTGCACGCGGTGGGGGATCGGGCGATCGCGACGGTGCTGGACGTTCTGGAGCAGGTCGCTAGCGCGGGGGTCGATGTACCGGCGCTGCGGTTCCGGATTGAGCATGGCACCCTTCCGGCGGACCCAGACATCGATCGGGCGGCCCGCCTAGGGGTGATCTTCTCGATGCAGCCGGTATTCGAGTTGCGTGCCGGCGGACCCGGCCGCAGCTTCGAGCGGCGGCTTGGGCCGGAGCGGGTGACGCGGACGCACCCGCTGCGGCGGCTCGTGTCCGCCGGAGTGTGCATCGCCGGAGGATCCGACAGTCCCGCAAACCCGGTGGCCCCGATTCAGGGTATCCGGGCGGCACTCCAACATACACGTCCCGACAGTCGCCTGACAACATGCGAGGTGGTTGCGATGTTCACGCGGAACGCGGCGTTCGCGGCGTTCCAGGAGGGGGATCGGGGGGCGATCCGGGAGGGAGGGGTAGCCGATTTCGTGGTGCTCTCGGACGACCCGCTGCGTGTCGCAGCCGATGCGATCGAAGGAATCAGAGTGGTCGAGACCTGGCACCGCGGCGCCAGGGTGTTTTGAAGCCGCGAACGCACCTGGGTAGAGAGGGGGGCATCGAATGGTACGAAGTCGCTCGTTGGCATTCGCACTCCCGATTGTGTTGCTGCTCGTGGTCGCTGGGCTTGGAGGATCCGGTGGGCTGCTGCCGAGCGTCCGCGCTGCTGGCGCTCCGTCGTACACGGTCGGTGTCAGCATGCCTATGAGCGGACCAAATGCGTTCGTGGGTCAGGAGAACGTCAACGCCATCAAGTTGGCGATCAACGAGGCTAACGCGAGCGGAAAGCTCCCGGGGCACGCGACGCTCACGCTCGATATCAAGGACGACCAGTACATTCCCAATGTCGGCGTTTCCGCCATGCAACGCATGATCAACGAAGACCACGTCATTGCGGTGCTCGGGCCGTTCGGTTCAGATGTCACGGCCGCGGTGGGCCCCATCGCAAACGCCGCCCACATTCCGATGCTGGTGGCTGGCGCGACGGCGGCTCGCCTCTCCCAGCAGGGCTGGACGTATTTCTTCCGTGCCAATGACAACGACACACAACAGGGCACGCTGTTCATGAAGTACGTCATCGGTCGGCTCCATTGGACCCGGGTCGTGATGGTGCATGTGCAGAACGATTGGGGGAACGGCCTGCTCCAGTTCGTGAACAAGACCGAAACTGCGGCCGACGGACACGTCGTCGGCGAGTTCAGCTACGTCCCCGGGACCACGGATTTCTTGTCGATGGTGACCCGGATCAAGGCGCTGCAGTTTGATGGCATCGTCACCGCCTCGCTGAACACGGAAATGGCCGCGCTCGTCCGTCAGGCGACCCAGGCGGGAATCCCAGGGTCGAAGTTCGCCGCATTCGGCGCTGATCCCGCGCAGCTTGTGAAACTAGTCCAGAAGGACGCCAATGGAGTCTATTTCGCGACGTATTACGACGCCGCACATCCAGCCAACCCTGTCGCCGCACGGTTCGTCAAAAGTTATCAAGCCACCTACGGCTCTCTCCCCACGACGTTTGCCGCGCAAGGGTACAATGCGTCAACCATGCTGATCGCCGCGATCATCGCGTGCGGCAGCTACGATCCTCAGAAGATCGGCCCGGCATTGCACCAACTGCGCAACGTGCCGACAGTCTTTGGGCCGCTCACGTTTGACGCACAGGGACAGGCATCGCACGGGATCGTGGTTCAGCAGATTCGCAATGAGAAGGCCGTGCCGGTCGGTACCTCAATGTAGGTCGCGTGAGTAACGCCGCGCCGGACCGGGCCTCGCGCCCACCATGCCCGCGGCCGGCGGTCGTATGCGTACCGGTGCCACGGGCTCGCTGGAGCCGGCGACAGTGCGGGTTGCCGCAACGGATTGGCATGGGCAGCGGTTGGCGCATGCGCGATTACACGCCGTGAAAGTTGACCGCGGCCCTGCTGCAGCTCGACTACGCCCCGGGGTACCCCGTGGCCGGCGCCCGTCGTTTGTCCCCGGTCACGTGGCACAATCCACACTCGAAAGGAGGGTATTGGGGGCGTGATCCGGAGTCGCTCTCGCATGCTCGGGACCCCGCCAATGGCTCGGGACGGATGCCGATGACGCCCATGACCTCGACCGATTACCGTGCCGTGTCTTGGGACCAGCGCGAGCCTGGCCAGGGAACGGACGGTCGGGGAGTGCGCGAGTAGAGGGGTCGGACGCGACATGGAGCAATTTGCGCAGTACCTGGTCAATGGGTTCCTCACGGGGGGCTCATTCGTCCTGGCCTCCCTCGGTCTCACTCTTATTTTTGGCGTGCTGAACGTCGTGAACTTCGCACACGGCGCGTTCTACACGTTGGGCGCGTATCTCGCTCTATTGGTCATGGAACGCTGGGGTGTGGGCTTCTTCCCCGCGCTGCTGGTCGCGATGGCGGCGGTTGCGATCTTCGGTATGTTGATGGATCCGTTGATCTTCCGACGCTTGCGCGGAAGAGGTGAGCTTCCAACGATCATCGCCTCGATGGGCCTGTCGCTGCTCATGGGTGACGGGATCCGGCTCCTGTGGGGCGCGGCGCCGCAGTACTTGCGGTCACCCTATGTGGACGACGTCATCCATCTTGGCCCCCTGATTCTCAACGGAGAACTGGTGCTCGTCTTTGTCACCGCTGTCGTGTTGATTGGCGCCTTGTACTGGTTCATCGAGCGAACGTGGGTTGGCCTTCAGATCCGGATGGTCGCGCAGGACGCGATGGCCGCTGCTTTGATGGGAGTGTACATCAATCGGGTGGCCGTCGTCGCCTGGGCCATTTGCGGGACGCTGACGGCGGCCGCAGGAGTCCTCATCGTTCCGGCATTCGCGCTCGAGCCATCGGTGGGGGACGCGGTTACCCTCACCGCTTTCGCCGTGGTGATTTTCGGCGGGATCGGCAGTGTGCTTGGAACGATCGTCGCGGGCCTCGCCTTGGGGATCAGCGAGAGTCTTTCGGAAGGCTATCTGTTTCCCGGGATCCGTCAGATCGTAGCGTTTGCCGTTCTGATCATTGTGCTGGTGATCCGAAGTCAGAAGCTGAGGGGTCGGTGATGCAGTTAGGGATCCCTCACAGGGCGAGTCGGTCCTCTCGCCCCCGGCTGCGAGCACCACTCGACCAGCAGGCGATCGGCCTTCTGGTCGTGGCGTGCATCCTCTTCGTCGTGCCGGTGCTCTTCGGTAGATCGCCGTATTTTATGCAGCTTGGGGTGACGACGTGCCTGTTCGCCGCGCTGGCCGAGAGCCTGAACTTGATCACCGGCATGACAGGCCCCGTGTCATTTGCCCACGCGGCGTTCTACGCCATTGGTGCGTATGCGTCGGCCTTGCTCGCGCTCCACCTGGGCCTCGGTTTTTGGGGCGGCTTCATTGGGGCGCTCGTGCTCACGTCTGCGCTCGGGCTGCTCTTGGGGCTGCCGACGCTGCGGCTCGGCGGCTCGTATCTCGCGATCGCCACCATCGGGCTGCAGGTCATCGTTCAGGGTGTGCTCCTGCAATGGGTGGGACTGACCAACGGCCCGACCGGGATCACGAACATCATGAAGCCGACGCTCTTCGGTTGGAGCATCGAACAAGGAGTGCCCTACTACCTGTTTGTCGCGGCGTGGCTATGCCTCATTCTGCTGCTCTTGCATCGAATCACGCGATCGCGCCTGGGATACGAGCTTCTTGCGATTCGGGAAGACGAGCGGGCGGCGCTGGCGATCGGGGTGCCCGTATCTCGGTTGAGGGTCGCGATGTTCACGTTGGCGGCGGCGTTGGCCGGGGGCACAGGGAGCCTGTACGCCCATTACATCGGGTCCATTGACCCGTACGTGTTTGACCTGACCCTGAGCGCCACTGTGCTTGTCACGGTGCTGTTGGGCGGACGCGGGTCCATCATCGGGGTCCTGGTCAGCGCCGCGCTCCTGACGCTTCTCCCCGAGTATCTTCAGGTACTCAGCAACTATCGCATCGTGCTGTACGGCGCGGGCATGCTGCTCTTAACGCTGTTCTTCCCGAAGGGATTGGCCGGCCTGTCGCCGTCTCGCTGGTTGCTGAGGCCGGCGACTCCACCTCCACTACCGGAAGGGGGAGGAGGTAGGACCGATGCTTGAAGTGACCGGCCTCTCAAAGCACTTTGGCGGCGTGCAGGCACTGCAAGATGTGACGTTCTCCATCGCGGCTGGCGAGGTCGCTGGACTCATCGGGCCCAACGGCGCCGGGAAGACCACGTGCTTCAACGTCATCGCTGGTGCCTTGTCCCCGAGTAGCGGGACCGTCAGGTTTCGCGGGGGCCAGATCACCGGCTGGTCCGCCGATCGAATCTCGCACCTTGGGCTGGGTCGCACCTTTCAGAATATTGCGATTTTCCCCGAGTTGACTGTCTGGGACAACGTATATGCTGCGGCGTTAACGCACATGCGGTCCGGATATTTGGCCGGCATCGCGGGGCTGTCCCACGTTCGTCGTGAGCAGCGTGCCCTTGAGGACCGGGTGTGGACGACACTCGAGCTTGTGGGATTGAGCGGTGACGGGCATCTCATGAGCAGTCAGCTGCCCTACGGTCATCAGCGGCGGTTGGAGATCGCACGTGCGCTTGTGACCTCGCCGCAGTTGGTTCTCCTCGACGAACCGACAGCCGGGATGAATGCGCAGGAGACCGCTAATGTGATGGATCTCATCCGGATGCTGCGCGGTGAACACACGTTTCTTGTGATCGAGCATGACATGAGAGTCGTCATGGGGATCTGTGATCACATCATCGTCCTTGACAACGGGCGGAAAATCGCGGATGGGTCCCCGAGTCAAGTCCAGCAGGATGAGGGCGTCATCAAAGCCTACTTGGGCGGAGAGCTGATCGATGAGCCCGTTGGTTGAGGTCCGTGACCTCCACGTGTACTACGGGCACGTCCACGCGGTACGGAGCGTGG
>DASPUZ010000035.1:0-15267 GCA_035622635.1 bacterium | reverse complement strand
CCATTGAGTCGAGGTTTGGGGTCTTCGTCCGCCCGAGGGGGGCGTCGCCGTAAGATCGGCCCCCCCTCGGTGCGGACGCTACGCCTCTAGCAGTGTCCCGTCACCGCGTGGTTCCACTCGTCCGTCATCTTGTCGCGTGCGCCCGAGGTGTTGAGCCAGATGTAGTCCCAGCGCGGGATCCGGTTCAGCTGTTCTTGCGTGACCGGAATCAGCTTCGCGAGATCGCCGCTGACCTGCGTATGGCTGTTCGCCGGCGTCCAATAGAACTTTTCGGCCCACTTCTGCTGCACCGGCGGGCTGAGCCAGTAGTTGATAAAGGCGTAGGCCAGATCCTTCACCTTGCTCGTAGCCGTCACGTTCATGTCCTGCTCGAACATCCCGCAATAGCCTTCCTTCGGCAGGGCCCACTCCACCGGCAACCCCTGCGCCTTCAAGAACGCCCAGTCCGGCGCGTCGATGAGGCCGGCGTACGCCTCGCCCTGCGTGAGCATCGTCTGCTCGGTGCCGCTGAAGTCCACTTGGCGCGCCGCGCACAGGTTCTTGCCGATCCACTGCACCGCGGCGTCGTAGTTCTTGTAGTTGCCTGTGAGGATCTGCGCCATCTTCAACACGTGCTGCGGTTCACCCGAGTTTCCGATGGTGAAGATCGCGGTCTTGTTTCCATACTTGGCCAGATCGAGCCAGGACTTCGGCGGATCCGGAATCTTGTCCGACCGGTACGTAATCCCGAGCGCGCCGATCAATCCGAGGACGCCCACGTCCTTGGGCTGGCGCAGCGCTTTCGGAACGAAGTTCAAATTCGGCACCTTGTCCATGGGTAGCGGCGCAAACATGCCCTCGAGCCGCAACTGCGCGACGTAGGTCTCGTTGCCCGCGTAGATGTCGTACGGCGCGCTGGTCTTCCCGGCGACCTGCATCCTGGCGAACCAGTCTTTGGCGAGCCCGATCGCGAGCTCGACCTTCGCACCCGTCAGCGCTTCGAACGGAGGGATATGTTCGTTCTGCATAAAGTCCTGCCACGTGCCGCCGTAACTCGTGACTACCAGCGTCTGGCCCTTGAAATCGTTCGTCGCGCCGAAGGCAGGCAGGCCGTCGGCGAAAGCGCTGATAAGGGTGGATGCGGCTCCGACGCCGATCCCCACGGTCGTCAACCGTTGAAGCAATTCCCGCCGCGTCAAGCCTGCGGTGGCCGACGGATGGAGCATGCGCCGCACATCACGGTGCCGCACAAGACTTGCGAGATCCATATCTCTCCCCCGGCTACGGCATGTGAATCCGTGGCAGGAAAGCCTTGCCCATCGGGAGGTATTCGGCGGCGGGCGGAGGTCCGGCCACGCAGCGGGTGTATTCCACGGGGTCGTGAGCATTCCTTTATTCCGCTGCTCCCGAGCCCCCGGTATTCTTCGCCGGCCGATCCGTCGCCCGGGCCGGCCGGTTCACGGGGCCTTGCCGTCGACGAGCGCCTCCAAGGGCACGTACTCCTGGTCGAACCCAAAATGGCGTGGCCCGAGGTTGTCGATCCCCTCGGGCGTGCGGTACGGGGCCGGGCTGCGCACGCCCAGGACGGCGACGGACTGGCCCTCCCGCACCTCCGGATTTGTCAACGGACGCGCGGTCTCCGCCAACACGAGGATCAGCAAATCCGGTGCGGTGACGTACGGCCGGTTGTTGAGCCACGAGATCAGGTTCTCGTTCTTGAACCAAATACGGAACTCCGCGTCACGGTCGCGTCCTGTGCCACGGAGGTGGTGCTCCCCCCAGAAGAACCCGTCGCGGTTCTCGCCACGGGACCGTTGCACGACGCCGGTGAACAGGACGCGCCCGTCCACAGCGGCCGCAACCGCTTCGACAGGAACACGCTGGCCCGCCGCCTCCCGGATTGCTTCCCCGGTGCGCAGGCACTGGGTCAGCGTATTGGGAGCGACCACCTGCACCATGTCGCGAGCCTGGTACGGAAACGCGGCGACGCCGGTAAAGCCGAACGCGGCCACCGCCGTGTGCCGCACGTAGCGCTCTGCCACGTGGGGACCGGCCGCAGCGGCCAGGATCGCGGTGGTGCCCCAGCGGTCCACCATGGCCATCGGCCAGATGGGGCGGCCGTGCAGCACCGGAATGGTGTTGGCGATCTCCGGAATGGCCCGTCCCACGTAGTCGGCATCGGCGACCGTCAGGCCCGTAGCGGCGCCGACGGCGAGCGCCGCCGCCGTGTTGGACGCTCCCAGCTCCGGCGGGACGATCACGGAGATGCGATGGCCGATGTGCCGGGCCAGCGCCTCAATGGCGCGAGCTTGAAAATCGGGCACGGTCGGGTCGCCCAGGCCGAGCCGCTTCTGCTGTTCGACCATCTCCGGGGTCGGCGGAGCGGTCGTTCCGGTCCGACTGATGCGAGTGGTCCACGCGTCGCCGGGGATCTCGCTCAGGTCCGTCCACCTGAGGGGATGACCGGCATCGGCTTCTCTCCGCAAGAGCCCGAGGCCGACCTGGGGATCACCGCCACCGCCGCTCCCGAAAAACGCGCACCCCATCACGAAGTCTTCGCGTTCACGCTCAGAGGTCAGTGTATGGCTTGGCATTATTGAGATTCCCCCCTTCCGCGTCCAGTATAGCCGAGCACCTTCGGGAGCGGAAGGCGACCGGAGAGCAACAGCCGATGTCGTGCCTGCGCGTTATCGGCTCTGTCACATCCGATGGGACCACTGTGCATGCGCCTGCTGCAGTGGCGGCGCTGTGCCATGATGGTCGGGAATCAGCGCGGGAAGTCTGCTGTTTCGACGACAATCTTAATACTGGGTACGTACACTAAAAGGTTGGGGGGATGATCCCAATACGGACTGGGAGGCGCCATGAGAAAGGTGCGCGTGTTCGAGTCGATCTCCATCGACGGCTACTTCACTGACGCCAGCGGCGACATGAGCTGGGCGTACGCCGGCCGCGAGGACGCCGAGTTCGCCGACTGGGTTAGCGCGAATGCCAGCAAGGGCGGCGAGCTGCTCTTCGGACGAAAGACCTACCAGATGATGGAGGCGTACTGGCCGACGCCGCTCGCGGCACAGCAGATGCCGGCCGTGGCGAGGGCCATGAACGCCGCCAGGAAATACGTCGTATCGCGGACGATCCAGCCGGCTTGGAACAACACGTACCTCCTCCGGGGCGATCTGGTCAAGGCCGTCCGCGACCTCAAGGAGAGCGACGGACCGGACATCGTGGTACTGGGCAGCGGCAGCGTGGCGGCGCAGCTCGGAGAAGCGGGGGTTGTGGACGAGTACCAGTTCGTGGTCATCCCGGTCGCGCTCGGCGGTGGACGGACGGTGTTCACGAAGCGTTGCAAGCTGCGCCTCCTCGACCACCGTTCGTTTTGCTGCGGTAACGTCGTCGTCACCTATGCCACGTAGGAATACTCTCGTCGAGGGCGGCGGGCTCCGACGTTCCCGCGTAGGCATCGGTACGCGCCCGAGCGCGCCTGGGTCGCAAACGCCACAATCGCCTCGAGACCGTGCCGATGCGGACGACTCGGGATCAGCTGTGCGGCACCACCTCAATCCTGGTCGTCGCGCTCTTCTGGCCGGTCGTGGGATTGGTCGCGACGGCTTCCAAGACGATCTTCACCCCGGAGAACGAGATCTTGACCGGGATTTTCGGGGTGATTGAAACCTGCCAGTTGCCCTTGCCGTCCGCGGTCGTATCCGCCCCGCCGAGTTGAGTGCTCATTCCGGAGATGGGAACGTTGGCGGTGAGGGTGGCGGTTACCGTCACCTTCACCCCGTGCGTGGCCGTGCCCTTGACAACGATCGGAGATCCTACCGCGGCACCGTTCTTGGGCGACGTGATCTTGGGGGGCGCCGGTGGACCCATTTGGAGGTTCGGAGCATTCGGGATATTGGTCGGAAGATTCGGGATCTGCGGTAGCTGGGGCACCTGCGGGGTCTGTGCAGCGACGGCTGTCACCCACCCAGCCGCGATGAACACCAGTAACGCTCCTAGTGCCGCCCGACGGACTCGCACACCATCTCCCCCTTCTGAATACCGGTTTGAGACGCCCTTTATGCAAATAGTATACTTCTCCGAGTTCCTTCCTGTTCCGTGAGCGCCCCTCTGCCGGGCTCGTTTCGCCGATCCACCTTGCTGTTGCCAGTGATTCCTCCGGTTCCAGCGGCAACGCCTCCTCGGGCGCCGGCGCGGTTTCTTCGAGACGGAGGGCCTGCTCGCTTCTCCCGTGCGTGCTTGGCGGAGACCGCCTTCTGCACCGTCGACACGGGGCGCGGTCACCTCTGGCAGAGACAACGATTCAAGCAGGCCCAGTCCGGGGAACGGGGCCAGGGTAACCGGAGGCGAAATCCCGCCAGCGATGCGCCTACGGATCAGGGCAGCCTCGGGGGGTGAGCGGAGATGTTCTTACGTCATAGGACTCTTGGTCGTGGTATTCTTGCTGATGGAATTGCAGTGAGGAGTGAGCCCGTCGCAGAGGATTTCCTTCTGGGACGATCGCGACGTTCCGGGAGCCACGGTAGACGCGTGACACACCCGCGGCATTGCTCTGGGATGGGCTCGACGCTACCGCGGGCCCTGACGACAGACCACCCTTTCGCAACGCTGCCCGGCTGACTGTGGAAGTGGTGACGCCGAGCGCCGCGCTTGTGGCAAGGTTCCAACTGACATGGACATTATTGGCTTTGCCCCCGTCCTGACATTAACAACTTCTCAACCTGGATTCCCACTGCGGCAACGCCAGGCAACAGTGCTCCTGCTCCCGGTGCGGACGCCGATGTGGCAGGCGACCCCGCGGGCCATGTGGGGTCGCAATGACGCCATCGCCCGGCGGCACGGGTGGGCCGGCGCCCGCTACGGCACGATCAGCACAGGACAGGGCGCCGCTTGTAGCACCTGCTGGCTGACGCTGCCGACCAGCAACTCGCGCGTCTGATTGAACCCACGCCGGCCGACCACGATGATGTCCGCCTCAACGGCCCTGGCGGTCTCGACGATCTGCGCGGCCGGCGCCCCACGCGGATGCCGCCGCGTCACCGTCGCGTCACACCCCTCGAAGAGAGCCGCCGCGGCGGCGGAGGCTCGCTCCGCGTCCGACTCCACCTCGTCAAGCATGTCGACCCCGTCGACATATCCGAACGCTGCGGTGGCCCCCACCGTGATCGCCTCCGCCTCCGTGAGGTGGAGTACAGAGACGATGATCACATCGGTCTGACGCAGATCCCGAGCGAGACGCGCGGCCACGCGCGCGGCACGCAGCGCGTGGAGCGATCCGTCGGTCGCGACGAGGATACGCATCGGGCCCCCCTTCCTCGCGCAGCCCTCCGCGAGCTGGGCTTCCGCTTCCAGCATACCGCTCGGTACCGCCGCGCACCACGACGGCGTCGGAGGCGGTGGCAATCTACCCCCGTAAACGTCTGCGAACCTCCGCGAATCGACCACTCTGATTTCCCAACAAGACATGGCGTTTCCCCGAAGAACCGCGAAAGGCCGAGAACAGGCGCGGCTTCGGTCGCATTTTCCGCTAATACGGCTGCCCCGATTTCCACGTACTTTGCTGGGGCTGGTATACAGCGGTATTGGCAATCCCTTGGTAAAGTGGGGCCGGGAAAACCAAAAAACACGGGCCTTTCGACTAGTAGCGCGAGTCGGAAATGTGTGACACAGGACTACGCTGATCTGGTGGATCTGCAAGGATCTCAAGAGGGCAGTCTGCGTGTCACTCATCAATGACTCAGTCCACTAGTAGGTCCAATCCCGAGAGCGGACTTCCTGCCAGTTGGCGGCCAAGCGCGGGCGGTTCGGCAGCGGGCGCGCAAGCGGGCCGTCGCATCGAGCGGCCGAGACTGAGCTGACGCAAGGTTAGCCAAACCCGAAACGATAGGGGAAGGTAGGCTGCAAAAGGCGGCCTGTTTTCTTCCGGCAGATCCTAAGACACGGGCCGCGCGACAATGCCCATGACGCATTCGCTCTCTGCGTGGAACGGTCGCGGGGATCCGAAGAATCTGTTATCTTAGGTCTAATTACGTAGGCCCGCTTCGTCCATGTTGACCGGCCGAGGAGTGGGATGAATGCACCTTCCTGCCGTTGAGTTTCTCAGTGTTCTCGTCGTCACCTTCGTGGCGTTATTCCCGGTTGTCAATCCGATCGGCGATGCCCCGATCTTTCTCAGCCTCGCGCGGCGTTACCCGCAGTCCGCCCAAAGGGTCCTAGCAAACAAGATCGCGGTGTACGGATTCGCGCTCCTCGCCGTGTCGCTGGTGTTCGGCAGTGAAATCCTCGCTTTCTTCGGCGTCACCCTGGCCATCGTGCAGATCACGGGCGGGCTCGTGCTGGTGTCCACAGGGTGGAATCTGCTCAACCAACCGGACGCCGATGATTCCGACAAACAAACACCGGCCACGCTGGAAGACGCCCTGCAGCATGCCTTTTATCCCCTGACGCTCCCGATCACCGTGGGCCCGGGTTGCATTTCCATCGCCATCACAATTGGCGCCCATTTGAGATACCAAGCGGGCCCCGGCTTTGAACATGGCTATCCACTTCACTTCCTGGCGGCGTTGACGGGTATGTTTCTCGTGTGCCTTCTGGTGGCCATATGCTACGGGAACGCGGAGCGGCTGGTGCAAATGCTCGGCAAATCGGGCACGACCATTCTGACGCGCCTCTCCGCGTTTATCCTGATGGCGATCGGCGTACAGATCATGTGGAATGGCTTGAGTTCCGGCATGTCACAGATGATCACGCATCTGATGAATCTCGCAAAATAGGGCTGACATAGATGTGACGACAGAGTAGAGGTTGAATTCATGCCGGCAAATGTGCCGTCGCCAGGCACACCGTATGCGGAGTGGGTTCCCTATGGGAGCCGCGATGCGGCCGCCCTGGCGATTATCCTCATCGTCGTCGCAGCGGCCCTCGCATATGCTGGGACGAGGGTGCGAAGCCCGATCGGCGTGGAGAGACCGGGGCGAACGGTCAGCGGCTTCATGATCGCCATTTGGGTGTTAGCGATCTGTACGTTCCTGGTCGCCGTTTATGCGTATGCCATACAAATGAGACAGCTGCATCTGCTTGCGACTCCACCGAGGGGGCAGGGTGGGTTGCGCCGGGCAGCGTTCCGGGTTGGAACCTTGCCCGATGCGGCGGTGACGTTTTTCGTCATTCTCTACCTGACCAAAGCATACGGCTGGAAGGCCGCGCTCGGCAGCGCCCTCGTTGGCACGGCCGCCGCTCCGATGATCTTTGAGCTACCGTTCGATCTGATCGTCATGGGGAGGACGTACCCTCCCATACCCCCCAATCCGGTGCTCTATCGAGCGCTCTTTTTCCTTCCGTTGTTTGTCGTTGAGCTTTCGACGATCTCGCTGCTGACGCTGCTCCCGCCTATGCGAATCACCCGGCAGGCTTGTTACGCTCTCGCGGGGATGTTCGCGGTGTTCTCGGTTTGGGCGGCTTTTGGATTTGGCCCTCCCGCGGGGCCGCTTCCCAAAACGCTCAACGTGATCGCGAAAATGCTGTGTTTCGTCACCGTGATCATGCTCTTCGTACGGCAGGGACGCGCGGGACTCGCCGATCCGCGCGCGTCGTCTTGAGCCCATGATCAAGTGGCAATGCGGGCTCGTACAAACGGACGTCACTTCTCCTGCCGGTTCTCGACCGTCGCGGACCTTGTGGACTTTGCGCCATGCCCGTCTCTGCACACGACCTTTGCCGACATCGCGATTGACGTCGCGTGTCCCGCCTGGAGTAGCGCGGACGTGGCCGGTGCCCGGAGCCGATCATCCAGTCGGCATCACGCTGCGATCACGATCTTCCCGAACTGCCGATTAGACTCGAGATAGCGGGGCGCTTCGACAATTTCATCCAGGGTGAAGACCTTGGCGATCACCGGCCGGAGTGCAACGGCTGGACCTCGATGTTCTCGATCTTCAGGACCTCAGGGTCGCCCTTCCCGTGGAGACGCACGACGCGTGGCATTACAGCCGACCTCCTTGGCGGCGGGTGAGCTCGGCCGCCTGCTGGAAGGACGGGCAGAACCAGGACTCGTCGTGGGCGCTCATCGCCTGCCGCCGGCCGCCGCTTCCTCGCGAATCCGCCGGAGCCACGGAACGAGTTCAGCGAGGAACGCCGGGTCGATCGCGTGCGGGAGGGGTGATTCACGGAAGTGGACGTCGGCGCCAGCCCCCTCGAGAAGGTCGCGCGCCCGCCGGGCGAAGTCGATCGGGATCACCGGATCGTAGGTTCCATGCCCGATTGCGACCGGGGGAAGCGGCCGGCCAAGGTCGAGCTCGAACCCCTCGACGATAGGGATGAAACCGCTGAGGGCGACGAGGGCCGCAGGACGCGCCCGGCTGGCGCCGAGCCCGAGCGCGTAGCTCATGACCGCACCTTGCGAAAAGCCGCCGAGGACGGTGCACTCCGGCGGAATCCCCACATCCTTGGCCAGCGCGTCGAGCCACGCGCCGACACGGTGATACGTGGCGTGAAACGTCTCCGGGTCAGGATACCCGACCCGGCGCACGGCATACCAGTGTGCGCCGCCCGGCGGAAACGTGAGCGGACCCCGCGGGGTCACCCCGAGCAGACGCCGCTCCGGATCGAGGACGTCGAGGAGCGGATAGAGATCGGCCTCATCGGCGCCGCGTCCGTGGAAGAGCACAAGGAGCCCTTCGGGCGCGGACGTCGCCGGCCGAATCCGATGCTTAAGCTGGTCGGATGCAGACATGCTCATATCACCAGCGCCTCCCAGTCGACTGCGCCCGCGTCTCTTCCTTCACGCGGGGTGACCGCCGCGTGCTCGGAAGCGGCGTCAGGATTTGCTCCAGCTCCGCGCGCCGGGGCTCGAACTTCGGCGGCAGCGAGAGTGTTTCACCGAGATGCTCGGCGGGCTCGTCGGTCGCGAAGCCCGGGCCGATCGTCGCAATCTCGAACAGGACGCCGCTCGGTTCGCGGAAGTAGATCGAGCGGAAGTAGAAGCGGTCGATGATCGGTGTCGGGCGACCTCCACCTCGGATCACTCGCTCCCGCCAGGAGGGGTGATCGTCCATTGACGATGCCCATGCGACGTGGTGCACGGTGCCGGCGCCGCTCGCACCCCGCGACGCAGTCTGATCGTAGGCGTAGAAGGAGCCACGCTGCTCCCCCCGGACCTCAAAGCGCTGATCGTCCACGGGGAGGAAGCCGAGCGTCTGCTCCAGGAAGCGCTGGCTCCGCTCCGGACCAGCGCTGTAGGCGCGAACGCCGTCAAAACCCTGAAGCGCCAGCCCGGCGGGGATCTCCGGATGTTCGGCGACGAGCGGCGCATCAGGGGCGGTGACGACACGAAGCTCGAGCCCGAGCCCCTCGGGATCTTCGAAGCCCAGGCTCTCTCCTGCGCGCGCGATCGCGACTCCGTTACGGCGCAGCCGTTCCTCCCAGAAGCCGAGCGCCTCGGGTGAGGCGACGCGCCAGACGATCCGGTGGACCATTCCTGCGCCGGCCTGCCCGCGCTGGAGACCCGGGTACTCGAAAAAGGTGAGGTCGGCGCCGGGGCTGCCGTGTTCGTCCGCGTAGAAGAGGTGGTAGACGGCCGGATCATCCTGGTTGACCGTTTTCTTGACCAACCGCAGGCCGAGTACCCGTGTGTAGAAATCCACGTTCCTCGGCGCGTCGGCTGTGATCGCGGTAATATGGTGAATCCCGTTGAGCCTCATCGCGCACCTCGCAATGGGTTCGATTTCATAATCGACTACGTTTCTGTAATCACCATGATTCCTCCCGAGAGATGATGCAGGCTTCCCCAAGACGACCGGAACGGGTCTGGGGACTGGTGCCGGGGCGTCCTGTACACTCCGATAAAGCCGGTCTCCGGCGGTTTCGGGTGCCGGCGCCTGAGTGGAGGGCGACTGATGAGGGTCGCGAGCGTCTGGACCGAGACTTCGCGCCCGCCCGGACACCGTGGGAGTGGACACCTTGTTGGGAGAGGTGGGCGGGCATGGAGCCGCAATCTCGAAATATACTCTCTCTGCCTGATATCGAATAGCTTGCCCTCTTCTACTCAATGAGGCGCTGACATTGAAGAAGGGCTGTTCCCATCAAGACCCTGTTTAGGATCCTAGAGCCAGAGATCTGCGTTGCCCCCGTACCATTCTCAACGGTCCGGGATCATCCATCCGTGATCCTGCCTCAAGGGCGCCTCCCAAAGGCGAACCTGGGCCTTGGTTCTAGAGCTGGGTTCCTGCCGAGGGGAGGACGAACGCGCGGCCGAGATCCCGACTCCATGGGTGCACCCGCATCGAACAAGCGGGTGGTAGCGGTGTCCGTGACCGTGGGCACGTTCATGGGTGGGGTCGGTGTAACTTTTCGACGGCGGTCTTGGAGCAGTGCCCGCAGTCCCTGCTCGTGTCACGATTGCCTGCACCCGTGTGGCCTGACCTGGGCACACCCCCATCGCGTCGTGCGCCCTTCCCGGGACCGAGTTCAGTCTCCGTTGGCTCGCGGACGCGCAGATGCCGCTTTTCGGTCCGCGCCCCGATGCCAACCGTCCCTCGGGGAGGCGCGGGTGACGGCGCGCGGGTGACGAGCGCGTCGATCGCACGGTTGAGGCCGCGCGTGCTCCCACAGCACGCTCGAACGCGCCGGCCTGCGTCTCGGCAACGCAGCTTGCGCGAGCGTGAGCGCTTGCACGCCGTGTGTCCGCTGCGGTACCGTGGGCGCCGTTCGTTGCGGATCAACCCGCCGCAAATGCTGCCGACGCGCAAGTTACCACGGGCGGTGCGCTGAATCGGGTGCGGACCTGATGGAGCCCGGCGTGAAGCGGGCGCATGATAGGCGTGACATGAGGCTTCATCCACGGCACGTCCGGTTGCGACTCGGCCGCGGCCGGCGTGGAGGGCATGACCGGCTCGCAAGGGCCTCGACGGGGACGCATTCGCCTGCAACGGGAAGACGCGCATGACCATGGTTAACCTGTTTCAAATCGCTTGGGAGTCGCTGCGTCGGAACGCCACGCGATCCTTGCTCACGATGCTCGGGATCATCATCGGCGTAGGTGCGGTGATCACGTCGATGGCCATTGGCGCGGGAGCCCAAGCGCTGGTGTTGGCTCAGATCGAGAGCCTCGGGGCCAACCTGGTCGTCGTGATTCCCGGTGCCATCACCAGTGGCGGGGTGAGTCTCGGCACCGGTAGCCAGACGACCCTGACTCTCCCCGATGTGACTGCCGTCGCCCAGACGGTGCCCGATATCGCGGGAGCCGTGCCGTTCTCACAAACCAGCGCCCAGGTGGTAGCGGGCAATGCCAACTGGTACACGGCCATTGGGGGCAGTACGCCAGCGTTTACGGTCGTTCGGAACTGGTCCGTTGCGACTGGACGGTTCTTCACGCAGGCCGAGGTGGATCACGTCTCAAAAGTCGCGGTCCTCGGGGACACGGTGGCGCAGAACTTGTTCCCGGAGGGCGGCGCGGTCGGATCCACCGTCATTGTCCGCAGCGTGCCGTTTCGCGTGATTGGTACCCTTGTGGCGAAGGGCCAATCCGGGTTCGGTCGGGACCAGGACGACACGGTGATCATTCCCATCACCACACTCCTGGATCGCCTGACGGGACAAACCTGGGTGAATGCGATCTTCATTTCCGCGGCGGAGGCTGAGGCGGTGCCCGGGGTGGTCGACGCGACCGAGCGTCTTCTGCGTCTGCGGCATCATTTGACGGTGGCGGAACCCGACGATTTCTCAGTCCGCAATATCGCCGATATTCAGCAAGTCCGGCTGGCCACCTCCCAAACGCAGGCATTGCTCCTCGCCGGGGTCGCGGTGGTCTCGCTCATTGTCGGCGGGATCGGCATCATGAATATCATGTTGGTCTCGGTGACCGAACGGACTCGGGAGATCGGGCTCCGGATGGCCGTGGGCGCGCGGGGGCGTGACATCCTGTTGCAGTTCGTGATCGAGGCCCTCACCTTAGCCTGTGTCGGCGGTCTGATAGGTGTCGTCATGGGAGTCGCCACTGCCGTGGGAACGGCCGCGCTGGGACACTGGCCCATCATCATTTCGCCACTCTCAGTGGTGCTGGGTTTTCTGTCGTCGTTGGTGATCGGCGTCGCGTTCGGATTCTATCCGGCCCAGCGAGCAGCCGCTCTGGATCCCATCACGGCGCTGCGATACGAATAGCGCGATCGACCACGGGTGTGGGTGCCAGGCCCTGGGGAAGATGCGTCGCAGGATTCGGAGGGGCGATCCCCCGGTGCGCGCCAAGGATCCGGTGCACGGGGGTCCCTGCTCGGAAGCCGGGAATGCTCGGGACGCCCATGAGAGGGAGCGAAGTGGCATGAAGGAGCTCAAAGGCGTGGCGGCGTCCGGTGGTATCGGGATCGGTCCGGCGCTTCGGTTCACGCGGAGCCGGCAGGAACGCCCTGAGGTCATTGCGCCTGAGGCCGTGGCTGAGGAGACGGCGCGCTTGGAGGCGGCGATCGGTCGCGCCAAAGAGGCGCTGGCAGAGACGGTGAAGCGATTGTCCCCGGCGGTGGCTCCTCAGGAGCGTCAACTATTTGACGCCCAAGCGCTCATGCTCGACGATCCCGAAGTCGTCGACCGGGCGAAACGAGGCATTCGGGAGCATCGATGGACCGCGGAACACGCCATCACAGAAGCGGGAGCGGCGAGTGCGGCGCAGATCGAAGCGCTTTCCGACGAGTATTTGCGTGCCCGGGCGGCGGACGTACGAGATGTCGTGACGCAGGTGCGGTCCGCGCTTGAGGGTGACGCGGCGCACCCTCTCGCCCATCTTCAGCGGCCGTCCGTGATCGTTGCCGACGAACTCCTGCCCTCGGACACGGCCGCGGTGGACCGCTCCAAGGTACTCGCGTTCGTCACTGAGGTCGGGAGCGCCACCGCGCATGCGGCCATCTTGGCGCGGTCGTTGAGCATTCCTGCGGTGGTCGGCGTCGCCGGTGCCACGGCCGCGGTTGGCGATGGGGACACGCTGATCGTCGACGGCACGCACGGCGTTGTGATCGCAGATCCCGACGCGGCGACCATCGAGGAATGGCGGCGGCGGCACGTGACCGAGGAGGAGCGCAAGGCGCACCTCGAGGCGCTTCGGGCGCTCCCGGCGGAGACGACGGACGGACACCGGCTTGAGCTCGCGATGAACATCGGAACGCTCCAGGACATTCGCGACGGCCTTCGGTACGGTGCGGAAGGCATCGGGCTGTTCCGAACCGAGTTCTTGTTTCTGAACCGGGAAGGGCCGCCCACGGAAGATGAGCAATACGAGGTGTATGCGCACGCAGGTGAGGCCATGGCGACGCACACGGTCATCATTCGGACGTTGGACATCGGCGGCGACAAGCCGTTGTCCTGGCTCTCCGTGCCGCCAGAGAATAACCCGTTTCTGGGGCTTCGCGGACTCCGGCTCTCACTGCGGCACGAGGACGTCTTTCTGACGCAGCTTCGGGCGTTGCTGCGCGCCGCGGCGCGTGGGAAGATCTGGATCATGTTGCCGATGGTGGCGGACGTGGGTGAAGTCCGCGAAGCGCGCCGCCAGCTGGCGAAGGCCGAAGCCCAGTTGGCCGCGCGAGGGACGGCCTCCGGTCGAGCGCCCCTTGGGATCATGATCGAGATCCCGTCTGCGGCGGTCCTTGGGGACACCTTGTTCACGGAGGTCGACTTCTTCAGCGTCGGGACGAATGATTTGCTGCAGTACACGTTGGCCGCGGACCGCACCAACGCCCGGGTTGCCGACATGGCTGACGCGCTGCACCCGGGAGTGTTGCGGCTGATTTCCATGGTCACACGTTCTCCGCGGCGCGGCGAGAAGTGGGTCGGGGTGTGTGGCGAACTCGCGGGCGACCCGGCCGCTGCGCCGTTGCTGATGGGCTTGGGCGTCAATGAGCTCAGTATGACCGCGTCGTTGCTGCTGGACGTCAAGCGCGCGGTTCGGGCGGTCTCGTTCAAGGATGCGCAAGCGCTTGCGACACGAGCGCTCGAATGTGGCACTGCGGCCGAGGTGCGTGCGTTGGTCGCGCCGGCTGCAAACACTCACCCGCTAAGAGCGGTAGGGAGAGAAGCAAGGCACTGAAGGCAATAGCAGCATCAACGAAACCGTCGCAATAACTCGTCTCTCCAGCACTCGTCGATATTGACCCCGCCGGATCGAACGGCGGGGTCTTTTCTTTCCCCGGTAAGAAGCGCAAGAGGATCATCCGGCTCGGCGGCTTCTTCCTGCGTGGCCGGCCCGGCACGAAGCCCCCAAAGGGGCGGGGTATTCATCGCCGGCAGATGGACAGAGCCGGGACAGGAATCCGCCCCGTGGTTGGCGAACTTGCTTAATGCAAGAACTTTATCAAGTTTCAAAATAAAGTTGCGACGAATGGCATGAGGTCTAAGGGTACGAACGCGGCTACCATTCTCCGGCTCATGCAGGAGTACGGTCCCATCTCCCGCGCGCGGTTGGCGAGACAGATCGGCACCAGTCCAACCACGATTGGATCCGTGGTTGGTAAGCTCCTGAAACGAGCGTATGTGATCGAAGGTCCCTCAGGGTCTTCCAACGGGGGCCGGCCGCCAGTGCTCCTCGAGTTGAACCGTAACCGCTTCGTCATGGGCGTTGAAGTGAGCGCGACCGACATCAGCGTGATCGTCGCAAGTCTTTCGGGAACCAAAGTGGCTCACACCAGCGTCCCCACGCACGGCGCAAAAGGGTACCGGTTGATCGAACATCTCTTGGAGGTCCTTGCCCGGGCGCGTGACCTGACTCAAGCTTCGGCGTTGACGGGTATTGGTGTCGCGACCCCCGGGTTGGTGGACGATGAGGCGGGCATTGTGAGATCCGCCGACGCCATCGAGTGGATCGATGTGCCGCTTCGAGCCATCGTGGAAGAGCGCTTCAGGTTGCCAACGCACGTCGAGAATAACGCGAACGCCGCCGTGGTCGGCGAGGGTCGCTACGGAGCGGCGCGAGGAGCCCGGAACCTGCTGTATGTCAATCTGGGGGTCGGCGTAGGCGCGGGACTTGTTATTGACGGAAGCCTGTATCGCGGGTCCTCGAAGATGGCGGGCGAACTCGGGCATCTCGTCGTCGACCCGGACGGCCCCAGGTGCCATTGCGGCCGGTACGGATGCCTTGAAGCTCTCGTCGGGACCGATGCGCTCACGGCGCGGGCTCGTGACTCCGCGGTGGCGGCCGGCGGACCGTCCGGAGAGCCCGTCGATCTCGATACGATCGCGCGCGCTCTGGCCGCAGGCGATTCCGGAGCCGTCGCGCTCTGCGAGAACGCGGGCGTATGGATCGGTACAGCC
>DASPUZ010000034.1:0-25842 GCA_035622635.1 bacterium | reverse complement strand
CCAGGACATCGACACTGACGCCGCCTTTGTGCTTACGGGCACCGAGAGCCACGCGCGAGTCGCCCTGCCGCTGCTCGAACGCGGTATCCCGGTGTTCCTGGAAAAGCCGATGGCCATGACACTGCGGGACGCTGAGCGTTTGACGGCGACGGCAGACCGCAAAGGTGTATTGTTGATGGTCGGATTCAATCGCCGCTATGCCCCGGTCTACGAGGCGTTGAAATCCGCCTGGAGGCACGATATACCCGATGTGATCATCGCGGAGAAGAACCGGCCCGACATCGACTACCGAGGTACGTTGGACAACGCGATCCACATCGTCGACATGATGCGCTGGATCTGCGGCGAGGCGATCGAAGTCACAGCGTCCAGCCAGTACTCGGACCCGTATCATGAGACGTCGTGCGTCGCCCACCTCCGTTTCGCACACTCCATCGGCGTCATGGTCGCCAATCGCTCGTGCGGGCAGTGGGCCGAGCATATCGAGACCTACGGCGCTGGGAAAACCGTCAGGGTGGAGGCGCCTGAGTCATTCGCGGTCATCGAGCGCAACCAAACGCGCACGACCTCGCTCCTTCCGGCTTCTGACGGCTTAGTGACCCCGCAGACCCGACTCGGGTTTCGCCAGGAGGTCGAGGATTTTCTCCGCGTGATCCAGTCCGGCGGCGAGGTGCGGTCGCCAGCACGTGACGCGATGGAAACCCATCGGCTCATGCACCGAATCTTGCAGGCAGCCGGCCTCCCGGACATGAACGATGAGCGTCCTGCGGCGAACTCGTCCGTCTCCGGAGGGAGCGGCCAGCGATCTTGAGGTGCCGCTGACACCGAACACGTGAATCCCAAGGTCGAATCGGAGAGCCCTGGCATACCCGAGCAAGAGGGACTCCTTTCGCCCGGCGTGGTGGCCCGGAGAAATACTGAAATTTCTCCGCCAGTTCCGAGGCATCGGCTAGACTACCTTTTCGCCCGCCCTGGTTGCCCCGCTGGCGCGCCCCGCTTATGACTTCGGAGGACACTACTTTCGCTATAGGATCTGAGCCCTACCCCCCACCTGCGCAGACGCTCGAGCGTCGTCGCGGCACCGAGCACCGACTGAAACGCCCGGTAGCACCGTGTGGACCTTGTGCTGGTCTGGCGGGTCGACTGACTTCTTGAGGTGTGCGGTCACCGGAGTTCGAGAGTGGGTCGCGTGCAGAAGCACATACGCGACGGAGAAGCCAATCTCAAGCCCCAAGCATACTTCGAAGCTCGCGTCGCCTTCTGGGACTTCGGCTGTTGCTATGGAAGCCCGAACGCATCGGAGACGCTGAGCGCGGCCCCGTCGAACAGGTTCGTCAAGGGCGAAAGGGTCGCCGCCACCGACGCTGTACCCCGTTCGAATTTCCGGGGGTCGCCATGAAATTCACAATTGGCAACGAATTCTGACCGTCTTTCGAAGAGGGCGACACGCGCTAACCCTTATTTTACTGGAGCCCTCGACCGGACTCGAACCGGTAACCCCCTCATTACAAGTGAGGTGCTCTGCCGTATTGAGCTACGAGGGCCTACGTGCGCACTCGTAGCATAACAGAGACGGCGCCGCCCGGGCAAGGCGGCGTTCCTCCCCGTCCGCGAGTGCCCCGTCGAGGGTGGAGCCGGTCATGTATCACCGGTGTCACGCTACGGCGTGGCGTTCTAGGCATGATCGGTTATAATCAGAATAATGTGGGCGGGACCGCCCTACGCGTCCACGCCGCGACCCGAACCGTGTGATGGGAGTATCGATGCAGGATCAATACGGGCGGGACATTCGAGATCTGCGCATCTCCTTGACGGACCGGTGCAACCTTCGGTGCGTGTACTGCATGCCGGAGGAAATGGTCTTCAAGCCCAAAGAGGAGATGCTCACCGACGACGAGATCTTGACGGTGCTGCGGGCGGCCGCTGAACTCGGCGTGCGGAAGGTTCGGCTGACCGGCGGCGAGCCCACCGTGCGGCCGGGCCTCGTGGACCTCGTGCGGCGAGTCGCCGCGGTGCCCGGCATCTCCGATGTCGCGATGACGACGAACGGCATCCGTCTCGCCACGCTGGCGCGGCCGCTTGCGGAGGCGGGCCTGACCCGCGTGAACGTCAGCCTCGACAGCCTGGATCCCGAGAAGTTTCGCAGGATCACGCGCTGGGGCAACCTCCAGGATGTGCTCGACGGCCTCGACGCCGCGCAGGCGACCGGACTGTCGCCGATCAAGCTGAACGCGGTCATCGTTCGCGGCTACAACGAGGGCGAGGTCGTCGACCTGGCCCGGCTCACGCTGCACCACGACTGGTCCGTACGGTTCATCGAGATGATGCCGTTCGGCAGCGTCGCCGGTTTTCAGCAGAGCGCGTACGTGCCGAGCGCCGAGACCATGGCCGCGATCGCCGCCGCGCTCGGTCCGCTCGAGCCGCTGGACGTCACCGGCCACGACCCTGCGCGCACGTATCGGCTCGACGGGGCCGTGGGGACGTTGGGGTTTATCAGCGCGGTGAGCCAGCCGTTCTGCGCGCAGTGCGGGCGACTACGGCTTACCGCGGAGGGGAAGCTCCGGTTGTGCCTGCTTCGCGACGACGAGGCAGACCTGCGCACGCCGTTGCGCGCTGGAGCGTCGTACGAGGAGATCCGGGAGCGGTTCCGCGCGGCGGCGTACCGGAAGCCCTGGGGACACGGACTCGCAAGGAACGTCATCCCGCGGCGCCGGGTGATGTCGCAGATCGGCGGCTGACGGAACGGCCGCCTTCCCGAGGACACAAGACGGGCCCCGCAAATCACGGGGCCCGCTACGCTGGCAGCCGAACGTTCTAACCGGACCTGGGCCGCCCTCCGGGCGGCACAGGTGGACTACTCCTCCTCACCCTCCAGGTTCCGCTCGAGCTTGCGCTTCACCCGCTGCAGCGCATTGTCGATGGACTTGACGTGGCGATGCAGCTCCGTGGCCATCTCCTGATAGGACTTGCCTTCCAGGTAGGCGGTGAGCACGCGGCACTCGAGGTCGCTGAGATTCTTCCGGATACGCTCCCGCATCGTCTGCGAGGCTTCCTGGTTGATCACCAGCTCCTCGGGATCTGAGACCTTGATGCTGCTGATTACGTCGAGCAGCGTCCGGTCGGAGTCCTCGTCGTAGATGGGCTTGTTCAGGGAGATGTACGAGTTCAACGGGATGTGCTTCTGCCGGGTCGCGGTCTTGATTGCCGTGATGATCTGACGGGTGATACACAGCTCGGCGAACGCGCGGAACGAGGACAGCTTCTCCCGGCGAAAATCCCGGATCGCCTTGTAGAGGCCGATCATTCCTTCCTGGATGATGTCCTCGCGATCGGCCCCGATGAGGAAGTACGCCTTGGCTTTGACCCTGACGAAATTGCGGTACTTGTTGATCAAGAACTCCGCCGCGAATTCGTCTCCACTCTTTGCACAATCAACGAGCTGTTCATCGACCATTTCTTGATACGATGGAACTACCACCGGCCTACGCGCCACTACCACGCTTCTCGCCTCCGCCCGGATTGTCGCCCTATCGCTGGTCTGCTGTGCGGCATCACGGTTGATTCGATCCAATGAACCTCGCTACGGCGATCCACGTACGCCGGCGCCCGCCAGGGATTTCATCCGCTGTTCGAGCCTTCCCAAACGTCATCGTCATTATACGAACGGCGCTACACTGAGTCAATACCAACATGATACATTTCGCGTCGCGATCAACGCGATGCGTCGAATCTTGCGCGCGCCGCGTCGCGCCGCCGCGCAACCTCATACAACAGGAGACCCGCCGCGACCGAGACGTTGAGCGACTGCACACGTCCCCACAGAGGGATACGCACGAGCCGGTCGCAGCGCTCGCGAATCAGCCGGTGGAGACCTCGCCCCTCCCCCCCCACTACCAGTGCGATCGGTGGAACGAGCGACCCACTATCATACAATTCCGGCGCGCCAGGGTCGGCACCGACGATCCACACGCCCTCCGTCTTGAGGTGCTCCAGCGCTGCGACGAGGTTCGCCACGCCGACCACAGGCAGGTGCGCAGTCGCGCCCGCCGCGGCCCGCGCCGTGGCGGGCCCGAGACCGGCGGCGCGCCGCCGCGGCACAACCACCCCGTGCGCCCCGGCAGCTTCCGCAGTCCGAATCACCGCTCCAAGGTTATGTGGGTCTTCGACACCATCAAGCGCGATCAAGAACGGCGGCTGACCACGCTCCCGCACACGGGCGAGCACCTCGTCCAGGGACGCCAGGGGTTGTTCCGCGGCGATCGCGACCACGCCCTGATGACGGACTCCACGCGCGAGCAGGTCGAGGCGGCGGCGGTCCACGGTCTGCACGGGTATATGCCGGACCCGCGCCTCCCGGATGATCTCTTCGAGCGGTCCGCGCACGGACGACGCGCCCGACACCAGAACACGCACCACGGGTCGGCCCGCGCGCAGAGTCTCGAGCACGGCGCGGCGCCCCAACACCAGCCGATCGTCCCCCCCGTCGGAGAGCGTCAGCGCACCCGCCACTTGACCCCCGTCGGCGTGTCCTCGAGCAACACGCCCAGTTCGGCGAGGCGGGCCCGGACGCGGTCGCCGGTCGTCCAGTCCTTCGCCTGGCGCGCCCGCAGGCGCCCCTCCGCAACCAGCTCCACGAGCGGCTGGAATATCGCGTCGGGCGGCGGACCCGCCGCCGCGCCGGGTTCCTCGTCGTCCTCCCGGGCCGTAGCCGGCGCCTGTACCGCGCCGAGGCGAGCCGGATCGAACAGGTCGGGGCGTTCACGCGAGAGCTCCTGTGCAAGGCGATAGAGGGCCGCCGCTTGCGCCGGAGTCGGGGTGGCAACGAGCCGCAGGCCGAGCACGGCGCCGAGTTCTCGCAAGAGCGCGATGCCCCGGGCGAGCACCTCACGTTGGTCCGCCGCAAGCCCGGTGCGGCGCTTGACCACGGCGTCGACGGCCCGGTTGATCGCGCTCGCCAGATCGAACAGCGCGGCGAGCGCGCCCGGCGTGTTGAAGTCGTCGTCCATCGCGGTCTCGAATCGTCCCCGGATCGCCGCGTGCCCAGCATCGAGCACAGCATCGAGCTCGGCAAAGGACCGCTCCGACTCCGGAGCGATGGCATCCGGCCGCGGTGCGGATGCGAGCAGATCGTCGGCGTTCTCCACCGCGGTTCGGAGGCGCTCAGCGCCCCTCGCCGCGGCCTCGAGCGCCTCGGCGCTCCACAGCGTCGGGCTCCGGTAATGCGACGAGAGGACAAACACACGGATGGTGTCCGGGTGGAAGCGTCCGAGCGCCTCGCGGATCGAGACGATATTGCCGAGGTGTCGGGTCATCTTCTCCTCGTCGGCGCTGAGCCGGAGGAGACCGTTGTGGATCCAGTAGCGGACGAAGGGACGCTGGCCGGTGTACCCTTCCGATTGGGCGATCTCGTTCTCGTGATGTGGGAAAATCACGTCCTGCCCGCCGCCGTGAATGTCGAGCTGCGGTCCGAGCAGGGAAATCGACATTGCCGAGCACTCGATGTGCCACCCTGGCCGCCCGGCGCCCCAGGGGCTCTCCCACGCGGGCTCCCCCTCCTTCGCGGCCTTCCAGAGCACGAAATCCATGGGGTGCTCCTTGCGCGGATCCACTTCAATGCGCGCCCCCGCCTGCATCTCGTCGAGCGAGCGCCCGGAGAGGCGGCCATAGCCCGGGAACGCGGTGACGCGGAAGAACACGTCCCCGTCCGCGACGTACGCCAGATCGCGGCGCTCGAGGCCCTGGATGATCTCAATCATCTTGGGAATAGTTTCGGTGGCCCGCGGGTAGTAGTCCGCACGCCTGACGCCGAGCCCGTCCATCTCCCGGAGGAACCGGTCGATGTACCGCGCAGCAAGCGATTGGATCGTGGTGCCCTCGGCCCGCGCGGTTTCGATGATACGGTCCTCCACATCGGTGAAGTTCTGCACGTGAGTGACCCGGTAGCCGCGGTACTCGAGATACCGGCGGATCACGTCGAACACCAGGAAGGACATCGCGTGCCCTACGTGGGACGGCCCGTACAGATTGGGGCCGCACACGTACATCGAGATGCGTCCCGGAGTGAGCGGGACGAACTCCTCCTTGCGGCGGGTCAGCGTGTTGTAGATCTTGAGCGCCATCGCACCCTCCCCGCGCTCACGGCGTGCGACGCGGCAGCGGAATCGCGGTGAGCTCGGCGACGAGCTCCCACCACCCCTCAGAGCGCCAGGTCGTCGGATCCGCGATCGTCAACCGCCGGAGATCGTAGCACCCGTGATCGGCAAGTACGCGGACGTGCGTTGCACCGAGCTCGTCTCGACGCTCCAGGATGCGAATGATCCCGTGGAACTTGTTGCCGCGCCAGAACCCGGCCGGCCGCGGTCGCCGGGCCCCCGGCTCGAGCTCGACGATCACCGGCTCACAGAGAGCGCGGCACTCGATCAACACGAGATGCGCATTTCGAGACCTTCCCGGGGCTCGTGTCACCCGACGGCCATCTGGGTCTCGCAGGGGACGAGTACCGTCCATCACACGCTCTGCCCCCCCGACAGCGACGCCAGGGTCGCCACGGCCTGAGCGGCGATGCCCTCTTCGCGCCCCAAGGCCCCCATCCCCTCGAGCGTCGTAGCCTTAAGATTCACAGCGTCCTCGTCGAGTCCCAGCACACCGGCGATCAACGCGCGCATCGCGGGCATGTGCGGCGCAAGGCGGGGAGCCTCCACCATGACGACGACGTCGATGTGCGCGGCGCGCCATCCGCGGGTGGCGAGCAGGTCGCGCACGCGGCCGAGCAACCCGAGGCTGTCGGCCCTGGCATACGCGGGGTCGCCCGGGGGAAAGTGCTGCCCGATGTCGCCGCAACTCGCGGCGCCCAGCAGCGCGTCCATGATCGCGTGCACCACAACGTCCGCATCCGACCAGCCCGCCAAGCCGCGCGGCCACGGAATCTCAACACCGCCGAGGATGAGCGGCCGACCCTCTGCGAACCGGTGGACATCGAAGCCCAATCCCACGCGCGCGATCGCGGCAGGTGCCCCCGCGGGGCGAAGCAACGCTTCCGCCACGGCGAGGTCCTCGGGCACTGTGACCTTGAGGTTCGCTGGCTCGCCCGCCACGAGCCGAACCGGATGTCCGAGCCGCTCGACAAGGACGGCATCGTCGGTCCCGTGGAACCCGACCCGCGCGGCGTCACGGTGCGCTTGCTCGAGAAGCGTCCGGCGAAATGCCTGGGGCGTCTGGATCCGGTACAGATGCGAGCGGTCCAGGGTCGACGCGACCCACCCGTCCTGCCCTCGCTTGACCGTCTCTTCGACCGGGACGGCCGCGGTCGCCGCCCCCGACGTGGCCGCGGCGGCGGCGACCGCGCGCACGAGCGCAGGGGTCGCGCAGGGCCGGGCACCGTCGTGAACGAGCACGAGGTCGGCCGTGGCAGGGAGCGCCTCAAGGCCCCTCGCGACCGACGCCTGCCGGTCCGCACCGCCCGACACGACCGCTGTGACCTTGCCCAGGCGCGCATTCGTCACGAGGTCCCGCATCGCGTCGAGGGCATAGGCAGGCCCGACCACGACGATCGATACGATCTCCTCGACCTGATGCACTGCGTCCAGCGCGTACTGCACGAGGGGACGACCGTGCAGAGGGACGAGCGACTTGGGCATCGCGCCCCGAAAACGCTCGCCTCGCCCCGCCGCTGGTATGATCGCACCCACCGTGGCCGGAAGAAAGCTCACACCGTCACGTCGCTCTTCGCACACACCATCCATCTCATCACGGTCATCGGATCGTCTCCCACCGCGGCGACATCTCGACGCGGCGGCAGGACCGCGCATCACCGCCCGCCCAGCCTGCCACGAGCCATGGAGGGAACGGGCAGCCGAAGATTCGATCACGCGGCCCTCATTATATCACGATGATGCGGATGCAACGGACCACCGCGCGCGGCAGAGTACGGCGCCGCATCGCTCAATCGCGTCGCCCGCTTCTCACACGCGACCGCGCGGAGGGCGGATGTGCTTGACACTGGCGGGACGCCGTCTCATAATGGGGCCGTTCGAACGAGGGGGGTGCGGTACCGATGCGAGATGCTCGGCCGCGGTTTCAGGAACAGGTGGACGAGTACTTGATCCGGCACCGCAGCATCCTGGACGTTCTCAGCAAGCTTCAGGAATCCACGGCCCGAGTCAGCCGCGCGGTCGCCAAAGCCGTCACAAGCTGTGGATGCATCACGATCAAGGCGGCGAAACAGCAGTTCCCCGCCGCGCTCAGCCTCGCGGAGGTCCGCGCCTACATGGACACGCACCTCTCGGGTGCGTTGTGCGAGCGGTGCCGCGAAGCGGTCGAGACCGAGATCGGGTCGGCGTTGTTCTACACGGCGGCGTTGTGCAGCATCTTGAATCTCGATCTCGACGCGGTCCAGAAGAAGGAGCACAGCCGCATCAAGAGCCTCGGCATCTTTACGCTCAAGTAGCACAACCCGCTCAGGTCAGTAGCAATTCAAGCGCCTCGCCGATCCGGTCCACGCCCACGACCTCGATCCCGGCGGCATCCCCAGGCTCCATGCCGGCCAGATTGGCGCGCGGAAGCACGACCCGGCGGAACCCCAGCTTCGCGGCCTCGCCGATCCTCCGCCCGATCTGGCTCACCGCGCGGATTTCGCCTCCCAGTCCCACCTCACCAGCCACCGTGGCCAGCGACGCCGTCACTCGGTCCCGGTGGCTCCCCGCGATCGCGCAGGCGACGCCCAGGTCCGCGGCCGGCTCGTCCACGCGCAGGCCTCCGGCGACGCTGACGTACACGTCGCACGCGCCGAGGTGCAGCCCGGCGCGCTTCTCGAGGACCGCAAGCAGCAAGAGTACCCGGTTGTAGTCCACGCCGGAGGCCGTACGTCGCGGCACGCCGAACGGCGTACGGGTGACGAGTGCCTGTACCTCAACGAGGAGCGGACGGGTACCCTCGAGCGCGCAGACGACGGCGGATCCAGGCGCGTCGGCGGGGCGCTCTGAGAGAAACAGCGCGGACGGATCCGGCACGGGCGCGAGCCCGCGGCCGCTCATCGTGAAGACCCCAATCTCGTTGGTCGAACCGAACCGGTTCTTGGTCGCGCGCAGCACCCGGTACGTGTGATGTCGTTCTCCCTCGAAGTACAGCACGGTGTCGACCATGTGCTCCAGGACGCGCGGCCCGGCGATCGCACCCTCTTTGGTGACGTGGCCGACGATGAGAATGCTGGGTCCTCCCTCCGCCTTCGCCACCCGCAGCAAGTCACCCGTGCACTCCCGAATCTGTCCGACACTACCCGGAGCGCCGGGCAGATCCGGCCGGAACACCGTTTGGATGGAGTCGATGACCACCAGTCCGGGGCGGACCTCCGCGATCTGCGCCATGATCCGCGTGAGATCTGTTTCGGCGAGCACGAGCAGGCGCGGGGAGTCCACTCCGAGCCGACCGGCCCGCATCTTCGTCTGCCGCGCCGACTCTTCTCCGGACACGTACAGGACGACCCGGCTCTCCGAAACGCGATGTGCGATCCCCAGTGCGAGCGTGGACTTTCCGACGCCGGGGTCGCCGCCGATAAGGACGAGCGAACCCGGCACGAGCCCGCCGCCCAGTACGAGGTCCACCTCGCCGATCCCAAGGATTATGCGCGGTTCCTCCCCGAGCGCAACCTCGGTAATGGGTGTGGCCGGCTCCAGCGAGACGTCCGCAACCGGACCGGACGCGCGGGCCCGTGCCGCGCCGCTCCTGGACGGCGCCGGCATGAATTCCTCAACAAGCGTGTTCCACTCGCCGCAACCCGGACAGCGCCCGAGCCACTTCGGCGACTCGTATCCGCAGGACTGGCACACATACACGACCCGCCCGGCCGGCCCGGCCTCGCTTCCCGATCTTGCCACGGCGCGCTCCCTTCCGTCTCGGAATACGCGGCGGCCCGGGCTACTCGCCCGGGCCGCCACCTCGATGCTCGTATCCGCCACGCGTCGCTACGATCCCGTGTCGGCGGACACCGGCTCCGGTTCCCGCTTCTTCTCGAACACGACCTGATCGTCCCGGACGTCCAACACGATCTTGTCGCCCGCACTGAACTTGCCGCGGAGCATGTCGTCCGACAGCGGGTCTTCGACCAGCCGCTGAATCGCACGCCGGAGCGGCCTCGCGCCATACTGGGGATCGAACCCCTCCCGCGCCAGCAGGTCACGCGCCGCATCCGTGAGGATGAGTTCCATGCCCTGCCCGCGGATCTCGCGACGCACCCGCTCGATCAGGATCTCTACGATCGCCGTGATCTGCTCACGCGTCAGCGGCCGGAAGACGATGATCTCGTCGACGCGGTTGAGAAACTCCGGCCGGAAGGTCCGGCGCAACTCTTCCATTACGTGCGTCTTCATCCGGTCGTACGTGCGCTGGCTCTCCGCCGCCTCATTGTCCGGCGCGCGGAACCCGAACCCGGTCTCCCGCGCGATCTGCGGGGCACCGACGTTGCTCGTCATGATCACGACGCAGTTCTTGAAGTCCACGGTGCGTCCCTGGGCGTCCGTCAAGCGCCCATCCTCGAGAATCTGGAGCAGCACGTTGAAGATCTCGGGGTGCGCCTTCTCGATCTCGTCGAGGAGCACCACCGAGTACGGCCGACGCCGCACTTGTTCGGTGAGCTGGCCACCCTCCTCGTAACCGACGTACCCCGGGGGTGCGCCGACCAGCCGCGACACCGTGTGGCGCTCCGTGTACTCGGACATGTCGATCCGGACCACCGCGCCCTCGTCGCCGAACAGGAACTCGGCCAGCGCCAGCGTCAACTCCGTCTTGCCGACGCCGGTGGGACCGAGGAAGATGAACGATCCGATCGGCCGCCGCGCGTCTTTGAGCCCCGCCCGCGCTCGCCGGACGGCTCGGGACACCGCACGGACCGCCTCTTCCTGACCGACGATCCGCTTGTGCAGCGAGTCCTCCATGCGGAGGAGTTTCTCGGTCTCCTCCTCGACGAGACGCATCACCGGGATCCCCGTCCAGCTGGATACGATGTCGGCGATGTCGTCCGCGCTGACGGTCGTGATGTCGCGCCCCTTCTCGGTCTTCCAGGAGCTTTCCAGCTCTTCCAGCTTCTGGCGGAGCACCTTCTCCTTGTCACGGAGGGCGGCCGCCTTCTCGAAGTCCTGCCCCTTGATGGCTTCTTCCTTTTCCCGACGGACACGGTCGGCCTTTTCGAGCGCCTGCCGCACTTCCTGCGGGAGGAAACTGGCTTGCAGCCGGATCTTGCTCGCCGCCTCGTCCATGAGGTCGATCGCCTTGTCCGGCAGAAACCGGTCCGAGATGTACTTGTCGGCAAGCGTGGCCGCGGCCACGAGCGCCTCGTCGCTGATCTTCACGCCGTGGTGCGCCTCGTACCGCTCTCGCAGCCCGCGAAGAATCTCGATGCTCTGCTCGACAGCAGGCTCCGCCACGAGGATCGGCGCAAACCGCCGCTCCAGCGCAGCATCGCGCTCGACGTACTTCCGGTACTCGTCCAACGTGGTCGCGCCGATGCACTGCAGCTCGCCTCGAGACAGCGATGGCTTGAGGATGTTGCTGGCGTCGATCGCGCCCTCGGCGGCCCCGGCGCCCACGAGCGTGTGCAGCTCGTCGACGAACAGGATGACCTCGCCTTGAGCCTTGCGGATCTCCTCCATCACCTTCTTCATCCGCTCTTCGAACTCGCCCCGGTACTTCGTGCCGGCGACGAGCGCCGCAAGATCCAGCTGCACGACCCGCTTCGTCCTGAGCACTTCGGGGACGTCGCCACGCACGATCCTCTGGGCGAGTCCCTCCGTGATCGCGGTCTTGCCGACACCCGGCTCACCGATTAGGGCCGGATTGTTCTTGGTGCGCCGGGAAAGCACCTGGATGACGCGTTCGATTTCCCGCTCGCGCCCAATCACAGGGTCGAGCTTGTTCTCTCGGGCGAGCTTGGTCAGGTCGCGACCGAACTCGTCGAGCGTGGGCGTCTTGCTCGCCTGCTTAGTGTACGACGCCGTGCCCTCTTCCCCGAGCAGATAGACGACCTGAGACCGGACACGCTCCAGATCTGCGCCCATGGCCTCGAGCACGCGGGCGGCGACGCCCTCGCCTTCACGGATCAACCCGAGCAAAAGATGCTCGGTGCCGATGTAGTTGTGTCCCAGCCTCCGGGCCTCGTCCAGCGCGAGTTCCAGCACTTTCTTAGCCCGCGGCGTGAACGCAACTTCCTCATAGGGCGTGCGCTCCCCGCGGCCGATCGCACTCTCGATCTCGGCCCTGACGCGATCCGGGTTGATGTTGAGAGACTCGAGGACCTTGCTGGCCACGCCCTCGCCCTCACGGATGATACCGAGGAGGATGTGCTCGGTACCGACCGCGCTGTGATTGAGCCGCTTCGCCTCCTCTTGAGCAAGGATGATGACGCGGCGTGCACGCTCGGTGAACCGTTCAAACATCTCGCAGGTGACCTCCTCTCTGCCGGGACCTCTCCGTCGCGAGTCGGTGCCGACGCCTGCGACCGCTACCTGCTGCTGCGAATACCACCGTCGTTGTTCGCTTCCCCGGATCCTGCACATTCGGACCCGGGCACCCCGGCAGAGCGAAAACTACTTCACTACTACGAAATACGTCCGCGATCCTCCCGGTCATTCCCGGACCCACTCGCCATATCGACGAACGAGTCGCGTGCTTTGGCGTTCTCTTCTTCACCCTTATATGGACTCCTGCCGTCCGGCATCCCATCGGCCTCAACAACGTCCTCACCAAATATGTTCCCATCCCGCAGGCAACCCGCGACGTCTAGTTTGACGAACGGCGCGTCCGGTGTATACGCGCGTCTTATGAATCGCCTGAAGCCGGTGCGAATTTCCACTCGCCCCGGGCCGTCAATTGGCGAGAACGGCTCACCAAAGACCACAACCGGGCCAAACCGTCCGAGCCCCTGGAATCCTACGGATACGTGGCGCCCGCAGAGCGCGGAAATGAGAAACCCACAATCGTTCGATCATCGCACGATCGATCAGACGCGGCCGGCTCCGTCGAACGGCGTGGGCGAACCGGTCCGAAATGTGGACGCTGCAGGGGGGTAATGGCACGTCCCCTGACCCCCGGCACAGCCGTTTCGAGGGGCCCGCGAGGCAAGTCGAACAGACTCGGGAGATCCGGTCACCGCTTGATGGCCTTGATCGTGTACCGGATCGTGCCCGCTGGGACCTGCACCGTGACGGCCTGCCCTTTCCGCTTGCCGAGCAGCGCCCGGCCAACCGGGGACTCGTTGCTGATCCTGTCGCGAGTCGGATCGGCCTCGGCGGATCCGACGATCGTATAGGTCAGATCCTCGCCGCTCTCGTCGGTGATCTTGACCGTGCTCCCGATCGTCACGACATCCGAACGAACGTCATGATTGTCGATGACCTTAACGCTGCGCAGCATCCCTTCGACCGTCAGGATCCGGCCCTCGATGAACGCCTGCTCGTTCTTGGCGTCCTCGTACTCCGAATTCTCCATCAGATCACCGAATTCTTTGGCCTGCTTGATGCGCTCGGCAACTTGCTTCCGCCTGACCGACTTGAGGTGGTCCAGTTCCTCCTCAAGCTTGCGCAGCCCTTCCGGAGTCAGAAACGTTTCCTTCTCGTCCATGCGGCTCAACTCACCTGCAGGGCCTCGTGATAGGAACATAAACTCGCCATAAGTGGCTACGAGACTGAGGGGACTATCCCTCAGCCTCGGACTCGCGCGTAGTATACAAGACCCGGGGGGGCCTTGTCAAAGCCTTTCCACTCGCGTCATTATCCCGACGTAGTCGTTTTGAGGCGCCCGAGAGGCCGTTTTCGCCCGATCCGCGATTTCCCGGCCGCGGCGTTACCCCCGACGCAGTCGTTCATGGGCGCCCGCGAGGCGGGTTCGACAGAGTCGGCACATCCCCCGCCGTGGCGTCCCCCGCGTCGATGCGGGGCGAACGTACCCTGGGGCGCGATCCGCGCGCCGCCGCGCGGATCGCTTGGAGTTCCTCTTCCGAGATCTTACGCTCGAACCGTCGCAGGCCGGACAGCCGAAATCCGTGCTTGTGCATCAGAGCGTGGATCTCTTCGACCTTGGCCAGCTCTATCTCCGAGCCCAAGGTATAGTCGACGTGTCGTCTCTCCAGCGCGAGCAGGATCGTCTCCGCCATACACGCCTCGCACGTACCCGGGGGAAAGCCGAAATCCAGTCCGAAATCCACTTGACCCGGTACGTCGATCACCCCACCGTCGATCACCAGCACGTCCCGCCGCCGTTCGTACACGAGGCGAGAGACGTTGCGGGGACGCGCGACGTCGCAGACGACGGCGCCCGGCCGGAGATCCTCGGGCTCGATCAGGACGTCGATCGCGGAACTCACCGTGAGAACCACATCGGCCCGCCCGACGGCCGAGCGTACGTCCGACGTGACGGAGATGGGTGTCGAAGCCGTCGCGCGCAACCGCCCGGCAAGAGACTCGAGCCGTTCGAGGGTTCGAGCGACCAGCACCAACTCTCCTACCTGGGGTGCCAGTATCTGGCTGCACACCGCGCCGATCGATCCGGTCGCCCCGATCACGGCCACCCGAGCCTCCCGCGCGTCCATGCCCATCCGGGACGTCGCGAGGAAAGCGCCCTCCACCGCAGTTGCGGCGGTGAGGCTGTTTCCGGTCGTGACGCCGACCTCCAGGGCCCGCGCCACCGATACGCCCCGATCGCCCACGACCTTTGTGAACGCCGCGAGCCCGATGATGCCCGCCCCGAGGCGCTCAGCGATTCGCCCGGCCTGAATGAGCCGGCGATACGTGATCTCGGGCGGAGTCGCCAGCAGCACCCGGGGCGTCCATGGGATCGCGATGAACCATCCTTCCGCGCGCATCCCCGTCGCAGACACGATCCCCGTGATGTGCGACGCCTCGAAGGGCGGCACCGCCATGAACATCCGCTCGACGAGGCGACCCGGGAGGAGCCGTGTGAAAGGGAATTTCTTGGTAAAATCCGCGATGCTCTGAGGGTGGATCACTAGGCCGAACCGGCCGATCGATTCGTTCATCGCTTCTTCTCGTGCGTGGCTACGCCGCGAGACGCTCCACGCGCGGGCGGAACCCCGCGCGGAGCATCCACTGCACGAACTCCTCCGGAGACAATTCCTCGCTGCGCCGCCCCGAGAGCGCGACAATGATCCCTTCGAGGACGTTGGTGGCAAATGACCGGCCATCCATAGCCGGCGCCGCCGTGATCAAGGTCGCAACGCCCCGGTCGCTCAACGCCGCCCGGTCCTCGGACGTGATCGTCTGGGTAAACACCGTCTTGCCGCGTAGATCGTCCGGCATGTACCGGCGAATAAAGTGGAAGTCGCCGGCAATGACCTCGGCCCACCGGAACAGCTGCGGGTACTTCGGCGTTATCCGCTCCTGCTTCGACCCGGTCGGGTAAAGAAGCTGAAACGGCAGCCTCGTGATCACCGGCAACATGCACGCCGCGAGCAGGCGCACGGTGCCGAGGCGGCGCAGCGGCACCGGGATGCCGAGTGCGAAGTAGAAGTCGCCGAACAATGTGTCGGCCCCGGCCTGTACAAACGCCTCGGCCATCCCATACCGGTCCACGCTGCTAACGAGCAAAACGCGCCGCCCGGTGAAGGAGACGCCCGCCTGGTTGGGCAGATAGTCCAGGATGAGGTACTTCTCCCAGGACGTCTTGATGCCACCCCCGTCCACGACCGGCGTGTGCCGCACTCCCGCGACCAACCTCGCCGCATCCCGGATCTGGTACCGCCGCCGGCCCGCGCGGAGATAGAGATCGATGCCCCCCATGCCGATCGCGTCGACGTGCCCGTCGAGCTCTCCCACCAGGGCCTTGAACCGCGCCATGTCGCCATCTGTCCCGATGCGCTCGATGACAAATGGTTCCCCCAGGATCTCCGTCTCGACGCGCTTGTCCCGCGTACTGCTGCCGAGGCTGACGCTCACGACGCGCTTCATCTCACGGTCTCCTTAGACCCGTTCTCGATCCTCTCCTGCCGCTTGCACGCACCGCGGATGCTCCGGCGTGGGGTGCGCATGGCGGTGCGGGGCCTTGCTCACGGAGAATCCTGGGGACGTGCAGCCTCGGGCGTACTGTTCCGCTCGTAGAGGATTCGCAGCCCTTCGAGTCCCAGGAGCGGGTCCACGTGGTCCACGCAGCGGCACTCGCCGCCCACCAGCTCCGCGAAACCGCCGGTGGCGATGACGGCCGCGCGGTCGCCCAACTCGCGCCGCATCCGCCCCACAATCTCCTCGATCTGTCCGATAACCCCGTATAGCACACCGGCCTGCATGGCGGCGACGGTGTCGCGGGCGATGACCCGCGGGGGACGCACAAGCTCGACCTTGCGTAGCTGCGCGGCATGCTGCACGAGCGCTTCGACCGAGATGCCGATGCCGGGTGCGATGGCGCCCCCGAGAAAGTCCCCATCTTTCGACACCGCGGTAAATACCGTCGCGGTCCCGAGCGCTACCACGATGACCGGGCCGCCGTATCGTGCGTATGCGGCCACCGCAGCCGCAAGCCGGTCAGCGCCGACCTCACGCGGATTATCGTACAGGATGCGCATCCCGGTCCGGATCCCCGGGCCCACCTCCAGGGGCGTCTGGTTGAAGTACTGCTGGCACAACCGCCGGAGCGTCTCGGTCACCGAGGGCACAACGCACGCCATGGCGATGCCCGAGACGTCGGCAAACCCGAAGCCGCTGAACGCGAGGAACTGTCCCCAGAGCATGGCGTACTCGTCGGCCGTCCGTTCCCTGTCGGTCTCTGCATACCAGTGGGCCACGCGCGCGTCGCCTCGATACAAGGCGAGTTTGATCAACGTATTTCCGACTTCCACAGCAAGGAGCATGGCATGGATCCTCCGTTACCCCAGCATACTCGCCCCAGGGCATCGCAGCTCCGGCTCGAGGCGATTTCTGTTCCGCTCGGGATGCCGGCCCCCGGTAGTCTAACAAGAGCGCGATGCCCGGACAAAGCCACCACCTGGATCGCCAAACCCTAACCGGATGCGGGACGCTGAGCCGGCCCCGGTACCCCGCCGGCCGCACCCGCCATGCGCACCGAGCGGAGCACGGCCTCGGCGACAACGTCCGCAACCGCCGACTCGAGTACGAGGAGGTCCGCTTCCCGGGTCCCGGTGCCCATGACGAAGAACGTGTCCCCGTCCACCGCCGTGTGCGACGGCCGGACGACGCGCGCCAAGCCGGCGTGGGCGGCGATGCTCAGTCTGGCCGCCTGCGCCTTGGTCAGAACCGCGTCCGTGGCGACCACGCCGATGGAGGTATGCTCGAGCAGATTGCCGGTCAGGCTCGCCAGGGCGGCGTCTCCGGGCGCTTGCAGGAGAGCGGCGGTATCGGCGAAGCACCCCGTCGCCGGATCCCGCGCCCCTGCGAGAATCGCCCCCGTGCGGTGGTCCACGACGTCGCCGAAGGCGTTGGTCGCCACGAGTGCTGCGACCACGACATCACCCCGGACACACACGCTCCATGTCCCGATTCCCGATTTCATGGCACCGGCCATACCGAGCAACTTGCCGACCGTCGCTCCTGTCCCGGCGCCCACGGATCCCTCGTCGACGGGCCCGGAGTGGGCGGCGTGGCATGCGCGCTCGCCCATGTCCGCATCGGGACGGACGCGAGGGTCGCCGAGCTCGAGATCATAGAGCACGGCGGCGGGCACGATCGGCACCCGAGCGGCGCGGGTTTCGAATCCGACACCGCGGCGTTCGAGGTACCGCATCACTCCGTCGGCGGCAGCCAAGCCAAACGCGCTTCCTCCGGACAGCAACACCGCATGCACCCGGTCGACCCGGTTCTCGGGACGCAGCAGATCCGTCTCTCGTGTGCCCGGTGCGCCACCAAGGGTGGCACCGCCGCAAACGGCCCCCGCCTCGCAGAGCACCACCGTGCATCCGGTAAGGTGCACGAGATCTGTCGCGTGGCCGACGGAGATCCCGGCGACGTCCGTAATCCCAGGGTGCGACGTGGCGGACCCAGGCTCGGTCACGACGGCACGCGGCCCGCGCGGGACGTCGCGGCGCGGCTCAGCGACGGCGCGATGAGGCCGCCCGCCACAGCTTTCAACGCGTCTCCCGGGAGAAACGGCAGAACACCCATGAGCGCGACTTTGTGCACGTCCGCACCCGTGACCCCAGACAACCAGAGTACGCCCGGCACATAGATGGCCGCCGCGGCCGCGGCGGCCGCCCAGGTCGCACGTCGCGTGCTACTCGGCGGCATGCCTCGCAGCAGTCCCGCAACACCGGCGGCCAGCACGAACCCGGCGAGATAGCCCCCGGTGGGCCCGATGAGGACCGCAACGCCGCCCCGCAGGCCTGCGAATACGGGCAGGCCGACTGCGCCGGCGAGCACGTACGCCGCCTGGCTCATTACCCCCAGGCGTGCCCCGAGCGTCAAGCCCGCAAGAATCGCGAAGAAGTTGCTGAGGACCACCGGCACTGGCGAGAACGGCAACGGCACCTGGATCTGGGCCCCTACCGCCGTCAGCGCGGCAAACAGCCCAGCCAGTGCGATGTCGCGCCCGGTCCACGCCGGAGATCCTGACCCCACTCCCGCCGCTCGTGTCGTCCTCATTCGCTCCCCCTCACCGTCACATCTCCGGCCAACACGCGTTCGATCCGGCCGCCTGGCAGACGCACCAGCAGTGCCCCATCACTGTCCACGTCAGTGGCCCGGCCCTCAAATCCGCACGCGTCCCCCTCGACTCTGACCATCTGGCCCAGGGTCTCGGAGAGTCCCCGCCAATCCCGAAGCACGGCGGCTGCTCCTCCTTCGGTCCCGAGCATCGCGTAGGCCTTGTCGAGTTCCCCAAGCAGCGTCCGGGTGAGCCTGACTCGGTCGACGGGGCTTCCCGCTCGTTCGGCAAGCGACGTTGCGGGGTAGCGGGCGTCGGCGGGCAGCAGTGCGCGCGGAACGTTCACGTTGATCCCGATGCCCACGACGACCCACGCCGCGCCGGGTCCGGTCTCGGCCAGGATCCCTACGGCCTTGGCCCCGCCCACCAGGACATCGTTGGGCCATTTCACCCCGGCCTGAAGTCCGGTACTCTCACGGATCGCCCGTGCCGCTGCGACCGACGCGGCCAGCGCAATGAGTGGAACGTGCGACGTTTCAAACCCGGGTCTGAGGATCACTGACAGCCATATTCCGCCGCGTGGCGATACCCACTCGCGGCCTCGCCTGCCACGGCCCGCGCTCTGCTCCTCGGCGATGACCACGGTGCCTTCCGGCGCCCCGGTCTCGGCCAGGTGCATTGCCAGACTGTTCGTGGAAGGAAGCGTGTCATGCCAACGAAGGTCCCTTCCGATCACGCGGACGTCGAGGTTCTCTGTGACCCGTTCGCGCGTGTAGTCGTCCACAGCCTCAACCTCGCCGCAGGTCGGCCCGTGCGCTTGTCGCGGGATCGATCTCTTTCCCGTGCGCGGCCCCCCATGCGCGCCTGCGCAGAGGTGCCGCCCGCCGCAGTCCGGCGGCGCTCGCGCCGCTGGAATCTCCTCTCAGACGTTCACGGCCCACGGGCGGCATCTCTCTCCATACTGTCCTCAAACGGCGTCACGGTGGCACGCTCAGGCAACGCATCCAGGAGCCCGACGAGAGCCCGCCCGTCCGGGAGCCTGAGATGTGGCCGGAGCTCGAGCAGCGGGACCAGCACGAATGCGCGGCGGTGCATCTCCGGATGGGGGACGACGAGGTCAGGGCTACGAATCGTCTCGTCGCCGTACAACAACACGTCCACGTCGATGTTTCGGGGGCCCCATCGCTCCCCGCGGATGCGACCGAGCGTACGTTCGACGGCCTGGCATCGTTCCAGGAGATCCCGGGGTGGAAGCTCCGTTTCGATCTCGACCACCTGGTTGAGGAAGGACCGCTGGTCTGTCTTCCCCCACGGGGGTGTCTCGTAGACCAGGGAGCATCGCAGGACGCGAATACCATGCCCCTCGAGGCGCTGGATCGCGGATGCCAGCCAGTGTGCACGGTCGCCGACGTTGGAACCGAGCCCGAGAAAGGCCAACACGGGTACGCGTCCCGATGTCATGGGCGCCGGCGCTGGACTTCGACGGCGGCATACGCCAGCGGGCCGCCGGTCACCACGTCGCACACTCGCGTGTAGAGGTCGCGGTAATCCAGGATATCAGCCAGGTCGTCGGTGTGGCCGGCCCGATGCAGATCGGCTTCTACCAGGAGGTCGACGATGAAGACCTGACCCGCCTTCCGCTCCTCGGCGAGCACGCCTTGATGTCCAAAGAACGTCATCCCGGAAAGCACAATGCGGTCACCCACGTGCTGGTCCTCGGGGACGAGCACACGGAACGCGCCGGACCCTCCGGGGATGTCCACTCATCCTCACGCGGGCCTGTCCGGTGGCGCCGTTTGAGGCATACCCCTGACAATCGCATCGGTCATTCGGGCAACCCGCACCATCGCTCGCACGTCGTGCACGCGAACGATGTCGGCGCCGTGGACGATGGCCACCGCCACAGTTGCCGCGGTGCCCTCCACGCGGTCATGGACCGGAAGGTTCAACACCTTCCCGATGCTCCCCTTGCGCGACGTCCCGATCAGCACCGGGCGGCCCAGCACCCGCAGCTCGCCCAACCGGCGGAGCACATCCATGTTCTGTTGGAGTGTCAGCCCGAATCCATACCCCGGATCCACGATGAGACGCTTTTCATCGATCCCTGCTGCAACCGCCACGGCCATGCGGCCCCGGAGAAACCGCAGGGTTTCGGCCAGAACGTCCGCGGCCGCCCGCCGGTCGTCGTAGTCCATCAGGATCACCGGCACCCCGGCGCGCGCGGCGAGCCTGGCCATCCCAGGATCGCCGCGAAGAGCGGTCACGTCGTTGATCATCGCCGCGCCCGCGTCGAGCGCCGCGGCAGCGACCTCGGCGGAGGATGTGTCCACGCTGACCGGCAACCCGAGAGAAGCCAGCCTGCGGACGGAAGGAATCGTCAACCGAAGCTCTTCCTTCACCGGAACGTACGGCGCTCCGGGACGTGTCGACCGTCCACCCACGTCGAGCAAGTCGGCGCCGGCCTCGCGCCAGGCCCGGCCGCGGGCCTCTGCGGCGTCGGCATCACCCGCGAGCCCGTCCCCCGCGAACGAGTCCGGTGACATGTTGATGATACCCGCCACGAACGTGCGCCGGCCGAACTCGAAGACGGTGGCACCGCAGCGAATTGCGGCGGGTGCGGCACCATGGGCGGACGACATCGGCCGAGCGGAACCGAAACGACGACTGCGGGACCGCGAAGCTAGTCGTCGCGCGCGTCGGCGACGCGCGAAAAATGAATGACCGTCACGAGGTCCTCCGGCCCGACCCTGCGGCCGTAGATCTTCGAGAGGAACTCCGTCAGTTGCGCATGCTCACGGGTCACCGGGTTGTCCCGCTCGATCTCCCGGGGCGACAGGTCGCGAAGCAGCTTGGTCTCGACCCGGTCGATAACCCCGGTGAAGATCCGCTGGCGCGTGCCGTACCGTTGGCCGACGGTGACCCACACGAGCTGGCCGGGCCGGTACTTGTCCCGCTTGTCCCCCAAGCGGATCGTCAGCGTCTTGCTCCCATCACGCAGGGCGCCCGCGAATACCGCAGAGTAGAAGTTCAACGCAAACATAGCTCCCTCCATCCGGGGGGACGAGACCGATAGGAGGCCCGACCGCCGAGAGGCTGGTTCGTGCTCGCGCCGGGCCGTCCCTGCCCGACCGGATGCCCTCCGGCCAGAGGAGCACCGCCGAGCGCCGGGGGGTAGAACGCTTGCCGACCCCGCGGCGGGTGCCCCTTGACCGTCGCCGAAGCTGCATGCCACACTAGAGCGGCACCAAAGCGGTGCCAGTAGGGCCGAGCGACAACTCAAGCTCGCGTCTGAACCGGCGCCGCAAATCGGGTTCGAGCGCCTGTCCCATGATCAACCTGCGAGACCTATTGATCGCACTCGCGGTCGGCGTGGGCGCACCCCTCGTGGGGCTCGCGGTCCATGCCGTATTGGTGTCGATGCTCCGCCGCACGCATCTGCGCCGGCCGTTCCTGTTCCTGGGATTGCCCGTCCATCTCTCCTATTGGTTCGCGCCGTTCCGCCTCCTGATCCCGGCCATGGCCCTGGCCGCGGTCGCGCCCCTGCTCCCGGTTCCTGACATCGTCCGCTCGGGTGTCGCGCACCTCGCGCTGTTGTGCGTCATCGCAGGCGTCGCCTGGGTCCTCACATCCACCCTGGCCGTAGCGCGCGATCTCATCATGTCCCGCCAGCGGCTCGATGTCGCCGACAATCTCCGCGCACGCCGCATCTATACCCAGCTCCGCGTCATGGAACGGATCGCCGAGGCGGTCATCGTGGTCGTTGCGCTGTCGACGATGCTGCTGACGTTCAGCGAGGTGCGGCAGATCGGCGCGAGCCTGCTCGCGTCCGCCGGCATCGCGGGCGTCATCGTCGGCTTTGCGGCGCAGCGCAGCCTCGCCACGATCTTTGCCGGGGTGCAGATTGCCCTCAGCCAGCCGATCCGGCTCGACGATATCGTGGTCGTGGAGGGCGAGTCGGGACGCATCGAGGAAATCACGCTCACGTACGTCGTGGTCCACCTGTGGGACCACCGGCGGCTTGTCCTTCCAGTCACATACTTCATCGACAAGCCCTTTCAAAACTGGACGCGGAGCACCTCGGAGCTGCTCGGAACCGTCTACCTCTACGCCGACTACACCGTCCCGGTCCAACCGATCCGCGACGAACTGCAACGCTTTGTGGCCCAGGCACCGCAGTGGGACCGCAAGGCATGCGCCCTGCAGGTCACCAACGCATCCGAACGCACGATCCAATTGCGGGCCCTGGTCAGCGCGGCCAACTCCTCGGACCTGTGGGAGCTGCAGTGCGCGGTTCGGGAACATCTCATCGCGTTCGTCCAAGCCTCCTGTCCGGGCGGGTTTCCGAGGACGCGCGTCGAGATCGAGCCCTCGGGCGCGCCCGGCGAGCCGCAGCCGCCCGGCCCAAAATGGCGGGACGACACCCGCTGACGCACGGTCGATGCGGGGGCCCCGAGATTGCTACGCCAGCGGCACGTAGAACCGGCTTCGGGAACCAATGTCGTGGCCGTCTCGTTTAGGAGTCGCACGGGATCATCGGGGCGGGGGCTCCGACCGAGGAGGAAGCGCATGCGATCGATCGCGAGGAGTTGCGCAGCAGTGAGTACACTGAGTCTACTGATCCTGGTCGCGCTAGCGCCCTGGCCGTCAAAGGCCCAGGGGGCGGCTGCGACGGAGAGCACCGGGGGGAGAGCGCGGACCATCATCGTGACGGGCGAGGGGTCCGTGGACGCGACACCGGACCAGGCCTCCCTCACCATCGGAGTGCAAGCAGTACGCCCAGCGGCGCAAGCGGCCCAGAACGCCTGCAACGCCGGGATAAACGACGTGATCAACCGGATCATGGCGCTCGGGATCCCGAAGGAACGGATGCGCACGAGCGGCGTGGAACTGGTGCCGCAGCGGGCTCCCGGGACTGGGACCGGTCCAATCACCGGCTACGCGGCTTCCAACCGGGTCACGGTCGTCGTCGACAACCTCGGCATGACTGGCCGTGTCGTGGACGCCGCGGTCAGCGCGGGCGCCAATGAAGTAGAGGGCCCCTCGTTCGGCCTAAGAGACCCCTCGGCTCAGCGGACGCAGGCCCTGCGTCTGGCGGTACAGAACGCGCAGGCGACTGCGACGGCGCTGGCGGCGGCGGCCGGCGTCGGCCCGATCCACCTGATCCGGATCGAACTGGTCGAACAGGGCGGCGTCTCCCGGTTCGCCGCGGCGGCGACGCCGACTCCGGTGCTCCCGGGCACCGTCACCGTGACTGTGCGCGTGCGGGCCGTATACGCGTTTTAACCCGCCTTACTGGAGGTCCGGGGCAAACTGCGTCGTCGGAGCTTTGTCCCCGGTCTTGAACGTGACCGTCGCCAGTGTCCGGGTGCCCGTCACGATGTGCAACGTGATCATCTTGAGCGGCATCCTACTCTCAAGGAACTGAATTGCGAGGCTGCCCTCGGCCGTGACGTTCTTCCGCTGCTCATCGCGAGACTGGCCGGGCTTGACAAGCGAGTCCTGCACGGTCATCTCGAGCGTGCCGCTCTTTTGATCCAGCGACACGCTCTTGACAGCGTTGGGACCCACAACATCCTCGACTAGGTTCTTCGCCACCACCTGCGGCGGCGGCGGCTGGAAGAGCGCCGCCTCCCGGGCCTCGTAGGCGTGATCCCAGACCGCGATGACGATGGCCACGGCGACCGCCACCGCCGCGTACACCACGGCGTGCTTCCACGGGATCGTCCGGCCCCGGGTCCGGAGGAGCCTCGCCGCGGACCGGCTGAGCCGCTGCTGCTGCGCCGTCCGTGACCCCCGAGATTGCGCCGTCCCAGCGGCGGCGATTGCTCTACGAATCTTGAGCACCGGTCGTCCCCCCTCACGTATCCATCGACAACCGCGTCTTGCGATGCCGACCGCAATGAAGCGCGGGTGGCATTTTGCCTTCGCGGCTCGTTGCTGACCTTCGGCGACGCCCCGGGAACTCCCGCATGAGCGCGGATCCCCGAAATCTGGGCTCAACCGCGCACGGTAATCCCTTCGCTTCGAACGAGCGTGCCTCGATAGAGGAACGCGATCTGCCGGAACGTCGCGTGCTGGTCAAACTCCGTGAGCGCCGACACCGCGTCCACGGGCACGATGACGCGAAGCCACCGCAGCGCCGCGCTGCCGGCGGTGTGCAGCACACAGATGTTGCTTACCGTACCGGTCACGATCACCGTGTCGATGCGGCGGCGGGTCAGCTCGTGTCCCAGGGAGGTTCCATAGAATCCGTCGTAGCGCAGCTTGCGCACGACGATGTCGCCTGGCTTCGGTGCGAGCTCCGGAACGATCTCGGCGCCCCACGTGTCGGCCACGGCGTGCGGTCCCCAAAGCGCGGCCTCGGGATCATCCGATGCGTGCCAGTCCTGCGTGTAGACGACGAGCATGCCGCGAGCTCTGCAGGCGGACACAAGCTGCGCGATGATCGGCACGGTGGCCTGGGCGCCGGGTACGCAGAGGCGACCTCGCGGATCCACGAAATCGTTTTGCATGTCCACGACGACAAGGGCTGTCGTCCTGGGAGCGACCTCGACGTGCGATTCGACCGTGTAGTCGGGAATCTGGATCATCTGGCTCATCTCTCTACCCCCCAAGAATTTCGGCGGCCTAGAAGGAAGGGTTGCGCCACCGGGAATTCTTGCGAGCGGCAGGAATCCTGAGGGCGCGTTTCATCGGGCGGACCAGAGCTCGCGGGAAATGACGCCGGCACGTGGTCGAGCCGCAAGCCTTGTGCCGACGGGGGAAGAGCACGTGCTCCTCCCCCGCCAGCACTGTCGGGGAGAACATTCGGACGTCTGAGTGAACCGTTAGCCTGTCGCCTTGGGCGCAAGCGCCGGAGGGATTGGGGCTTCCGGCCTGGGGAACGAGGTGACTTCCTGCGTTACCGCGGGAGTCGAGGTGACCGGGGCTGGCAGGTCGGGCGGCAGCGGCTGCCCGGCGATGAGAGCGTCGAGCTCGTCGCTCTCGAGCGATTCCCGCTCCAGCAAGGCCTTGGCGATGCGGTCCAGGAGGTCCTTGTGCTCAGTCAACACCTGCCGGGCTCGGCTGTAGCACTCGTCGATGATGCGGCGGACCTCCTTGTCGATCTCGTACGCGATCTCGTCGGAGTAGTTGCGGCTCTCCACCAGGTCCCGCCCGAGGAACACCGGTCCGTGCTTCGTCCCCAGCGTGAGCGGACCGAGCTTGTCGGACATCCCGAACTCGGTCACCATCTTGCGCGCCAGGTCGGTG
>DASPUZ010000033.1:0-20202 GCA_035622635.1 bacterium | reverse complement strand
AGGGGAAGGAACGGGGCAAGATGCGCATTCTCAGTGGGCTTGCGATGGTAGCATGGCGGCTCGGGACTGCGCAGCGCACGCCGCACAGCTTTGCGTGAGAGATGGAGTTCGCGACAAATGCGGCGGATCGACGTCCCTTGTGCGTGTAGATGGCGGATAGTGGTCCACGCTTCCAACGAGATCATCTCCTCCTCCCTCACTCGGACTTTGGAGTGAGGGACTTGATCCCTCGGAAGGTGGGTCCCTTTTCGGAGAGAAACCCGGGTGACTTTTCACAGAGAAACTACATCGGTCGGCCCTACGGTAGTGCTAGAATCGCGTGAGAGGCCGCTACGAGGGCCGTAGAGAGTGGGGGATGGAGTTAAACGTTCCCTATATCCTTGGAGCTGGTGCACACCGGCCGGTGTTGCTATCGGCTTCTTTCTGAACGGGTGGAGAGATTCGGCAGAGCGCAAGAAGTCCAACGCGAGGCGAGGTGCGAGTAGGCTTCGGCTTTGCTGGCTGAGAGCAAAGCACTTCGAAACAGGTATTATGGAAGTGATGGGAAATCGGCTTGCCGAATGGACAAAAGGTCAACCCCTTGGAATTGGTGGTTATATCGGTGTCGCCAACCCGTTTGCCGTGTACGATGGGAACACCGCGGGGCTGAGGCTATTCCCACAGACGGATGCAGCGTTAATTGTTCGGTCACACTCTCGGGAAGAGTCATACAGAGTCGATTACTGCACTCGAACGGAAGATTTCGCATTATCTGGATGATAGTCGTTTACGGAAACTCAATGAGGAATAGAGCCGGGTGGGATCGTAGGTGGGGTTAGGAGCCTCTAAGAACCTCTAGGCGGCATTCTCTATGTGAGGAAATAGGGAAAAAGGTCGGTCGCTAGTGCTCGGACGGGCCCGATTCCCCTTGATCAAGTTTCTTGATGCTCTCTTCTAAGAAGGTGCGGAGGATCTCCCGGTCAAGGGCTGGGTGTGCGAGCAAGCCGACGTCATAAACGCCTTGGGTTTCCTGGGAGGAATAGAGCAACGCGATCGGGATTGCTTGTTTTTGTTTTAGAATCTCCTTCCACTTTTTGAACGTTTCCTTGATACTTACGAACACAGCCTTCTGTACTTGATCTGGGGTCAGTTCCACTCGTTATGCCCTCCTGGAATGAATGTCGATGGCGAGTATTCGCGGAAACAAATAGAGGCTCCTCGCCCAAGGGAAGGGAGCCGCCGGAGAGCTTGATCTCGGCTCCCTGGAGAGGGGCATCTTCATTATTCAGTTTCTTGGTCCTCTCCAATCTCCCTCATCGTATCAGGAAAGACGCTATGGACACCCCTCGCCTTCTACTTCCCTAGGCAGAAGTACAGTCCCTCCCCAACGGTAAAAGCGGCGACAAAGGTTCCGTCAAAACTGATGTGGGGCGAGGACGGCTCTTGGGTGGTGCTGAAATCGCGTGAGAAGCCGCTAGAGGGCTGTAGTTTTCCGTTACTACCGGGGGACTCGCGAAGCGACCGTCGTCATGCGCGGAATTCATCCGGGCCAGGCGCGAGCTCACCGGACGAACAGATCCGCCGCATGTTGTCCCGGTACGATGGGGGGGGACGCGTATACTCCGCAGAACTCCGATGCGCTTGCTTCGTCGATCACGCAGGCGACAAGCACCGCTCCCAGAGACCTCCCAGCCAACCGATCCGGGCACGGACCCCAAGCACCGTGCCTGCCTCGCCTTGACGCATCCCCGCACCTCGCCTTGCGGCGGCTCGCAGCCCACGGTGCGGATGCTATCACGTCCCGGCGTTAGAGCGGCATTAGGATTCCCGCGTCCGTCGTGAAGATCTCGTTAATTTGCGCCCCAAGGGGCTACCGGGCAGTGACGGGCTTTTAACGCTCCGGGGCGATATCTTAAGGCCGCCTAAACGTCGGCCCATGATAGGATCGCGGTTGGGCATGAGACGGCGGACGGCTCCGGAGCGGTCTGCGGCGGGACGAGATATGCACCGTGCCCTCATCGAGGGGTGAAGTATGAATCTTGTCGTTTGGCTGCCGGAGTTCTTCGTTCTCGGGCTCGCGTGCCTGGGTGCGTGCTTTTTGTTCCTGGAAGCATGCGAGCGCATGTAGCGAACTCGGAGGGTGCGATGATCTATCTCACCGGAGCGATCACAGCGTGCTTGTTTGTATATCTGTTCACCGCCTTGATCCGGCCGGACCGATTCTAGCGCGGCCGATCCGAGACGACATGAGACGCTGGGCGAATGCGCACGTTACGTAGGGTACCGTGGGCCCAGGGGAGGGTTCGATAGTGCACGGAACGCAGGTGTGGTTTCTTCCAACCGCGATCATCGTCTTCACGATTCTCGTCGCCGTCCCGCTGAGCGCCTACATGGCACGGATCATGAACGGTGCCTACCGGCCCCCGCGGCTGCTGCGCTGGGCCGAGCAGAAGCTCGACACCGGGCCGATGACCTGGAAGCAATACACGATCGCCCTGCTCTGTTTCCAGACCGTGCTGTTCATCTACAGCTACCTCGTCATGTCCCTGCAGCCGTGGATGCCGTGGAACCCACGACACCTGGGGATGCTGTCTCCCAGCACGATCTTCAACAGCGTCATCTCGTTCATGACCAACACAGACCTGCAGCATTACTCGGGCGACCAAGTGCTCTCCAACTTCACCCAGCTGTTCTGGGCCGTCCCGAACCTGTTCCTGTCTGCGGCGATCGGATTGTGTGCGCTCACACTGATCATCCGGCTCTTCCGCGGCGAAAAGCAGGTCGGCAACTATTTCCTCGACATGTGGCGCGTGGTCGTGTACATGTTCCTACCGGTCGCGTTCATTCTCGGCGTGATCTTCATGCAGCAGGGCATGCCGATGACGATCCACAGCACCGTCGAGGTCCAGACGCTCGAGCCGGGGGCGATGGGGACCACCGACAAGGGCGAGGCGAAACCGCAGACGCTCGTGGTCGGCCCGGTGGCCGCGTTCATCCCCCAGAAGATGCTAGGGACGAACGGCGGCGGATTCTACGGCATGAACTCCGCCCATCCGTTTGAGAACCCGACCGCCGGCACAAACTTCTTCACCACCTTTGCGATGATGGTGTTTCCGTTCTCCTTGGTCCTCATGTACGGGCGGATGCTCAAAAAGGTGCGGCACGCCGTCGTGATCTTCTCAGTCATGCTGCTCTTGTTCGTCGGCACCATCGTCTGGGCGATTGTCTTCGACACGCTCCAGCCGAACCCCGGATTGACCGCACACCCCAGCGGGTACACGTACACGATCCCGAGCCGGACGGCCCCCGGAGGGCGACAGCCTGTGGTCGTGCCGGCCGTCGCGGGCCTGCCTGTGGATCAGCACCTGGGCAATCTCGAAGGCAAGGACCTGCGTTTCGGAACCTCGGCGGGTGCCACGTTCGCGGCCGTCACCACGGACGTCACCTGCGGCGCGATCAACGCCGAAATGGACAGCCTCAACCCCATCGCCGCGGTTTCGCCGATGACCGGAATGTGGATCAACGCCATCTTCGGCGGCAAAGGCGTCGGGATGATCAACATGCTCCTCTTCCTGGTCATCGGCGTGTTCATCGCCGGCCAGATGGTAGGGCGGACACCGGAGTACTTGGGCCGGAAGATCGGCGGCAAGGAGATGAAGCTGGCGACACTGGCGCTGCTGGTCCATCCGCTCATGATTCTGTTCCCGACGGCACTCTTTGCCGCCACGAGCTGGGGGCTGCAGGCGGTCAGCAACCCGGGCCCGCACGGGTTGTCCCAGATGCTGTATCAGTTTTCCTCCGCCTCCGCCAATAACGGGTCGGCGATGGACGGGCTCGGCGTGACGTTCGGCCTCAATAACAATCCCAGCTTCTCTCCGACGGCGGTCCAGTGGGACATCGCCGCCGGCCTTGTGATGCTTTTCAGCCGGTTGCTCCCTATCCTGGCCCCGATCGCCATGGCCGCGAGCCTGGGAGCCAAGCCGATGGCCCCATTCGGGCTCGGTACGCTGCGGGACGATACGCCCACGTTCGGCGGACTGCTGCTCGGATCGATGGTCATTATCGGGGCGCTGTTGTTCCTCGTGGCTGCGGCACTCGGGCCGATTGCGGACCAACTTGGGCCGATGCCCTTCGGAGGATAGGAGTCATCACATGCAGACGAAAACGACCGCCACCGGCGGCGGGACGACAGAGACGATTGCCATGCGGCCCCGCCCGCCGCGGCGCGTGAAGCCGCGGGCGCTGCTGACGCCGGACCTGCTGCGGGCCGCCGTCAAGCAGTCGTTCGTCATGTTGCGGCCGGACATCCAATGGAAGAATCCGGTCATGTTCGTAGTGGAGATCGGAGCGTTTCTCACGCTGCTGTACGTCGTGCAGGCGGCGCTGGGGCGCTCGGCGAGCCTCGTGCCGACCAGCTATTTCGTGGGCCTGGACGTCTGGCTCATTCTCACGGTCCTCTTTGCGAATTTCGCGACGGCCCTGGCCGAGGCCCGGGGCAAGGCGCAGGCCGAGTCCCTCCGGCGGACGCGCAGCGAGACTATCGCGTATCGCCTGAACGGTGCAGGCACGGTCGAGGAAGTCTCCTCGAGCGCGCTCCGGCCGGGCGACCGCGTCCGCGTCACCGCCCGGCAAATCATTCCCGGCGACGGAGAGGTCATCGACGGCATCGCCAGCGTGGACGAGTCGGCGATCACGGGCGAGTCCGCCCCGGTGATCCGTGAGGCAGGCGGCGACCGGTCCGGCGTCACGGGCGGCACGATGGTGCTGTCCGACCGGATCACCGTGCGGATCACCGCACAGCGCGGCGAGTCCTTCCTCGACCGGATGATCGGCTTGGTGGAAGGCGCGATCCGCCAGCGCACGCCCAACGAGATCGCCTTGAGCCTGGTCCTGACCGCCTTCACGCTGATCTTTCTGATCGTCGTCGTGCCGCTGTGGGGCATGGCCTGGAACGCCGAGCAGTACATGCAGAGCTATCTGGGACTGTCCCAGCCGGTGAAGGGCCTCGGTACCGACGTGCCGACCCTCATCGCGCTGCTGGTCTGTCTCATTCCGACGACCATCGGCGCGTTGCTCGCCGCGATCGGGATCGCCGGCATGGATCGAGCGCTCGGGGCCAATATCATCGCCAAGAGCGGGCGCGCCGTCGAAACGGCCGGCGACATCGACATCGTGCTGCTGGACAAGACGGGCACGATTACGGTAGGGGCGCGTCATGCCACCGAATTTCTGCCGGTGGGGCAGTATTCCGCCGACGAGCTCCGCCGGCTCGCGGCCCTCGCATCGTTCGCCGACGAGACCCCGGAAGGGAAGAGCATCGTGGCCGCGGACGCGCAACGGCCAGCGTGGACCGTCCCGAGCGGAGGCAAGTTCGTGCCGTTTTCCGCGCAGACCCGGATGAGCGGCGTAGATCTCCCTGGCGGCCGCCGCGTTCGAAAGGGCGCGCCCGATGCCATCGCCAAGTTCGTCGACGCGCAGGGCGGTTCTGCCTCGCAGGAGCTGCTGCAGGGCCTGCAACCGCTGATTGCGCGCGTCGCCTCGAAGGGCGCCACCCCGCTTGTGGTGTCCGACGGCCCTGCCGTCGCTGGCATCGTGGTGCTCGAGGATATCCTCAAGCCCGGGATGCGGAGCCGGTTTGACCGCCTCCGAAAGATGGGGCTCCGGAGCGTCATGATCACGGGCGACAACCCGTTGACCGCGGCGGCGATCGCCAGCGAGGCGGGCGTCGACGATTTCCTGGCGCAGGCCACCCCCGAGGACAAACTCGCGTACATCCGTAAGGAGCAGGCGGACGGCAAACTGGTGGCCATGATGGGCGACGGCACGAACGATGCGCCCGCGCTCGCGCAGGCCGACGTGGCACTCGCGATGAACGCCGGAACGCAGGCGGCCAAGGAAGCGGCCAACATGGTGGACCTGGACAGCGATCCCTCCAAGCTCACCGAGGTCGTCGAAATCGGGAAGCAACTGCTCATGACGCGGGGTGCGTTGACCACGTTCTCCATTGCCAACGACGTCGCGAAGTACTTTGCCATTGTTCCGGCGATGTTCGCCGGCACGCTGCCGTGGTTGAAGGCGCTGGATGTTATGCATCTGCACTCGCCAACCTCCGCGATTCTCTCGGCGGTGATCTTCAACGCCCTCATCATCCCGGCGCTCATCCCCATCGCCATCAGAGGCGTCGCCTATCAGCCCATCGGCGCGGACGCGCTGCTGAAAAAGAACCTGCTTGTGTGGGGCCTCGGCGGGGTGATCGCGCCGTTCATCGGCATCAAGCTGATCGACGTGGTGATGGCCGGGCTGCACTTGGTGAGATAGGCGTTTCTGACAGGAGGCACGAACATGTGGCGGTTGTTCGGCAAGAGTACGCTGTTGCTGGTCATGAGCCTGGTGCTAGTCTGCGGAGTGTCTCCGTTGGCGCTGTGGCTCATCGGCCAGGCCGTGTTTCCCTTCCAGGCGAACGGGAGTATCCTCCGGGGACCCGACGGTAAGCCTGTAGGGTCCTTGCTTGTCGCGCAGCCCTTTACCAAGGACGAGTACTTCTGGCCCCGTCCCTCGGCGGCATCCTACGACGCGACCGCGGGGACCTCGTCCGCGCTGTCCTCGAACAACTACGCGCTTCGGGACCGGGTGGCCCGGCAACTCGGCCCGATCGTGACGTACAGCGCCGGTCCGAAGGCCGGCAAACCGGTGGCGCCCGACATCGAAGCCTGGTTCCAGAAAGATCGGTACCAGGGCAACCCGCATATCGTCGCCCAGTGGGCCGATGCGCACAACGAGCTGGCGCAGGGCTGGGTGAATGCCGATCCCGACAACGCCAAATATGTCGACGCGTGGGCGAAGACCCATGCGCAGGACGTCGCGGACTGGATCAAAGCGAACCCCGGGACGCCGCATCCGAAAGCCGCGGATCTGGCCGTGGCGTTCTTCGAGTCGTTCTCCAAGGAGCACCCCGGAACGTTTCCGTCGGCCGTCACGCGCACCGTGACCGGCAAGAGCGTTACCGAGATCGAGCCTGTCAAGGAGGGTTCCGACATCCAGTCCATCTTCTTTGACATGTGGCGGCAGGATCATCCCGATGCCGCGCTCAGGGATGTTCCCGGCGACATGGTGACGACCTCGGCGTCGGGCCTCGACCCCGACATCACACTCGAGAACGCCGAAAGTCAGCTCGACCGAGTCGCCTCCAAGTGGGCTGCGGATACGAAGCGGGACCCCTCGGTCGTGCGAAAAGAGGTCGAGCAAATACTCGAGCAGAACTCATGGGCGCCGCTCGGAGGTCTTGCCGGAGAAAAGCTGATCAACGTGCTGCAAGTCAATCTCGAGCTGCGTGAGAGGTTTGGGTCTCCACGCTAAGCCGGGAACGCGGTGGGCGGGAGGCGGAGCGTGACCGGCGCCGTTGAACGGAGACAGGAGCCAGGCCGCCAGGGGGCGAGCCGGGATGGGCCGCGCATCCTCGTCGTCGACGACGAGCAGGCCATCCGGCGGTTCTTGAACCTCTCGCTCGCCGGGCACGGATATCAGATCTTTGAAGCCTCCACTGCGCGGGAGGCCCTGGCATCCGTGGGTGTTGTCCGACCGGACGTGATCATCCTGGACCTGGGCCTGCCCGATGCGGACGGCATCGACGTGATCCACCAGCTCCGGCAATGGTCCAAAGTTCCGATCGTGATTCTGTCGGTGCGCGACCAGGAACAAGACAAGATCGCGGCGCTCGACGCCGGTGCCGACGACTACTTGACGAAGCCGTTCGGCGTGGGCGAGCTCCTGGTGCGCATCCGCGTGGCGATGCGCCATGTTAACCAGTCGACCGACGAGCCGATCGTCACGAGTGGGGACCTCGTGGTCGATATAGCGCACCGGCATGTTACACTGGCCGGACGCGGAATCTTGCTCACGCCGACGGAGTACGACCTGCTCAAGACTCTGGCGCTGCAGGCGGGCAAGGTGTTGACGCACCGGAGTCTCCTCCGCGAGGTGTGGGGACCCGGGTATGCGAACGACCCCAATCTGCTGCGCGTGAACATCAGTAACCTGCGCCACAAGATTGAGCCGAACCCTGCCCGCCCGCGCCACATCGTCACGGACCCCGGGGTGGGGTACCGGCTGGCCCTGCTCGATGAACAAAACTGCCAGGGCGCAGGCCAATCGCTCGAGGCCCCTTGTAGGGAGCATGGCGAGTAACGTCCCCGCGTGCGGCGGAAGGCCGGCCTGGGTGCGACGGTCATGCTTTTCGCGTCATGGCATCTTAACGCTCCGGCGGCATACCTTAACGCCGTCTAAACGCCGGTCCGTGGTAGCATGCCGGGTGAAGCCAGGGCATCATATCGCCGGCACGCGCGGGGCTCCCGAGCGGGGCATGCGGTCGTGCACGGCAAAGAGGCGATGATCATGTCAGAGCTATTGTTCGTTGGTGCCGTCTTGTTATTCTTGGCTGTGTCCGCGCGCATCATCGACAGCTTGCCACAGCGCAACCCCGTTCCCGCGTTTCGGAGGCCCCCGCAAGATCTAAAGTCCCCGCCCCGAAGCCCCGGCAGCAGTCACCGTCAGGACTGAGGTGTTCATCGCGTAGCGAGCGACCTTTCCACGTTTCGCCCACTTCGGCTTTCGGATTGGATCCCATGACCCTTACGGGATGGCTGCAGATCGGCGCGGTGCTCGCCGTGCTGTTGGTGTCGGCGAAACCCCTCGGCGCGTACATGGCCCGCGTGTATGCTGGCGAGCGGACGCTCTTAGACCCCGTGCTGCGGCCGGTCGAAAGGCTCCTGTACCGGTGCGCGGGCGTGCAGCCGGAACACGAGATGGACTGGCGGACGTACACCGTGGCGCTCTTGTCGTTTACCCTCGCCGGCATGTTCCTGCTGTACGCGATGCTCCGGTTGCAAGCGGCGCTGCCGCTTAACCCACAACGGTTCCCGTCGATCGACCCCATGCTCGCCTTCAACACCGCCGCCTCCTACGTGAGCGCCACCGAGTGGCAGAATTTCGGCGGCGAGACCGCCATGAGCTACCTGACCCAGATAGTCGGGTTCGTCCCGAAGGCGTTCGTTTCGGGCGCCGGTATGGCGATCATGGTCGCGCTGTTCCGTGGGATCGTCCGCGTGGAAGGCCGGACCATCGGGAACTTCTGGGTGGACCTCGTCCGTGGAACGCTGTACATTTTCCTTCCGCTCGCCGCGGTGCTCGCCGTCTTCCTCGCATCCCAGGGCGTCGTGCAGACGTTCTCGCCCTACAAGACAGCCACGCTGGTCGAGCCGACCTCCTACGAGCAACCGATCACCGACGCCAGCGGGAAACCGGTGCTGGACGCGCAGGGGCATCAGAAGACGACCACCGTGAAGGTGACCGAGCAGCAGATGGCGCTGGGGCCCATGGCATCCGTGGTCGCCATCAGGCAGTTTACGAACGGCGGCGGCTTCACCAACGTGAACTCGGCGCACCCCTTCGAGAACCCCACGCCGCTGTCCAACTTCTTCGAGACCATCGCGATGGCGCTGATTCCGATCGCGTCGTGCTACATGTTCGGCCGGATGGTCGGAAACACGAGGCAGGGCTGGGCGCTCATCGTGGCGATGACGATCATTTTCATGCCGCTGCTGGTAACGGCTGTGGGCGCGGAGCAGGCCGGCAATCCCTTGCTGACTGCGGCCGGCGTCGATCAGCAGGCGACGGCGTCCCAGCCAGGCGGCAATATGGAGGGCAAGGAGGTCCGGTTCGGCATCGCCGCCTCGGCGCTGTGGGGCGCGCTCACGACTGCGGCGTCGAACGGTTCGGCCAACTCGATGTACGACTCGTACACCCCGGCCGGCGGGTTCGTGCCGCTGTTCCTGATGCACACCGGCGAGGTCGTCTACGGCGGCGTCGGGTCCGGGATGTACGGAATGCTGGTCTACGTGATCGTTGCGGCGTTCGTGGCCGGGCTCATGATCGGCCGCCGGCCCGAGTACCTGGGCAAGAAGATCGAGGCATTCGAGATGAAAATGGCGACCTTGGTCGTGCTCGTCATGCCCGCGGTGGCGCTCGCCGCGACGGCGATCGCGGTGCTGACGACGGCGGGACGTGCGGGCATCTTCAACCCGGGGCCACACGGCTTCACCGAGATCCTTTATGCGTTCACGTCGATGGCCAACAACAATGGAAGCGCGTTCGCCGGCTTGAACGGGAATACGCCGTTCTACAATCTCGTCGGCGCTGTGGTGATGCTGGCCGGACGATTCTGGGTGGCGATCCCGGCGCTGGCGATGGCTGGCTCTTTCGTCGGGAAGCGACGGTGGCCGGCCAGCGCCGGCACGCTGCCCACCGACACGTGGCTGTTCGTCCTTTGGCTCGTCACGGTCATCATCATCGTCGGCACGCTCAGTTTCCTCCCGGCGTTGGCCCTGGGGCCCCTCGTAGAACACTTCCTGATGGGCGCGGGCACGATGTTCAAGTAGCCACGGCCGTCGGCTGGCTCCCTCGGGATCCTTTGCAGTCCGGGTGCGCGAGGATTTGCGCAGGATGCGCCGGCACGGGTTCGTGTCTGTCCGCCGCGCAGCCGCCTTGCGTGGGTCGCGTTCCTCTTCTGCAACCGCAGCCACGAGTCGAATGAGGCGCCTTAAAGGAGACCGTAGCGCGGTCCGCTCTGTCGGATCGAGGCCCCGTACCGGTGAAGAGGGCGCAAGCCCTCCGTCTTTTCTTGCCGGCCGATCCGGCCAGACCCGTGGGCGACTGGCCCGCGGGCGCGCCCGGCTGCTGCCATCTGTGCTAGAGTTATCCTGGTAGGGGCGGACCGCGGCGTTGAGGGAGCGAGGACGCCGGGACGGAAGGGAGCCAGGAGATTTGCAGGATGGGTGAGGAAGGGCCGCGGATTCTCGTGGTCGACGACGAGCGGGCGATCCGGCGGTTTCTGCGGGTATCGCTGACCGCGCAGGGGTACCGCGTGATGGAGGCGGCCACCGCCCGGGAAGCTGAGGAAGCCGCGGCGGCGCAGCACCCCGACTTGATCATCCTCGATCTCAGCCTTCCGGACACGGACGGGATCGAGGTCACCCGGCGGCTCCGTGAATGGTCCTCGACGCCGATCGTCGTCTTGTCGGTCCGCGGGCAGGATGAGGACAAGATCGCGGCGTTGGATGCCGGCGCGGACGACTACCTCACCAAGCCTTTCAGCACCGGCGAGCTGCTCGCCCGCATTCGTGTTGCGTTGCGCCACGCGGCCCGTCCCGCGGGCGACCCGGTCGTGACCGTTGGCGATCTCGTGGTGGACGTCGCGCGTCGCATGGTCACCGTGTCGGGACGGGAGGTCCCGCTGACGCCGATCGAATACTCGCTGCTGAAGGTGCTGGCGCTTCACGCGGGCAAGGTGCTCATCCATCGGCATCTCATGCAGGAAGTCTGGGGTGCCGGGTACGACCCCGACACCAACCTGCTGCGGGTCAACATCAGCAAGCTGCGGCACAAGGTGGAGCCGGATCCCGCGCGTCCGCATTACATTATCACCGAACCGGGCGTGGGGTACCGGCTCCGTGCGGCGAATTGAGCGTGTTGCGTCCGCCGCGGCTGCGCCCCGTGCCGACGTCGTGGAACACGCCATGATCGAGGTGACGACTCGTCGTGCGCGGCGGTGCTGAGCCCGAACGCCCTCGTCCGGAGGCGTTCCTTGCGGAGGCCGAGGCCGAAGAGCGGCGTCGGCGGCGGGGCAAGCTCAAATTGTTCCTGGGATATGCGGCCGGGGTCGGGAAGACGTATGCGATGCTGGAGGCGGCGCGAGCGCAACTTGCGCACGGGCGACGGGTGCTTGTCGCTTATGTGGAGACGCACGGTCGGGCCGAGACCGAAGCCCTGCTGACAGGCCTCCCCGTGCTTCCGCGCCGACGCGTGGAGTACCGTGAAGTGATGCTCGAGGATCTCGACCTGGACGGCGTACTCGCCGCTGCCCCCGATCTTGCGATTATCGACGAACTGGCCCACACGAATGCACCGGGGTCGCGCCACCCCAAGCGATGCCAGGACGTCGAGGAGGTCCTGGCAGCCGGGATCGACGTCTTCACCACCCTTAATGTCCAGCACATCGAGAGCCTCAATGACGTGGTGACGCAGATTACCTCAATCACCGTGCGGGAGACGATTCCAGACCGGATCGTCGAGACGGCGGACGAGGTCGAGCTTGTCGATCTGCCGCCGGACGAGTTGATCGAGCGGCTTCGCGAGGGCAAGGTCTACATGCCCGGTCAGGCCGCGCAGGCGATCCAGAGGTTTTTCCGCCCCGGGAATCTCACGGCGCTGCGGGAGTTGGCGCTGCGGTATCTGGCAAGCCACGTCGACCAGGCGATGCGGGCGTATATGGGCGCGCATGCGATCCCCGGTCCCTGGCCCGCCGCGGAACGGGTCTTAGTGTGCGTCGACGACAATCCGATCGGGGAGCGGCTCGTGCGAGCGGGGCGCCGGCTGGCGAGCGGCCTCAACGCGGAGTGGATCGTGTTGCACGTGGAGACCAGCAAGGAGAGTGCCCTTTCGGAGGCCGGGCTCGATCGGATCGCTCGCGCGCTCCGGCTCGGCGAGGAGCTCGGCGCGCGGACGGTGACGCTCCCCGGCGCCGATCCTGCCGCGGAGATCATTCGATATGCTCGGGCGCAGAACGTCACGAAGATCTTCGTCGGCGTTTCGAGCCGGCCTTGGTGGGTCCGGTGGTTCCGGGGCTCGGTGGCGAATCGTGTCATCCGGGCGAGCGGTGCGATGGACGTGTACATCGTGAGCAGTCCGGCCGAGGGGGACGTGATTCCCGCACCCGTGCCGTCGCGGCGGCCGCAGCCGCGACGGCCCTATTTCTACAGTGCGGCCATCGTCGCCGCGGCGACCGCGGGCGGGGTGCTGGTGCGCGGGTTCCTCGACATCGCCAACCTCACGATGCTGTACCTGCTTGCCGTTGTGATCGTCGCGCTCCAATGGGGACGCGGCCCCGCCGTGACCGCTGCGGTACTGGGCGTACTGGCCTACGATTTCTTCTTCGTCCCCCCGCGCTATACGTTTGCGGTGTCGAGCACGCAGTACCTGCTCACGTTCGCTGGGCTGCTGGTCGTCGGTCTCGTGGTCAGCACGCTCGCGGACCGCGGGCGAGAACAGGCGCGGGCGGTCCGCCGGCGCGAGGCGTACACGACGGCGCTGTACGCCCTCAGCAACGATCTCGCCGCCGCGCGCGATGTCAGGGGGATCGTGGACACCGTCGTGCGGCACATGGCGGGGACGTTCGGGCGAGACGCCGCGGTGTTCCTGCCGGCCGGCGAGGCGCTCCGCCCGGCGCTCACCGCCCCGAAGTTCCCGCTCGATGAGAACGAGCTCGCCGTCGCGACCTACGCGTTCCGGCACGCCGAGCCGGCCGGATACGGCACCGACACGCTTCCCGGGGCGAGGGCGCTGTATCTTCCGCTCAAGACCGCGCAGGCCGTGGTTGGCGTGCTGGGCGTCACGCGCCCGGCCGACGAGGGAGAGCGTCTATCCCAGGAGCAGCGGCGCCTGGTGCAGGCGTTTGCCAGCCAGACCGCGCTCGCCATCGAGCGAGCCAACCTGGCAGACGTCTCGCAGCGGCTCGAGCTTTCACGGGAGACAGAGAGGTTGCAGTCCGCCCTCCTGAATTCGATCTCCCACGATCTCCGGACGCCCCTCGCCTCGATCACCGGGACCATCAGCAGTCTCGCCGAGACGGACGGCATGCTGGACGCCGATACCCGACGCGAGTTGCTGGAGACCGCGAAGGAGCAGGCGGACCATCTCAACCGGCTCGTCGGCAACTTGCTGGAGATGACGCGGCTCGGCGGGGGGACCATCAAACTCCGGCTGGAGCGGGCGGACATCGAGGACTTGGTCGGGGCCGTCCTCACCCAGATGGGCGAGGCGCTCGATGGGCGGGAGATCAAAGTGACCGTCGAGCCAAACCTTCCCCAGATCCCGATGGACTTTGTGCTGATGATCCAGGCTCTCACCAACGTGCTGGACAACTCGCTCCGCTACACTCCTCGCGGGAGCCCCATTGACGTTCGTGCCTGGTGGGACGAAGGGCAGGTATGCGTTCAGATCGCGGACCATGGCCCCGGCGTACCGCGGGACGAGCTCGCTCGGATCTTCGACAAGTTCCACCGGGTCCGGCGGCCCGGCGACGCCGGCGGGGTCGGGCTCGGGCTGGCGATCAGTGCGGGGATCGTTGAGCTTCACGGAGGACGCATCTGGGCGGAGAACCGCCCCGGTGGAGGGCTGGCGGTCACCGTGGCGCTCCCGTTGGGCGGCCCTCGGAGAGCATCCGCGACCGAGGCGGCCGGCGCATGACGGCCGGAGTACCGGCCGGAGCCGGACGTGTTGCGCTACCTCATCAACTTGTGTTTCTTCACCCAGTCGATCTGTGTGCGGTGGTGCCGGGCGTGCCAGACGTAATAGGCGAGTGCGTGCCACAGAGGTACGATCTCCCGGCTTTCTGGGTGGTAGAAGGATCGCTCAAATGCCTCTGGCGCAAGCGATCGCAGCAGGTACACCCACCGGGCGTGTAAGCCCTCGAGGAGTTCGAGCGACGGCGCGATGTCCGCGCGCCTGGCATCTGCCAGTTGGGACCACCGCGTCTCGTCATAGGGTTTGATCGTAGGGCGCTCTTCCGTCAGCGCGAGCTTGAAGCGGACGTAGCTGTTCAGATGGCTGTCGGCTAGGTGGTGCACGATCTGGCGAATGGTCCAGTTCCTGTACGTTGTGTCGAGACCTTCTTCCGGCAGGTCCGACACCGTCTCGCGGAGCCGCGCCGGGGCCTGCTCAAGCTCGCCGATCCACATTTCGCGCTTGCCGGCATCATGCGAGCCGCCCTCCACGAACGATCCGGCCGGGTACTGGGGCGGTTCCGGCCGCATGGTGTCCGTCATCTCCATCCTCCATTGTTGTGCCGGTGGAGCCCATTTCTCCGTGCTGCGGCACGTTCGACGGCGTCCTTCTTCGGACGCGCGGGTTGTCGGAGTCGAGCCTGCATACTCGTTGTGCTGCCGAGAATCCTCCCAGTCACGTCGTTTGATATCCCTCGTACCGAGAAGCGCAACCCGGGTACGAGAGGAAGCGCGGGACTACGGAGCATATTGCATTCGATGTCCGCAAGAAGCAGCCCCGTGCCTCCGTCGAGGACCGGGGGCCGGATCTTGCAACAGTTAGACGAGATCGAGCTGGGGGATGCAGCCACGGCCGGTGCAGGTTCGGAAGGCAAAGCGGTTGATCGGGCTGGTCGCATCCGGAACGGCATCCCGCTCCGGGGGTGATCGTCGTGGAGCGGTCGGAACGTCCCGCTTCGGTCGAGACATTCGAACACACCGCCGATGTCGGCCTGGTCGTCCGCGCGGCCACGCTGGAGGCGCTGTTCGCCGGCGCGGCCGACGGGTTGGTCGCGCTGACCATCGATCCGGCCGGACTTCGCGACGACGAGCACGAGCGCGTCTCTATCACCGCCGCCGACCGCGCAGCGTTGCTCGTGGCATGGCTCAACGAGATCGTGTACCTCCTGGACACGCGCGGGTTCCTGCCGCGTCGTTGCCGGATCGTGGAGGTGACCGATACCACGCTCACCGCCGAGCTTGCCGGGGACATCGTGGATCGCACCCGCCACGACGTGAGGAGGATGGTGAAGGCGGCCACGTACCATGGTCTCAGCCTGGTGCAGACCGGCGCCGGTTGGGAAGCCCGCGTGATTCTCGATCTCTGACCGCCGGTAGCGTGGCCGGCGAGCCATCACCAGTAGGATGGTCGGCGGCGTCCGTGCGCTCCGGGCAGGGTTCGCACAAGCGCGCGCGTATGAGGTAGGTACGACAAGCGGATGCCGGGGGTCGACTCACCCAGCGCATGGCAGTCGAGCCGGATGGGAGAGGGGGCGCCTCGGTCGACGCCGCTCGGGGGACCGGTGGTGGCTGAGGATCGCACGCTTTATATCCAGACCGAAGACTGGACCCCAGACATCGTGGTCATCAGTCTTGGCGGCGAGCTCGATTTGAGTACCGTGGCCCGGCTGGCGGAGGTCGTCGAGGACCTGATTGCGCGCAAGGATGTCATCGTCGACCTCAGCGGACTGCAGTACATCGACAGCACCGCCATCGCCGCCCTGGCCCAGCTTCACAACCGCGCCGTCCGGTTGGGACGCCGGCTGATCCTCGCCCAACCGTCATTGTTCGTTCAGCGAATCTTGGATCTGACGAGCCTGCGGCACGCCGTTATCGTTTATCCGGAGGTCGCCGTGGCGCTTGACGCGCTTCGCGAGAAGCCGGTGGCGAGTGGGGTGTCCATCCGGGAAGAACCGATGACCGTGGGCGATATCGCCCGGGACGTGGCCGCCGCGGCACGCGCGGCGGACGAATGGGTGAAACGGGTCCAATCTCCGGCGACACTGGATGTGCTGGTCGACATGCTCGTGCAGCGGCTGATCGACCGGGTGGACCGCGGTGGTGCGGAGTTCGTCACCGAGGAGCAATTCTACGACATTCTCTTCGGCGACGCCGGCGCGGGCGCAGTCGAGGGCACGAGCTCCCTGAGGCACGCCACGGCGGCCATCCGATCGCTGTTCAACAGCGTGATCGCGCCGCAGCTCGCTGACCGGCTAGCGGAGCGGAACCACCCGCGGATACGCGTCACGAGGCACGTGTGGATCCGCGTGGGGCACTGGGACGTGACGGTGGCACCCCGGTGACGACCAAGGCGCCGCGCTAGCCCCGCACGGCGCCCTTCGTGAGCCCCGCCACGAGAAAGCGCTGCACCACGAGGACTCCGAGCAGACGGGTAGGCGGTAATAGGTGTGGCAGCCCTCCCGCTCGAGTGCTGGTAGGGCCGCATTCGATGTGTCACAATCATACGGGCGGCGGTTTTGCCGCTTCAAGATTTTGAATCCAAGAATGAAACGCGACGCACGTGGCTCGCTGTGCTCGAACGATCACCGACACAGCAAGAGGTGGGGGGATGGTGGTGGAGCTGGACGCTCGGTCGCAACAGCGGCTCACGACGAATCCGTTGTGGCGGTGGCGAATCGCAAGCCGGCGCGATGCGACGGAAGTTGAGGGGGCGCTGGGGTTGCCGCGAGGACGCCTGGAGAGTTGGGAGATGGGCACCGCCGTGCCGAGTGGAGCAGACCTGAGAAAGCTAGTCCGGCTGACCGGGATTTCCGACCTGGGGGCGCAGTGGGCGACCTGGGCTAACTCACGACAATCATCGTCTTGATGGCGCCGTCGCGGTGCGCGCTCTGGAGGGCGAACGCTTCCGCCGCCCTGTCCAGGGGGAACCGGTGAGTGATCAGTGGAGAGAATCGCACGCGCCCGGCACGAACCATCTCGATTGCCCGCGGGAACACTCTCCCCATGCGACGCTGAAACTTCACGGTCAACGCCTTGCGCCGGGCGACGGACGTCTGGAGCGCGACCGTGTCGCCCGCGGGAATCCCAACCAGGACGACCCGCCCGCCGATGCGCGCGACCTGGATCGCGGCTTCCACGCCGGATGCCGCGTCGGTCGCCTCGAGCACGACGTCGACCCCGCGTCCGTTCGTCCATCCCTGCACCGCATCCGGCTCTTCCGCAACGCCGTCTACCTCCAGACGGCGGGCGGCATCGAGCCGGTACCGCAACGGATCGAGGACGAACACGCTTCCGGCGCCGGCCCCCCTTGCGACCTGCGCCGCCATGAGCCCGATGGGGCCGGCCCCGATCACTGCCACGGAATCCATGGGGTGCAGATGGGCCAGATCGAGGCAATGGATGGCGACGCCGAGGGGTTCGAGCAGCGCCGCTGTTGCTGCGTCGAATTGAGGCGGCACCGGAATGATCGCGTCCGCCGGCGCGGCGTGGTACTCCGCGAGCCCGCCGTGTGTTCCCGGGTTCCCCGCGAACGCCTGGTAAGGGCACAGGTTGGGATCCCCGGCGAGGCACCACTCACATCGGCCGCACGGCCGTGCCGGTTCCACCGCCACCAGGCGGCCGGGCGGCAACCCCAGAGCTTCGCCGCGGTCGTCGGCGATCCGCGCGGAGAACTCATGACCGAGAACGAGCGGGGATGCGGGATCGATCGAGTCGCCCGAATCCTGCCGGTAGAAGTGCAGGTCGCTCCCGCAAATGCCGACCTCGAGGACACGCAATAACAATTCGCCGTCCCCCGGGACAGGATCGGGCATTGTCTCGATTCGCAAGTCTCCAGCTCCGTACAGCCGCGCAGCTCTCATACTACACAACTTCGCGGCTGCGCTTGCCGTTTCCCTGTGGCCGGCGAATGGGACGTGCCAGACCCGGCCTCTTGGGTTGCACGCGCACGCTGGCCATCGGGGCGGCAGAGCGACGAGCCGGGCGAATGCCCAGGCGGGCGAAGCACGCGCAGCAGCCACTGGGTGGAGAAAAACGCAAGAGTCGGGATCACGATCACCAGCACCACGATGAGCCAGAACGACGGGCGCCGAACCAGCGGCGGTCTCCGGACTGGCCTGGTCACGGCTTGTTCGGCGGACACACGCCCGAAGCGCGCATCCATTCCGGCGTCAGATCCGCGGTCAGGCGCATCGCAGGCAGGCTGAATACGGCGTAGCTTGGTACCCTGAGCAGCGCACCGAAGGAAGACTCCTGTTGTGTTGGACGGCCGGCGGCCTCCCCCTAGACGTTTGGTCCGCTGGCCGGCGGCGTTCAGTTCGCGGCGCCGAACCGTACCTCCTGGGCGGAGCAGGAGGGGTTTCGTCGGGTCTGGAAGACCCCTATTGCCCCGATTTTCGCGAGATCCTTGCCGAGAGGTGCGTAGTATGGCAGCATCTGTGATCGGACAGTCACTCCGCCGCGTGGATGGTGAGGAAAAGGTCACGGGCCGGGCGAAGTTTGCGGGCGACGTGGAGTTGCGGGGGACGCTGTACGCGAGGGTTCTGCTCAGCCCGCATGCCCACGCGAGGATCCGGAGGATCGCGAAGGAGGCGACCCGTGCAGTCCCCGGGGTGGTCGCCGTTCTTACCGCGGACGATCTCCCGTTCGGCGATCCGGCGCCCTCGTCGAGGGCGCGGTGCCTGCTCGCGCGCGGTGAAGTGAGATATGCCGGCGAACCCGTGGCCGTCGTCGTCGCTGAAATGGAAGCGGCCGCCCACGACGGGTTGGAACGGCTGGCCGCGTCGACCGAGTACGATCTCCTCCCGGCGCTGGCGGATCCCGCGGCAGCGGCGTCGCCCGACGCGCCGCTCGTGCAGCCGGAACTCTCGGGGAAAAGTTCGGAGGCGCTGCTGCACGCCGCGCTCAAGACGGAAGACGAAGGGGCGCAGGCGCCGAGCAACGTGGCGAGCCGCGTCCGGTTTTCTCGGGGCGACATCCAGCGCGGCTTCGCGGCCGCAGCCGCGGTTGTCAGCCGCCGTTTCCGGACGTCCATTGTGCACCAAGCCTACATCGAACCTCACGCGACCGTGGCCGAGTACGATCCGTACGGGCGGCGGCTCACCGTGTGGACCGCTACTCAGGGCCTGTTCTACGCGCGGGAGACCATCGCCGCCGTGCTGGGTCTTCCCGAGTCGTCCGTCCGCGTCATGCCGATGACGGTTGGGGGCGGGTTCGGAGCCAAGATCGTGCTGCTCGAGCCATTGGCCGGCGCCCTCGCGATGACGCTGGGTCGGCCGGTGCAGCTGGCGCTCACCCGCATGGACGAGTTTCGCACAGGGACACCGGCCCCTCAGTCCATCCTCGACGTGAAACTCGGTGCCCGCCGCGACGGCACGCTCACCGCGCTCCAGGCGAGGCTGCTGTTCGATGCCGGGGCCTTCCCGGGCGCTCCCGTTAGCATCGCCGCGCTGCTGCTCGGAGGCGCATACCGCGTAGACCATCTGGACGTTCAGGGACAGGAAGTCTTGACGCACAAGGCCCCGGTGGGAGCGTATCGCGCGCCGGGCGCGCCGCAGGCCACGTTTGCGATCGAATCGCTCGTAGACGACCTGGCGCGCGCACTCGGCCACGATCCGGTGGAGTTCCGCCTGCGAAATGTCTCGCAGGCGGGTGACCCCATGCCCACCGGGGAGCCGTGGCCGAGGATTGGGCTCCGTGAAGCCCTCGAGGCCCTGCGGGAAGATCCACTGGTGCGATCGCGCCGCCACGCGGCCGCCCACGAAGGGGTGGGGATCGCGGTCGGCGGCTGGCTCGGTGGTCTGGAACCTGCGAGCGCGTGCGTCCGGATGAGTAGCGACGGCAGCGTCCAGGTGCTCGTCGGGTCGGTCGACATTAGCGGGACGTCAACCGC
>DASPUZ010000032.1:0-4074 GCA_035622635.1 bacterium | reverse complement strand
GAGAGCTCACATGCGGGATGTGCACGTGGACCCCAAACCGCTCCGCTAGCCGCATCAGCGTGCCGACGCTCACCGCTTCGACGTAGTCCGGGCGGGACTCGGCGTGCGCACGGCCGTCCCGACGGCCAGCGGCCCGCAGCGCGGCCTCTCGGTGAGAAAGCATCGCTTGGTCCTCGGCGTGAAAGGCGCACGGCAGCTGAAAGGCCGCTAGCAGCTCAAACGCGGCCAGCAGCTCAGCGTTCGTCGGCAGGCAGAGGCCGGTAAACTCGTCTTCGCGCCCGGGCGGGACATGCTGCAAGAACGCCTTGAACGCGAGGGCACCCGCCTCGACCGCGCCTTGCAGATCTTCCCGCCGCCCCGTCGCCGCGGACGAGTAGAATCCCACGTGCACGTACGCCGACTTCCTCGCCAGCTCGGCTCGGGCACGGAGCACCTGTCCATTGGTGGTCGGGGGAACCGAGATCGGCATTTCGATGAGCGCGGTAACCCCGCCCGCTACCGCCGCCTCGGTCGCTGACGCAAAATCCTCCCGCTCGGGGTGCGAAGGAGCCCGGCAGTGAAAATGAGAGTCGATCGCGCCGGGAAGGACGAGGTGGTCGCGTGCATCGAGGAGCCGGCAGATCACCGCACCGCTGAATGCACCGGGCGCGCCGACTGCGGCGATCCGGCCCGACTGGATCCCAAGATCAGCGGCCACGAACTCGTGCCCGGCTAGCACGCGCCCGCCCGCGATGACGCAGTCTAGGTCCATCGGATCGACCGCAGGGGCGGCGTGGGCGCGTGCCGGGAGGTGCGGGATTCAGGCGTCCTCATAGGTGCCCGCCCCTTCATCGAGCCACAGGAACATGCGCGTTGCGTACGCGCGGCCACGGCGCCGGGTTACGTCTGTCACCAGCTGTACCAGTCCGTGACCTCGCCGTTGCAGACCAGGTGCTGCCCGTCGACGAATACGTGGCGCACCTTCCCGAGCACGTGGACGTCTGTCAGCGGATCCCCCTGGACGACCACGATATCGGCCAGCTTGCCCTCTTCGACGGTGCCCAAGCGATCCGCGTCGCCCCGCAACTCGGCGCTGTTGATCGTGAGCATTCGGATGACGTCGATGGGCGCTGTGACCGCGCCGTATTTAAGCAGCGCCTCCATCTCGCCCATGATCTCGTCGTGCGGCACACACGGGCTCCCCGCGTCCGTACCGAAGGCGAACTTGACCCCTGCCTCGCGCATCCGGATCAGAAACGCGCCCGGCGGCGTCTGCTCGGCCTGCCTGCGGCGAGCGGCCGCCACCTCGGCCGGCATGCCGCGTGCGGGCCCGCGTTCGGTCTGAAGCACGCGCGGGGAAAACGTCGGGACGACGAACATTTTCCGTTCGACGATCCGCTCGAGCACATCGTCATCGACGTGGGACCCGTGCTCGATTGAATCGAACCCGGCGTCGACCACGTTGCGAATCGCCTGCGGGATCGACGCATGCGCCGTGATCCGCCGGCCAAACGTGTGCGCCTCCTCGGCCGCTGCCCGAAGCTCCGCGACGGTGTACTGGGGCGTGGCTTCGTTCGCAATGACCTTAATGAGATCGGCGCCGCGCTTGATCTGGGCCCGCACCGCCGTTCGCATGCCGTCGGGCCCATCGGCCTCGTGCCCGCACCACCAGGTATGGCCGCCCGTGCACATGATGGTCTTCCCAGCGATGAATAGCCTCGGCCCCGTGATCAACCCGCGCCGCAGGGCGTCTTTAGCGTCGAACCCGCTCATGTTCATCCCGAGATCCCGCAGCGCGGTCAGCCCCACGCGGAGCGACTTTCGGAGATTCGCCGCCGCTTTGATACCGTTGATGCCGTCTGAGTCATGGAGCGCTTGGTCGCGCAGAATCCCGGTCGGTCCCCCATCCCACCCCATGCCACTCCAACCCAGATGCACGTGGTTGTTGGAAAAACCGGGGAGCACGGTGTGGCCGTCTATCTCGATGCGGCTTGCGGATGGCTCCGTCCGCACGTCCCCCGGCCGCCCGAGTTTCGCGATGCGGTTCCCGTGAATCAGGACGTCGGCGCGCTCCCGTACTCCGGTCCGCACGTCCAGCACAAAGCCCCCCGCGAGCACTACTTGCGCCATTTCCGTGACCTCCCTCCACCTAAGGGCGCGACCTCAGACCCATCGCGGCGGCACGCCCTGTTCCTCGAAGAACTCCCGCATCGCAACTCGCCGGCCGGTGCGGCTCGATGCCTCGCAGGCGGCGACGACGCCCAGCGTCTTGAGGTGATCCATCCCGGACGGCTCGGGCCGGAGGCTGCCCGCCGCCAACTGCGTAATCACGTCGGCCAGGAGTAGCCGCGCATCGTCGACAAGTTGCTCCTGGACGGGCAGAGCAATCGGTTCGGCCGTCTGTGCGTCGGTCCCGCGTGCGATCCGGAGGTCCGAGAACATCGCATGCTGGAGGAGCGCCCCGCGGTCACACTCTGTTCGCCACAGAAACTGGTCCATCTTAGTTTGCGCCGCCCACGTGCCAAAGTAGTTCACGACGAGATCTCCGGTCATCTCGAGGATCGCAATCACCGTGGCGTCGCCCTCGTACATGCTCCACCGGGGATTGTGACAGCGACACCACACGTGCTCCACCTCGGCGTCGTAGACGAACCGCAGTTCGTCAACATGGTGGATCGTCTGCTCGTACAGCATGGGTTGGTGCATGGTCAGCGGATACTTGTTCAGGCGGGGAAGATATCCGTCTCGGTTCCGGCAGTAGATGTAGTGGGCGAAGTTGGCAGCACCGATCTCCCCGCTCTTGAGGATTTCGCGCGCCCGGGTCACGCAATGTTGATAGCGGAAATTGACGCCGAGGGCGAGGCCGCGCCGCGCCTGTTCGGCGGCCTCGACGATGCGGACCGCCTCGCGCAGATCGAGCGTGAGCGGCTTCTCGGACAGCAGATGCGCGCCGCCCTCGAACACGGCCAGTACCTCTCGGTAGCGGTCCATCGGCGGCGTGGCCAGCACGACGAAGTCCGGGGTGAGCGCGCGGAGTGCCTCGGGCATCTGGGCAAAACACACGGCGGGCGTGGCGCCGAACCGTGTCTGCACCCACTCCAGGTTCGCCGGCACCGGATCGACGTACCCCACTAGCTCGGTGCGCGGTTCGTCATGCAAGAGGCGCGCCCACACCTTCCCTCGCGCGCCCACACCCACAAGGACAGTGCGCACAGGCAGGTCCATGATCTCTCCTCGCGCGGCAGCCAGCACGCTTCGTCCGCCGTGCTGAGCACGGCCTCACCCGACACGCCGAAGCGTCCCAGTGTGGCCCGCCGCTGTTACTATGGTCGCGGGCATCGAGACAGGTTGCGACGGCGATGCGAGACCGGCTGTGGGCTTCCCGTCACCATCGTGAACTCGACACCCGCGTTCGTCCCATTAGACAGGAAATCCTGCCAAACTGCGGAAATGTTGACACTGTCATTGCAGACTGAAAGGCCGTTGCCGCCGGCGAAGGCCCGGGCGTGGGTCTGGGACTCGGTGCCGAGCCCGAGACTAGCGGGCCTGGGACAGCACCCTCACCCGCGGCGACGACAACCGGTCGTTGTTCGGCCAGGGATCCGCAATCTGGTGCCGAGAAGGGAGAGTGCGACACCGATGAGTAGCATCCCCCGATCAGAACTGGTGGATCGGGTCATTTCCACTCGGGCCCGCGAGGTCGGAAACGGGTTCCCGACGCAAACGTCAGTCCCCACCCCGGGGTTGATCACGTTGTCCACCGGCACGCCAGACTTCCCTACTCCGCCACACATTATCGAGGCTGCGAAGCGCGCGCTGGACCGCAGCCAGACGACGTACACGCCGTGGACGGGGATTCCTGAGCTCCGCCGTGCCATCGCCACGAAGCTCGCACGCGACAACGGCCTCACCGCCGATCCGGATTCGGAGATCCTCGTTACCACAGGTACGCAGGAAGCACTCCAGGTGGTCTGCAAGACGCTGCTGAATCCGGAAGACGAGCTGCTGATCCACGCGCCCTACTACGATGAGTATCGGCGGGATGCGCTGGTCGCCGGCGGGCGGCTTGTTCCTGTCCCCACGCGCGAGCGTGAC
>DASPUZ010000031.1:0-2060 GCA_035622635.1 bacterium | reverse complement strand
CGCCGCTGCCCAGAGGCCGGCGGCCCAAGGTCAGGGACGACCGGCGGCAGGTCAATCCAATCTGATCCCCATTTCGCGGGGCCGGCGGTCGAAGATCAAGGTCGACGGGCGGCGGACAAATCGACTCTGAGTGCGCCGGGAGACCGGCAAGGAATAGTGGGTGCAAGTCCCACGCAGTGAAGGAGTAGCGAACCACACTGTCCCCGAGTCCTGCGTGAGTATCCGTCGGCGACGGCGGCCACGAAGCGTTGACAGGGGAGCCGACAGGCTGGGTATTGAGCCACGAAATGACATCCCGGATGCCGACGTTGTTCAGAGTGCGGAAGGCGACACGGAGTACGGCGTCATCGCGAACCGTACTGCGATCCGGCGTGGTCGAAGACCCCAGCATGACGGGACGTTCCTTGTTTGGGAACCGGGAGGTCTCGCGGTTGACCGTTGGTGCGACAGTGAGCCTGTCGAACCACGCCAGCGGCCCGCATCGGGAAGCCCGTAGGCGAAGCCGATGACGCACGACCGCGAGAAGTCAGACTCGCCCATAGTAGCGACGAAGCCGGCGAACAATGACGGGCGACCGTCGGCGGAGCCGGTGGAGCGAAGGAGCGAGGCCGAGGGAAGCGCGCGCCAGCCAAGCACGCTCCGGACACCGAGCCGGGACGGCGTGACCGCAGGTCTGGAACGCGTACGGACAGCCGCGAGGCTGAAGAAGAAGGAGCGGTTCACCGCGCTCTTGCACCATGTGAGCGTCGAACTGTTGCGGTCTGCCTATTCCTGGCTAAACCGGGACGCCGCGGCCGGAGTAGATGGCCTGACATGGGAAGAATATGGTCGTGACCTCGATCGGCGGCTCACCGATTTGCACGCCCGTGTTCACCGCGGGAGCTATCGCGCGCAACCGTCGCGGCGACATTACATCCCGAAACCGGATGGGCGGCAGCGCCCGCTCGGTATCGCCGCGGTGGAAGACAAGATCGTCCAGCGCGCGGTGGGCGAAGTGCTGAACGCGATCTACGAGGAAGACTTCCTCGGGTTCAGCTATGGGTTCCGGCCGGGCCGCAGCCAGCACGACGCGCTGGATGCGCTTGCGGTCGGGATCGAGACGCGCCAGGTGAACTGGATCCTGGACGCCGATATCGCCGGGTTCTTCGATACGGTAAGCCACGAGTGGCTCCTCCGCTTCGTTGAGCACCGGATCGGCGACCGCCGCGTCATCCGCTTGGTCCGCAGATGGCTGAAGGCTGGGGTGATGGAGGATGGGCAGATGATGGCGACCGAGGCGGGAACCCCGCAAGGCGCGGTGATCTCGCCGCTCTTGGCCAACATCTACCTGCATTACGTCCTCGATCTCTGGGCCGAGCGCTGGCGACGGCGCGAGGCCACCGGCGACATGATCATCGTGCGCTACGCCGATGACCTCGTGGCCGGGTTTCAGCACGAGGCCGACGCCACGCGGTTCCGGACGGACATGGCAGAGCGGCTGGCGGCGTTCGCGTTGACGCTGCACCCGGACAAGACGCGTCTCATCGAGTTCGGCCGCCACGCGGCCGCCGCTCGCACCAAGCGCGGTCTTGGCAAGCCGGACACGTTCGACTTCCTGGGCTTCACGCACATCTGCGGGCGCTCCAGGGCGGGACGGTTCCAGCTCCGCCGGCGCAGCAGACGCGACCGCATGCGGGCCAAGCTGCGAGAGATCAGAAATGCTCTCTGGCAGCATCGCCACGCACCGTTGGACGAGCAGGGCTCTTGGCTTCGGCAGGTCGTGGGCGGTTACTTCGCTTACCACGCCGTGCCGACCAATAGCACTGCATTGAGCGAGTTCCGCGGAATTGTGCTCTGGCACTGGCTGCGGGCGCTCCGCCGCCGGGGACAGCGGGACAAGACGACGTGGGCCGCCATCAATCGTCTGGCGGATCGCTGGATTCCGAGAAACCGCATCCTTCATCAATGGCCGAGCCAACGCTTCGCCGTCAAACACCCAAGGTGGGAGCCGTATGCGGGAGTGCCGCTCGTACGGTTCTGTGCGGGGGGCGCGCAGCAATGAGCGTCCCTACCGCGATCCC
>DASPUZ010000030.1:0-56950 GCA_035622635.1 bacterium | reverse complement strand
ACCCTGGATGTCAGCACGGGTGCTCGGGCCGGGGCGGTCTGCTCGGGAGGAGACGATAATGAAAGTGGAGCTTGGCCGGGTGGGCGTATGGGCGGGTCGGCGGCAGTTCGAGGGTCGGCCCGAGGCGGAGCTGGGCGACGTCGCCGCGGAGCTCGCGGATGCCGGGTACGGCGCACTGTGGGTCGGCGGTATTAGGGCGGACCTTGCGCCCGCCATGACGATCCTCGGCGCGACGACCCAGTTCGCCTTCGCCAGCGGGATCGTCAACGTCTGGACCGAGCCGGTGGCCGAAGTGGCGGCCGCGTACCACCGTATCGATACGGCCTACCCCGACCGGCTGCTGCTGGGGGTGGGTGCCGGGCACCGCGAGGCCACGACCGAGTACCGGCGGCCGTACGAACGACTGAACGAATATCTGGACGCGCTGGCCTCGGCCAGCACACCCGTGCCTGCCGACCACATCGTGCTGGCCGCCCTCGGGCCCCGGGTGCTCCGGCTCGCTGGACGGCGTACTGCGGGCGCGCATCCCTACTTGGTCACACCTGAACACACCCGGCGGGCGCGGGAGATCCTCGGCGTCGGGCCACTGCTCGCGCCGGAGCAGAAAGTGGTGCTGGAGTCGGACGCGGCGCGGGCGCGGGAGATCGCGCGCGGCGTCGTCCGCGTCTATCTCGGGTTGGCCAACTATGTGGCCAACCTGCGCCGGCTGGGCTTTACGGACGAGGACTTCGCCGGCAACGGCAGCGACCGATTGATCGACGCGCTCGTCGCCTGGGGCGATCCAGAGTCGATCGCGGCCAGGGTCGCGGCGCACCATAGCGCTGGCGCCGACCACGTGAGCATTCAGGTGCTGGCCGCGAATGGAGATCCCCGCGGCCGGCATCTGCCGAGGCGCGAGCTGCGTCTACTCGGCGCGGCGCTGACCGGTCGGTGACGGCAAACGCGCCGCTGGACCGTTGCGCGCGGGTGCAATCGCGGGTCGAGGATGTTACGATGGCCGCCTACGTGATCTCCGAGGTCGAGGTGCTCGACGAGGACTTCGCCAACGTGTACCGGGCGCTCGCGGCCGCCTCCATCGCTCAATACGGAGGCCGATACCTGGTGCGCGGAGCGGCGGTCGAAGTGGTGGAAGGCGCGCCAACGAGACGTCGGATCGTGGTCGTTGAGTTCCCCTCTGTCGAGGCGGCGCGGGCCTGGTACGCATCGCCAGCGTATGCAGAGGCGCTGGAAGCTCCGGACGAGGGCACTCGATCGGCGGTTGATCCTGGTTGAGGGCGTGGCTCCGCCCGCGTGGCCCGTTACCGACAAGTCTTCCGGCCCTCCTGCCCGTGGAGGAACCGATTGGCGCCCCGGCCGGTGCGATTTGTAGCCTCATGAGGCTGCATAGGCAAGCGGCACCGTCACGGTCACCCGGGACAGCCCGCCCCCTGGTTGTCTAGGAACCTACGAGAACGTAATTGTCGGATTCAGGTAGCTGTAGGCCACGTCCACGAGGATGTTTACGAGAAGCACGATCGTGCTGATCAACAGCAGTTCGCCCTGGACGACCGGATAATCCCGGCGGAGCACCGCCGACACGGCGAGGTTGCCGACCCCGGGAAGCTGGAACAGCGTCTCCGTGATGAATGCCCCGCTCATGAGAATGGTGAATGCCAACCCGAGCACGGTTACCACTGAGATGATGGCATTGCGGAGGGCGTGCTTCAGGAGCACCACGCGCTCACGCAGGCCTTTGGCCCGCGCGGTCCTGATGTAGTCCGAGTCCAGCACCTGAAGCATGCTGGCGCGCGTGATGCGGGCGATCAACCCCGCCTGCAACAGCCCGAGCGAGGCCGCCGGGAGCACCAGGTGCTGGAGCCAAGGGATGACACCTTGCGTCAGCGGCTGATACCCGCCGACCGGGAGCCAGCGCAACCCCACTGCAAAGAAGAAGATGAGCAGCATCCCGGTGACGAATTCCGGCACGGACAGACCGAACAGAGCGACGCTGGTCGTCACTCCGTCCGTCCAGCTGTTCGGGCGCAAGGCGGCCATGATCCCAAGTGGAACGCCGATCGCTGCCGCCAGTGGGAGAGCGAGGGAGGTGAGGCTGAGCGTGACCGGGAGCCGTTCGAGCAGCGCGTCGGAGACGCTGCGCCCCAGGAAGAACGACTGCCCGAGATCGCCGTGGGCGGCGCCGACGATCCAGTTCGTGAGCTGAACGTACAGTGGCTTGTCAAGCCCCAACCGTCGGTAGATGGCCTCTTTGCTTTCGAACTGCGCTTCCTGGCCGAGAAAGGCGGCCGCGGGATCCCCCGGGGTGGCGTGTACGACGAAGAACGACACCACGCCCACCGCCACCCACATCGGGATCAGCAAGAGGAGCCGCTGCAGCACATACTTGCTCACGGACGCCTCCCCTGCCTCGCAGGTACCTCCACTCCACGGTCTCGCAGGCTTGTTGGCAGATCCGGTCGGGGGCGCGGCGGCCTTCCCGTCCCTTCCACAGCCGGGCTGGCGCCAAATCGCATCCGACGGGGTGAGCTATGACGTCGGTTCAAAGCCTCTTCAGCCCTCCTTGCTTCCACCGAACCTCGACGATGGCGGGCTAGCGTTCCTTCGTCACGTTCCAGAACCGCGGGATCACGTAGAACGGCCGGTACCCCTTGAGGCTGCTGCCAATCGCCTCGGGCTCGAAGTAGTCGCCGATCCGAATCACGGAGACGTCGTCCCACACCAGCTGCTGAATCTTGGTCCACACCGCCTGGCGTTGCTTGAGCGGCAGGTCCGTATTCACTTGGTCGAGGAGCTGGTCCATCTCCCGGTTACAGTAGTTGTAGGCCGACAGGGAGCCGCACTTCAGCGATACCGCGGTCTGCAACGGGTCAAGCCGCGGGGACCAGCCGGTCTGGTTGATGTGCCAGCCTTTCAGGCTCTGCGCCCGCTGGATCTGCGACGGCCAGTCCATCAGCTCGATCTTGATGTTGATGCCGGCCCGCTGCCACTGCGCAGCCTGGGCCAGAGATGCCTTGTACATCCAATCGTAGTTCTGGTTTGTGAGGAGGATGATCGGCTCATTGTTGTAGCCGGCCTCGGTCAGCAACCGCTTCGCCTGCGCCAGGTCGGGCTTGTTGTACATTCCCGATCCGGCCGTCGTGTACCAGTCTTTCTGCTCGGGGAAGAAGATGCTGGGGGAGACGCGGATATACTCCGGCCGGTTCCCGAAAGAGGTGGCCGACAGAACCTGCCCCATGTCCAGCGATGCCACGAGCGCCTTCCGGAAGGCGAGCTTGTCCATCGGAGGTTCCCCGTGGTTCAATTCGTCGAAGATGCCCCACTTTGGTTTCACGATTTCCACGGTGATGGTTTTGCTGGCCTCCAGCTGCGGAACGCTCGTGATGGGGACCGACTCCGCGAAATCGTACGCGCCGGTCAGCAGGCCGGCGACGCGGCTGCCGGCCTCGACCACAGGGATCAACCCGATCTGATCCGCGCACGCCACGCGGCGACCGCCGAAGCCCGTGGCGCCGGCGAACCGGGCGTCGGGCCGGTAGTCGGCGAACTTGGTGAGCCGTACCGCCACGTCCGGTCTCCACTCGGCAAACTTGTAGGGACCGGTGCCGACCAGATCCTGTCCGCGGATCTCTTTCTCGCCGTACTTGTCGATGATCGCCTTCGGGAGCACCGCGAACAACGGCGATGGAATCGCCAGATTGGGCAGGAACGAGAACCGCGTGGTCAACTCGAAGCGCACCGTCAAGGCGTCGACCGCGGTGACGCTCTTGAACCCGCTGAACCGCTGCAGTGCGCCGGGCGCGACTTTCAGATATCGCTCGAAGGACGCTTTGACGTCTGCGGCGGTCAGCGTTTGGCCGTTGTGGAACTTTACGCCCGGCCGAAGTTTGAAGATGTAGACGAGCCCGTTCGACGTCGACGTCCAGCTCGCGGCGAGCTGCGGGATGATCGCATAGTTCTCATCGTAGGTGATCAGAGACTCGAAGAGGTACACCGCGACCTGCCGCGACGCGGTGGTGGTCGACAGCATAGGATCGAGGGTCGGTGGGTTGGTCGACATCGCCGCTACGATGGTGCCGCCTGCGGCGCCACACTCCGGCGATTGCGCCAACGACGGAACCGTCGGGCCGAGCGCGATCAAGAGCGCGCCCAGGCTCACGACGAGCATCGCAGCAAGCCACCTCGTCCTGGTCCAGATCCCGGTCATGACATTCCCCCCTGTCACCGCGCGGATCCGGCGACCCGCGCCCGCATCTCTCCGATCTACCCGAACACCGCGTTCACCGGGGCCCGATACCGCGGATTCTCCCGGAAGCGTGCCGCCGACTCCATGTCCTTCAAACCCGACCCCGTGAGGGTGCAGACGACGGTGTCATTGCCCGCGATCTCCCCGCCCGCACAGGCTTTCGACAGCGCCGCGACGGCGTACGCGCCCTGGGGCTCGGCGAAAATCCCCTCGTCGAGCGCGAGCTCCTGCTGAGCCGCGTGTACATCGTCGGTGGTCACCCCAACCCATTTCCCGCCCGAGGCTTGGATGCTCCGCCAGGCCCACGCGCCGTCCAGCGGCCGGTAGAAGTTGCCGCTCCGGTATGGTTCTTCGTCAAGCCGGGGGATGGGCGCGTGCATTCGATCGATGACCTGCCCGCCGCTAACCCGAGGGATTCGCCGAATCAGTCCCATCGCGCGAAGCTCATCGAACCCCTTGTACACGCCGCCCAGCAGGCCACCGCCCCCCACGCAGCAGAACACGTGGTCGGGTGCCCCTCCGAGTGCAGCCGCGATCTCGAACGCTATCGTCTTCGCGCCTTCCACCATGTACGGATTCACGGCACGCGCGGAGACCATCGGTACCTTCCCATGGGCGAGCGCGTACCGTTGCATGCCGGTGTAGACGGCGAAGTACCGGCCGATGTCGTCGTCGGACGGCGGGAGGAGTTTGACCTGCGCGCCGTACATGGAAATCTGCAATCGCTTGGACTCAGCGGTGTCGACCGAGACCCAGACCTCGGCGTCACACCCGGCGCGGGCGCAGTACGCCGACAGCGCCACGCCGACGTTTCCGGACGAGACCGTGGCGAACTCCGTCCTGCCTTCGCCCACGGCCTTGGAGATGGCGATCGAAACCTGACGATCCTTGAAGGAGCCCGTTGGGCTTTCGTACTCCAGCTTCAAGTAGAGGCGCTCGAGCCCGAGGCGCGCTGCGAGCCGGCGGCTGCGCACGAGTGGGGTGCTGCCCTCGCCGAGTGTTACGATCGCGTCGTCGCGCACGGCGGGGAGCACCGACCGGAAACGATCCCAAATGCTGCCAGGGGACGTCCACGTCCCGGCGAACTCCTCGGCGGCCCGCGCGTATTCGTACACGACTTCGAGTTCGTCCCCGCATGCGTCGCACCGGTATCGAACTCCTCCAGCGTATGACCGCCCGCACGTTACGCACCGCAGTGTCTCCATCATCTCCGTCCCTCGCCTCTCTCGTACTCTTGCGGCAGCGCCTTGACGATGCGTCCGCCGCACATCACCCAGTCCACGTGGCGGCAGGCGCGAATGTCCGCCAACGGATCGTCGCGGACGGCGATCAAGTCGGCGCGCATACCGGCACCGATGCGGCCCGTCGTCCGGTCGAGCAAGAGCGCGCGCGCCGCCCGGACGGTGGCGCCCCGGAGGGCTTCCAGCGGTGGAAGCCCGGCCTGGACCATCAGTTCCAACTCGAGCCACGTCTCGTCGAAGGGCGTTGCCGCAACTCCCGCGTCCGTCCCGACGACCATCGGAACGCCCGCGTCGTGCATCTGCCTGAAGATGTCGAGCATCGTGCGTTCCTGGCGGAGCAGGAACCGCTCGTGGTCCGTGCCGGCGGACGTCGTCCGAGGCTGGTCGAGCCGATGGTATCCGGCCGCCAGCCCCATCATGACGCTGTTCCGATGCCGGAGAATCTCCGTCGTCACCGCGGGGTCGTACGAGCGCCGAAGCCATCCGTGCTCTTCCCGTTCAAAGAAGGCGCAATGCTCGATGCTGTGAAATCCGGCGAGTGCGCTCCGTACCGTGCCCTCGCGGGACAGGCAGTGCGACACCGTCGGGAGGCCGAGATCGCCGGCTGTCTCCGTCACCGTGTTCAGTTCGTCCTGAGAGAACGCCGGCCGTTCCGGCAGCGTGCCCGGGGTCATCTGGCCGCCTGTCGCCATGACCTTGATGCTCGTGGCGCCGCGCTTGTGTGCGAGCCGGACGAACCGGCGGATGCTGTCCGTGCCGTCGACCTCCCCGCCCATGAAATGTAGATGCCCGCCGGTCTGGGTGAGGGGAGGTCCGGACAGCAGCAGGTTGGGCAGATCGAAGAGCCCTTTCCCCGCAACCTCCCGCATTCCCTCGAGCACGAAGAAATCGGATCCGCAGTCGCGCGCGGTCGTGACGCCGCTCTGCAGCAGGGTCTGTGCGTTCCGCAGCGCGCGCAGGACCCGCATCCCGGGGGTCTCGGCGAGGTACTGCTCCCGCGGGGCCGCGCAACCGGAGAACGCCAGATGGACGTGTGTATTCAACAATCCCGGGCAGAGATAATGGCCCGAGAGATCGACCTCATGCCAGCCGTCGATCCCCGAATCGCGCGCGAAGTCCCGCTCCGTGCCCACGAAGCATATCGTGCGGCCGTCCACTGCCACGACGCTCGGGAGGAACTGGCCCGGCGGATCGAGGAACATGCCCTTGCTCCTGATCAGGTACATTGCCCGCTCCTCATGTCGTCTGGCGTTTCGGATTGAAGAGGTCGCTCAGCCCGTCGCCCAGCACGTTCAACGACAGGACGGTCACGGCCACGGCGAACCCGGGCAGAGCGACCAACCACGGCGCCTGCTGAAAGATTGCCCGTGCCTCACCGAGGATGTTGCCCCAACTTGCGCTCGGCGGTTGAATGCCGACGCCGACGAAGCTCAGGCCGGCCTCGCCGAGGATCGCATAGGCGAACAGGAACGTCTGCTGGACAATCAGCGGCGGCAGGAGCCCGGGAAGGAGATGCCGGAACACGATGCGGAGTGGCGAGGCCCCTAAAGATCGTGCCGCTTCCACGTAGACGACGTCTCGGAGAACCAGCGCTTCCCCGCGCACGATCCTGGCCGTGCGGGGAACATAGACAAGCGATAGCGCGATGACCACGTTCACCGCGGAGTTGCCGAGGCTCGCGAGGATGGCCAGGGCCAGCAGCAGCGGCGGGAAGGCCATCATCACATCCAAGAAGCGCATGATGTAGTGATCCAGACGCCGGCTCGAACCCGACGTCAGTCCGAGTAGGGTGCCCACGACGCCTGTGGCGAGCATCGTGAACAGCCCGATCAGCAGGCTGTTCCGCCCTCCGGCGAGTAGTCGGGCCGCCAGATCCCGCCCGAGCGCGTCCGTGCCAAGTATGTGGTGCGTCGAGGGAGGGGCAAGGATCGCTGCGTAGTCTAGCGCGTTGGGATCCACCCGGTAGACGAGCGGCCCGGCGACCGTAACCAACGCCACGAGGACGAACAACACCGCCCCGAGTTTCGTGGACGGACTCGCTCTGATCACTCGGCGCGACGGCCCGCGGGCCAAGGGGGTTCCGGTCATGGTTTCCGACGCCCCGCGGGCTTCACGAATTCCGCGCCGCCTCACGAGCATACTCCCGCGATCGGCGCACCGGAGGCAGGGCGTTCGACCGCCTCCATGTGGCCCTCCATCTCAACCTACCTTCGCGGGTACGGCACGACCATTGGGCCGACGGTGTATTCCCGAGGCACCGGACCGGAACGTCCACCGTAGATCGACGGTGTCTTCCGTTCGAGAGCGGGCGACTCCTCTTGCGTTCCTGACCGATCCCAGCAGGCGTTCCTCACCGCCGCCATTCGAGCGCCACGACCGCGTCGGATCGTTGGATCCCGCCGGGGAGTAGCGCGCCGCCGCGCAGTCTCGGAAACGCGTCTCCTGGGCATACGTCCGGTAGGCCATTGTTCGCCGGCACGTGCTGGTTCGGAGGCGCATCATCGCGTGCGTGCGTCGTCGGCCCTCGATCGGCGTTGCGTGTGCTCGACGCCGCGGAGGGCGTTCAACGCCCGGCCGAGGGGCAGTTCAATGATCGGAAATGGCCGCATCCCGCGGAGGTGGGAAGAAGCCGCGAGGCCCGCGGGCGCTCCGAGATGCTGCTCCAGCCGGCGTACCGCTCTGCGCCGAATTCTGAACGAGGAGAATACCCCCGCGTGAAAGGTCCATCGAGACGGTCCGCAGCGTCTCTGAGCGCTGGCGATCTGGACCGGTTGGCCCCGCTGATGGAAGCCATGGTGCACGGGCGCGATGACAGCCCGGAGGTCTTGCTCCTCAGACTGCTCGACCACGCTATCGCCGTGCTCGGTGCCGAGGGCGGATCGATCATGGTGGTCGCCGAGCCTCACACCCTGATGTTGCGGGTCATGAGAGGGAGACTGGCGCAGGCGGACTCATGGGCGTCTGTGCCGTTCGGGCAGAGCATTGCCGGACGCGTGGCGGAGACGGGCATCGGCATGCTCGTGCAGGATGTGCCCGAGGGGCTGACCGGCTACATTTCGAAGACACATCCGCCGAGGTCGGCAGTGTGCGTGCCGATCTGGTGTGCGGGTCGCGTGACCGGAATCCTGAACCTCAACCTGTGGACCGCTGACCGCCGGTTCGGCGAGATCGACCTCCAGATCGCGCGGTTGCTGGCGATCCAATTGGCGTGGGCATTCACGCTGAACCGCCGGCTCGCCGAGATCTGGCAAATCGCGAAGGTGGACGGACTGACGGGGCTCGCGACGAGGTGGCACTTCCAGGTGCAGTTGGAGGCGGAGATCGCACGATCAGTCCGCCAGGATCTGCGGTTCTGTGTGGTAATGACAGACATGGACGGGTTCAAGCAGCTCAACACGCGATATGGCCACCTGGCGGCTGACGCAGTGCTCCGTGACCTAAGCCACGTGACTCAAGCGAACGTGCGCAGCATGGATCTCGTCGCCAGGTTCGGAGGGGACGAGTTCGTGCTCCTCCTCCCGGACGCGGACATCGAGACGGCGCTGCAGGTCGTCTGGCGCCTGCAATCCGCGGTCGCGACCCACCGCTTCGCAGGGCCGTGGGGCGACCTCATCGGGCTCTCCCTCTGCGCGGGCATCGCCCAATATCCTCTGGACGGCCACGATGGCGACGACCTGCTCCATGCTGCCGATCTCGCGTTGATGGACGCGAAGCGCCGCGCCCGCGGCGCGGTGTCCGTCGGGGCTCCCGGCAGGTAGCGGAGCCGCCGACCGGACTCGGTCACGGGGACGATACCGTGAGGAGCGTTGCGCTTGCGCCAGGAAGGGTGACGCTCGTCCTCCCGCGCTCGAACGCCACGGGCTGCTGCGGGCCCATGGTCCAGGTCCCGTCAGGGGCCACGACCCCATCCCCGAGGGTTACGCCGTCCGTGGCGTCCAGCGACGGCCCCCCCAGGCGGATCAGACCGCCCACTATATCGGCAGTCGCGTTGGTCACGCGGATGCCGACCGTCGCCGGCTGCGTGCCGAAGTTGACCATGACAATGCGCGTGAGCCCATCGGTGCCGCGCGTGGCGTAGGCGGTGATGCTGGCGTTGGGAGTGACCTTCGTGGGGACGAACCGGCCCTGTGCCGCCAAATGGAACATTAGGAGCGCGTAGTAATTGGGCTGGACTCGGAACCGATCGGCCTCCGCGTCGCTGCGGGTCGGAGCGCAGATCGGAGTATAGCCACCGCACTGGTCGAGCGTGGCGTGCAAGTTGATGCCGATCATGCCAAGCTGGGCGGTGCGGAACAAGTAGTCGATCGTCCAGAGGGCGCCCGCGAGCGTGTCGCTGACCCCGTGCTTTCCGCCTCCGAAGACGGAGTTGGTCTCGGTCAGCCGAAGCGACTGGCCCGCGTCCGTTACCGTCCGGACCCATCCGCCGATCTCCGCCAGTTCCCGCGCCCGGAGGTCTGCCGAGACGAGATTGGGGATGCTTGCGTACGCCGGCGAGGAGGGATCGGTGATCGGGGCCCCTAACGGGTAATGGTGCGACGTGGCGAACACGATCTCGTTGTGTTCCTCCTCCGCGAGCGCGCGAAGGAGCTCGACGCCGCCCGGGGTCCCGGCGATGCTGGGGCCGACCACCCGCGCGCCCGGCACCCGCCGCCGCACGGCGACGAGGTACGCGCGCCACTCACGCAGATACTCCTGCACGCCATACGAGGACGGGCGCAGCGCTCCGGCGTAGGTACGAACGTAGAGATCGGGTTCGTTGCCAAACTCGAACGCCTCCAGCGTTCCGGTCCCGAGCAGCATGGCCGTGGCGGCCTCGTCGGCCGCCGCCTCAGGGTCGTAGTGGCCGAGATCGAGACCGAGCAAGACCTTCCATCCGGCCTGCCGGGTAAAGTCAAACATGCGTCGAAGGTCGGCTGGCGTCACGGTGGACGTGGCGCCCTCGAAAATCCCGGCAGGAGCCCACGCCGATTGGTCGAGCGTGTTGCCGCCGAATCGTGCAACGGCGACGCCAAGATTGGTAAACAAGCGGATCAGCACGGGGCGGTCCGGGGCGAACTCGTCGGTGTCGAGAGCCGATGCCTCAAAGCTGAAGCCGAGAAACTCTGGCGGGATGTTGGTGCCGAGCGGGATCCCGCTGACGAGGACCGACGTCTGCGGGGTCCCATCCGAATCCGAGGGATCTCCAGTAGCCGGCGAGGGTCTTCCGCTGAGGCACACCGCGGACACGATGACCATGGCGGCGGCGGCGCACTGGGACCACCTGTTCATGCGCATGCACGCTTCCCTCCAGGGCCGGCCCGTGGTCCTGCCGACACGTGACCGTTCCCTCTGCTCATGCTTGTATTCTACTTGAGTTTCACCGAGAGGAAAGGAGAGATGGCTCCGACGCCCAGGCTCCCCCTCCCGCAAAACGTCGAGTGGCTCCCCGAAGTTCCCGTCCAAGGTGGGGTCTCCAAAGAGCCTACCATGACGTCGCACCGCAAGAGCGGGTGATGTGCATGGGGGTTCCGGCCATGTCGGATGATCCACTAACGAAAGTCCCGGCTTCGGAGCGCGGGCGGGCGGCGGTGGACCTGCGGGGGCCACAGCGCGGTAGCGACGATGTGCACGACGTCGTGTTCTCGCTGGATTGTTCCCGAGATTCCGAGAAACGTCGCGGTCTTCGCCAGCGTCGCAAACCGCTTGAAGACACGTTCCCAGACGACGATGTTTACGAAACCGGTCTCGTCCTCGAGCGTCATGAACGTCACACCCGACGCGGTTCCGGGCGTCTGTCGGCAGATTACGAGCCCCGCGTACTGGACAGGCCGGCCGTGTGGGAGAGTGCCGATGGTACGCGCATCCGGCAGGCCAGCCGCCCGAAGCTCCTCTCGGAGCGTCTCCAGGGGATGTCCGCGCGGGCTGTGGGCGGTCATGCGATAATCCCAGGCGATCTGTTCATGGAGGCTCAGGGCATCAAGCGCCGATGCGGGTTCGTGCATCCGTAACGGCAACGTGATGTGCCGCCGTTGCGTCAGGCCATGGACCCGCCACAACGCATCGCGGCGGTCGATGCCAAAGCCTTCGAATGCCCCCGCCTCCGCGAGAGCGGCAAATGCACCCCGGTCGAGTCCGGCGCGCCGCACGCAGTCGCCAAGCGAACTAAATGGCGTCTCCGTCCGGGCGCGCACCAGGTGCGCGCCGTCGTCCTCGCCGAGCCCGTGGACATACCGCAATCCCATGCGCACGGCGCTGGTCGCGTCGCGCCCCCCGGCGCTCTCTTCGCAGGGCTCGAGCGTGCAGTCCCACAGACTCCGTCGGACGTCCACGGGCCGGATGACGACGCCGTGACGCTTCGCATCCTCGACGATCGTCGCCACGCTGTAGAAGCCCATCGGCTGCGCATTGAGGAGCCCGCACGTAAAGTCTGCAGGGAAATGACACTTGAGGTACGCGGTCGCGTATGCGATCAGCGCAAAGCTGGCCGCGTGCGCCTGAGGAAATCCGTAGTCCCCAAACCCACGGATCTGGCCGAAGACTCTCTCCGCGAACTCAGCAGGGATACCTTTGGCGATCATGCGTGAGATGAGCCGGTCGTGGTGACGCTCGATGCGGCCGGTGCGGCGCCAGGCCGCCATGTCGCGCCGCAACTGGTCGGCTTCGCCCGGCGTATAGTCCGCCGCGACGACCGCGAGGCGCATCACCTGCTCCTGGAACAGGGGGACGCCAAGGGTCTTCTCGAGGATCGGGATGAGCAACGGATGCGGATACTCGACCTTCTCCTCGCCGTTCCGCCGGCGCAGGTATGGGTGCACCATGCCGCCGGTGATCGGACCGGGGCGTACGATGCTGATCTCGACGACGAGGTCATGGAACGTGTGCGGGCGCAGGCGCGGGAGCATGGCCATTTGGGCGCGGCTCTCGATCTGAAACACCCCGACCGTGTCGGCGCGGCTCACCATCGCGTACGTCGCCTGATCCTCGGCCGGAAGCGTGGCCATGGAGTATGCCGTCCCGCGGTGCTCCCGGAGCAGCCGGAACGTCAGATCCAGGTGCGTGAGCGCGCCGAGCCCGAGCAGGTCCACTTTGAAGAGCCCGAGGGCCTCGAGATCGTCCTTGTCCCACTGGACGACGGTTCGGCCGTCCATCGTGGCGTTTTCGATGGGGACGATCTCGTCCACCGGATGATCACCCAACAGAAATCCGCCGGGGTGAATCGAGAGGTGGCGGGGAAGTCCCACCAGCTCGTTCGCGAGGCTCAGCAGATGCCGGTGCACCGGGGCGTCCGGATCCAGCCCCGCCGCCCGCAACGTCTCCTGGGGAATTTCGCCGTCGTAATCGAGAAGCCTGGCCAGCCTGTCGAGCGCGGTGTCCGGGATTCCCAGAACCTTGCCGATGTCCCGCACCGCCGACCGGGGACGATAGCGAATCACGTTGGCGACCATCGCCGCGTGCGTGCGCCCGTACCGAGCGTACACGAACTGAATGACTTCCTCGCGGCGGTTGTGCTGAATATCCAGGTCCACGTCCGGGGGCTCGGCGCGCTCCCGTGAGAGGAAGCGTTCGAACAGCAGGTTCGACCGCACCGGATCCACCGCGGTGATCCCGAGGCAATAACACACGGCGGAGTTGGCAGCGGAGCCGCGCCCCTGGCACAGGATCCTGTTCCGGCGGCAAAACTGCACGATCTCCCACATCGTCAGAAAGTATCCGCCGTAGTCCAACTCGTCGATCAACGCCAGTTCCTTGTGGAGCTGCTGCGCGACGTCGGCCGGGATCGTGTCGCCGTACCGTTCCTGGGCGCCTTCGAGCGCGAGATCGCGAAGCCAGGCCTGGGGGGTCATGCCTTCGGGTACCCGTTCTTCCGGATAGCGATAGCGGAGCTGGTCGAGTGAAAAGACGCACCGCGCGGCGACCTCCTCGGTACGGGCCACGGCTTGCGGGTCGTCATGGAACAGTGAGGTAAATGTGTGCGGTGAGCGTAGCGCGTGCTCGGCGTTGGGTTTGATCAGCCGCCCGGCGTCCGCGAGCTGGCGTCCATGACGCAGGCAGGTGAGCGCATCCTGTAACGGCCGGCGGGCCGGCGTATGATAGAGCACCTCGACGGCGGCCGCAACAGGGAGGGCGTAGCGGGCTGCGCGGTCGCGCACCCGCGCTTCCTGTCGCGGGTCGGTGTCCCGGCGATGGCGAGTCACGAGCGCGTACACTGCGTCGCCGAACGCGTCTCGAACCGGCCCGGCGACCGCATCCGGAGCCTCCTCGCCGGCGAGCAAGCTCTGATCCCCGCCCCACAACGCGACGAGGCCGCGCGCATGGGCGCAGACCTCGTTCCAGGTGACGGCGCACTCCCCTTTGGGCGACCGGCGTCTTCCCCGCGTGAGCAACCGGCAGAGGTTCGCATAGCCGCTGAGATCCTGCGCGAGGAGGACGATCATCGATCCATCGGTGACGGTCACTTCCGCGCCCGAGATCAGGCGACACCCCGCTTCGCGCGCCGCCACGTGCGCGCGCACAATCCCGTACACGCCGTCGCGGTCCGTCAGCGCGATGGCCCGTAGTCCAAAGCGGTGCGCCTCGTCCACCAGTTCCTCTGGATGCGACGCTCCTTCCAAGAACGAGAACGCGCTCTTGCACCACAATGGTGTGTACACGGGCTCATTCCACCCGGCCATGGAGGAACCACCGCCGCCGGAGGCGGTCGTGATACACCCACAGGAGGTCGCCGTGCCTGGTCTGCGCAAAATGATAGGCGCGGTCCACCTCACGGACCCACCAGCCGCCGGAGACAATGTAGGGGCCGAGGAGTTCCTCGACGGCACCGTGCGTCGTGCCGAGGATCAGCCATCCGTCGTGCAGGTGCGTTGCGGCGGGGACCAGCGGTTCCGGGTGCGCCCAGATGCGCCGGACGAGCATCCGCCGCGGTACAGGATCCGGATGGGGAAGCGTGAGTGAACTCACGGGCTCCCACGCGACACGGGCCTCCGGGAGGTGACCGTCACGAAGCCGCGCGCGGACCACGGCCTGCTCGCCGAACTCGGCACGGAGACGGGCCAGCGCGCGGTTGCCGGCGGTGAGGTCACGACGCGGATGGATGCCGAAGAGCCGGAGTTGTTCGTGGGTCGCGGGCACCGCTTCGGCCGTAAGCTCGATATCGGTGATCCCGGCCACGGCGTGCGGCCCCTGGGAGAGATGGAGTGGTCCGAGTCCGTTGGATTTGTCTCTGGGCCTGCGTGAGCCAGTACGCGCGGGGTCAGAACTGGGATGCCCCAACGCGATCGCGCGGGGGAGAACGACGCGACCCTCCAGGCGCAGCCGGACGAGATCCAGGATCTGTACGGAATCGAGGGTCGGGGCGGCCGGCCGGATGTGTTCCGTCCGCGACCCGTGCCGGTCGAGTTCGAGCCGGATCTCGAGCACAGAAAGCGCCGTTCCCCGAGCGGCCAGCGTGGCCAGCATTGGGTCGAGCATCTGCTTGAATACGAAGAGGCAGCGGGTCAGATCGGTTTCCGGTTCATCGAGGGCCCGCCGGGCGCGCACGGGCGGGTCCTCGGCGGACGACCGAAGCTCCGCCCGCGGCTCTTCGGCAGCCTGGTGTAGCCGGTACGCCTCCATTCCGAACCGCTCGAGAAGCCCGGCCTCCGGAAGTTGCACCAGAGCGCGGACGGTCGTCACGTTGAGCTTGGTAAGTGTTTCACGGATCTCCTGGGTGAGTGTGAGGTGGGCGAGCGAGACGTTCATAGCCGCCGCCCGCTCGTCGTGAGCATCGTGAAAGATCCGCACTCCACGGGTAATTTGCGCGACGGCATAGGTGCCAAAACGGGTAAATCCGATCACTACGGTCGCCTGAAATCCCTCTTGCAGGAGATCCGACCGGACCGCCCCGGCCCATCGCGCCGGTGAGGGGTAGAGACGGTCGAGCCCGGTGAGGCCGACCCAGAAGACCCCCGGATCGTCCCCCGGCTCGATGTCTGGGGTGAACTGCCGAAGCCGGACAATCAGACGGTCTCGTTCCTGTGCGACATCTGCGGGAAAGACACAGCCCGCGTTGAGCGTCGGGGAGAACGCCAGCGCGGCGGAAAATCTCATGCCGGGACGTACCCCGGCCCGGCGGGCGTGGCTGTTGACCCAGACGATCGGGCTCTGCGGACGATCCTCTTCGAGGACAGCGACGGGCCCCCCGCGCCATTCGGGATGATGGCGGAGGAGGATCTGAAGCGGAAGCGCCGGGATACTAACGCAGGCCAGCCGGTCCACGGCAGATCTCCTCGAACGTCCAGGGTCCCCGGCGTTTGTCCTTGACGATGTGCAGCGTACACATGAACGTATCCGCATCGAGGCGTGTGCGTGTCGTGCTGCCGTGCAGCGCCACGAGCGATCCCAACGAGGGGGTGCCGGGAGCTTTCTGCGTCACGAAGACGATCGCCGTATGCTGTTGTTGGGCCAGCCCCGCGAGCCGGGCGAGCGTGTGGGATGACAGCGTGTGGAATTCGTGCAGGTCCACGATCAGCAGACCGAAGGCGCCCGATCGTGCGAGCCGGTCGGCGCTGCGCGCCGCGGCCCCCGCGTCTGGAACACGAACGACCACAAGGGATGCGAGGTCCACGCCGTTCTCTGCGACGTCTGGGGGGAAGAAGATCTGGGCCCCGGGGGTGATCCAGACGGCGATTTCTCCATGCTGCTGAGCGTCCACGACCAGCCGGGTTGCCATCGTCAGGCCGGCCGAAGCTCCAAGTCCTGAAAGTTCACTCAATTGGCCGGCCAGCGCGGCGAGCGTCGGCGCTCCTGGGGCGGCCGGTGCGCCAGAGGAAGGGCGCACCGAAAATCGGTTCAGCAGAGCACGCTCAAGGGTTGGCATACGTTGTGTTGCACCTGTTCAGACCAGCCGGTTCCTTCGCGATCAGGAGGAACGCGGCCGAATGAGCATCTTCCATATCCTACATATATCGTACATATGTTCGGTATTATAATGCAAGGGGTTCTTCTCACGATCACGCGGCCAATTTTCGAGGCGAGAAGGTAATGTTGCTCGCTTGCCCGTTCCCGGGCCGCGCACTGGCGTTCATCGCGGCGTTCCTGCCCTGGGCTTACCCCGCCGACCCTTCTGAGATCGGCTGACGCTGGTTCCTGGTTCCCCCGGTTCACGCCTCCTCTGGAAAGTTCATGGCTGGTGTTTCTCCGGATCGTGCTGCCCATGACGTAGCCCGTGCTCGTCGCCAAGAGACGCTTCGCGTTCCGGCGTGATGAGCTGCGGCTTCGTGTTCGCGGGCGCGTTCCTGCCGAACGGGCGGCGCCAGACGACCGCCGCGGGAATGTCGACGATGGACACAAACCTCGAAGACTTGAGCATCGTCGCGAGTGTAACCGCCAGGAGCCCGTCGGTTGTGCTGATCGCGGTCTTGTCGGCAGGAGCCTGCACCCGTAGTCTCGCAGCGGCGATGATCGGAGGCGCCTCGCCGTGGCGTCTCCTGTTGAAAGCGCACGGTCATCGGGTATACTGAATGCGGCGTGATCCGCTGTCAGGCGGGCCGCCTGACGGAGACGTCCGGGTCGTCGCTCCCGAGATCGCAGCCGTTTGTGCCGTTGCAGAGAGAGGCCGCAGATGACGACAGCACCACGACGCTCCACTGGGTCCCGGGCCGGCTCAGGTCCTCGAGGCCGAGTGCGACGCAGGACCCCCGTAATCTGGCGAACGCTCGGCCGGGGCCTGCTGATCGTTGTCGCCGTAGGCGCCTTGCTGGCGCTGCTCATGACGGGCGTGCTCGTCGGGGCGGCCATGGCGATCAACTCGCATCTTCCCCCTGTGGATGCCCTGTATGCGCCGGCAAGCGAGGCGACCCGCATCTACGCGGCGGACGGCGAGCTGGTTGCGAGCCTCTACCAGGAGAACCGCGACAGCGTTCCTCTCTCCCGGGTCCCGACCACGCTGCAGCGGGCGGTGGTGGACACCGAGGACGCGGACTTCTACCACAACCGCGGGATCTCAGTACGTGGCATCCTGCGGGCGGGCTTCCGGAATCTCGTCGAGGGCGGCTACGCCGAGGGTGGAAGCACGATCACGCAGCAACTCGCGCGCAATCTGTTCCTGACGCCTCAAAAGTCGCTGACCCGTAAGATCGCCGAGATGCTGTTGGCAGTGCAGATCGAGCGGCGGCTGACCAAGGACGAAATCCTTGCGCGCTATTTGAACCAGGTCTACTTCGGCGAGGGTGCCTACGGCGTCGAGACGGCCGCAGGCGTATACTTCGGAAAGCGCGTGACGGAGCTGACGCTTCCGCAATCAGCGATGCTTGCCGGCCTCATCCGCGCGCCATCGGCCTATTCACCGTACGAGCATTCCGCCCGGGCCAAGGCGCGGATGGCCGAGGTACTGCAGCGCATGGTTGATGTCGGGGATCTCACCCCGGCCGAGATGAACGCGGCGCTGGGTGCGCCACTGGACCTCGCCGCGAAGGGCAACGGCGGGTTGATCGGCATTCGGGCCCCTTACTTCGTCAGCTACATTCTTCCGGGGCTGCTGCAGCGCTACGGTGAGGATGTACTGTACAAAGGCGGACTGCGCATTTATACCACGCTCGATCTGACGATCCAGGCTGAGGCCACTGCGGCGCTCCGCCAGGGAATCGACGCCGCACAGGCGCAGCATTTGAACGTGCATCAGGGCGCGGTCGTGGTCATGGACCCACGCACGGGCGCGATCCGCGCCATGGTCGGCGGTTATGACTTTCGCACCAGCCAGTTCAACCGGGCGTGGCAGGCTCATCGGCAGGCGGGTTCCGCCTTCAAGCCATTCACGTACACGGTCGCCGTGATGCGGGGCATCCCGCCGACACATCTGTTGCTCGACGAGCCGCTCGAGTTCCAACTCCCAGACGGCAAGGTCTGGAAACCGCAGGACTTCGATCACACCTGGCACGGATGGGTCACCGCGCGCTATGCCCTCGAGAACTCGATCAACGCGGCCACCATCCGGCTTGAACAGCAGATCGGGCCGGCTTCGATCGTCGACCTGGCGCACCGGATGGGCGTTCAGAGTCAGTTGTTGCCGACGCTCGCGTTGACGCTCGGCGCGTCCGACGTCACCCCGCTGGAGATGGTGGACGCGTACGGCGTGTTCGCCAATGGCGGCGTTCGCGCGGATCCGATGGCGATCACCAAGGTGACGGACTGGAGGGGCAAGGTGCTCGAGGAGCACACGCCGCAGCGGACGGTCGTGCTGAGCCCCGATGTCGCCTACGTGATGACCGACATGCTCAAGGGGAACGTGTTGCGTGGCACCGGTACCGCGGCGAACATCGGGGTCCCGCAGGCCGGAAAGACCGGCACCACCGACGACTACCGGGACGCGTGGTACATCGGATACACGCCGTACCTCACGACCGGGATCTGGGTGGGGAACGATGACAACTCGCCGATGAACGGGGTGACCGGGGGCGCCGTTCCGGCGCGTATCTGGGCGGCGCTGATGAAGAAGATCACGGCGACGATGCCGCACGACGACTGGACGATGCCCGACGGCGTGGTGCAAGAGACGGTCTGCGGCACGTCGGGCTCGCTGGCGGCGCCGGGCTGTCCGGACCCGCGCCCCGAGGTGTTCATCAAGGGTACCGAGCCGGACGCGTACACGGCGCCGGCCGGAACGCCTGGAAGTTCTTCGGGGCCGCCCCAGGCGTCCACGACCACGAGTCCCACGCCGCCGGACTCGGGAAGCCAGCCGGACGTGGGCTCCGGGTCGGGGCAGGGTACGAGCGACACCCAGCAGGGCTCCGGCTCGTCGCCGCAGCCGGCCGGTCCGCCCGCGCCGACGCCGGTCGCGACCCCCGTGCTCGCTGGGACGATCCCGGTTGTCGTCGGCACGCCGACAGACGGCAGTCGGGTGGACGTTCCATTCCTCATCCAAGGGACGACGCGACCGGGCGCGACCGTCCACATCATGATTCGGAGCCACACGGCATTGCTCCAGACGCAGGTGGCCGACGCCGACGTGCAGGCGGACGAGACCGGGGCGTTTTCCTATTTGGTGAATCCGTGGTTTCGACCCGCGGGGGCGACCTATGTGGTCACCGTGACCGCGACCGTGGGGTCCCAGAGCGGCTCTACGACGATGCGGGTGCAGTTGCGCTAAGGGCCGTATGCTCCAACCTAAGCGTATTCGACCGCTTGCGCCTTGCCGGGCCTCCGGCTTATAGTTAGGGTGCGTCCCGCGAGGCGGGCGCTGGGGTAGCCCGGTCGCGGGCAAGAGGGGGTTCCTGACGTGTCCGGACATTCCAAGTGGCACAACATCAAGATCAAGAAGTCCAAGGTGGACCAGCAGAGGGGCAAGCTCTTCAGCAAGCTGGCCCGCGAGATCATCATCGCCGCGAAGGACGGAGGCGGCGATCCGAACGCGAACATCCGCCTGCGTGCAGCCATCGACCGTGCCCGCGAGGCGAGCATGCCGAATGACAACATTCAGCGTGCGATCGCACGCGGCGCAGGTGGCGCCGAGGGTGCGACCTACGAAGAAGTCACGTACGAAGGAATGGCCCCTGCGGGCGTCGCGGTGCTGATCGGGGTACAGACCGACAACCGCAACCGGACCGCATCCGAGATCCGGAATCTCTTGACCAAGGGCGGCGGCTCCATGGGTGCGTCCGTGGCGTGGATGTTCGAGAAGAAGGGATTGATCAGCGTCCCGCGCTCGGCAGCATCCGAGGACGAGGTGCTGGCTCGCGCCATCGAGGCCGGCGCCGAGGACATGCGGACCGGCGCCGAGGACTACGAGATCACGACCACGCCCGAGGATTTTGCGTCTGTCAGGAAGGCGCTCGAAGACGCCGGATTCCGTCCGCAGTCCGCGGAGATCACGATGGTTCCGAAGTCGACGGTCCCGGTATCCGGCAAAGAGGCTCAGCAGGTGTTGCGTCTCATGGAGACGCTTGAGGACCACGACGACGTACAGCACGTGTACGCCAACTTTGACATCCCCGACGAGGTTCTGCAGCAAGTCGGCTGAGCGGAGGAGCGCGCATGGGAGTCCGGGAGAGCGTCCGGGCGGGATTTCAGTTAATCTGGACCACCGTTCAGAAGAACGTCGAGGCGATGCCCGAGAGCGGCATGGAGTTCACACCGCCGGGACTCGATACGCGATCCTTTCGAGCGATCGCCGTGCACATGGCCAATTCCTGCGTGACCTTCGGCGACAATATCGGCAAGAGCACGTGGGAGCGAGTCATGGCCTATCCGATGGACAAGCCGATGTCCAAGGCCCAGGTGCTCGACACCATGCGTGACGGGGGGGAGCGGTTCCTGGCCGGCGTGGCTCGCCTCACCGACGACGAAGCCGGGCGCATCATCCGGACGCCGTGGGGCGCGGAGATGCCTCAGGGGATCGTCGTGTCCGGCCAGGTGTCCCACGTTTTCTACCATAACGGGCAACTCTCGATCTATCTGCGCATGCAGGGGGTCAAGCCACTCTTCCTGGCTCGGTAGTACGCCGCCGGCAGCGTCGGCCGACGAGTCGAGACGCGCGACTCTGCGCGGCTCGTATTCGCGGCGTGGGCCGGCACCGGGACCGGCTGGCGCATTCGTGATCGCCGTTTGTCTCTCTCCGCCTGCGCGCACGATGGGCACGTGAAGGAAAACGTGATCCGCCGGCGAACACTGGTTCGTCGTTCCACGAGACGCACCAGCGGCCAGCGCCGAATCGGAGCATGGTTCATGCGGATTCTGGGGATCGATCCCGGACTGCGCCTCACGGGGTACGGTCTCGTTGAGGTGTGCGGGCCCCGCGTCGGCTTCGTGGAGGCCGGGGTGATCCGGACCAGCCCGCGTGCGACGCTGCCGGATAGGCTTCGTGAGTTGCACGCAGGGGTGCAGGAGATCCTGGCGGACGGCCGTCCGTCCTCGCTGGTGCTTGAGGATGTCTTTGCCCATCCCCGGTTTCCCAAAACCGCCATCATCATGGGACACGTCTGCGGCGTGATCGGGCTCGCAGCCGCGCAGGCTCACGTTCCGGTGCACACGATTTCTCCGGCCGCCATCAAGCGCGCGATGGTCGCGTCTGGGCAGGCCGGGAAGGGCCAGGTGCAGCGGATGGTGCGGATCTTGCTGGACCTTACGGAAGAGCCTGGGTCGCACGCGGCCGACGCGCTCGCGATTGCTCTCGTCGCGGCATCGCGGCGGGGTGCGGTGCTTGAACCTGCGGCTGCCAGGGGATCGGCGTGATCGCTTTCCTCCGGGGACGGGTGGTGCGGCGGTCCGACGAGGTGCTCGTGGTCGAATGTGGGGGTGTCGGGTACGAGGTGCACCTGCCCGGATTTCTTCGCGATCTCCTGCGCGCGGAACCGGGCAGGATCGGCGAGACGGCCGAGCTGCACATTTCGTATCACGTCTCCGCGAACCAACCCCGGCCGCTGCTCGTTGGGTTTCTGCGGGAGATCGAGCAGGAGTTCTTCGAGCGATTCATCACCGTGGACGGGCTCGGGCCGACAAAGGCGATGAAAGCCATCGTGCCCCCCGTCGAACAGGTCGCGGACGCGATCGAGCGCAAGGACGTCGCATTCCTGCGCCGGCTTCCGGGGGTGGGCGGACGCACGGCTGACAAGATCGTCGCCTCGCTCCACGGCAAGATGGGCAAATACGCGCTGCTCCGATCCGAACCGCCGGCGGCGCCGGAGGCACCTACGGAGGACTTTCGTGCTGAGGTCATTGAGGTGCTGACCGGACAACTAGGCCACCGTGCGGTCGAGGCGCGGCGCATGGTCGAGGACGCCTTTCGCCGCAACCCCGCCATCGCGTCGGCCGAGGAGCTGTTCCAGGAAGTGTACCGGGCTGAGCGGGGAGGGCCGGCGTGACCCGGGAGCGGCTCGTCGGCGGACCGCCGGACCCCCGGCCGAGGAGCGCGAAAGGGGCCTCGCCCAGGTCCGAGGGCGGTGAGGAGGAGCAGCTAGTCCGCAGCCTGCGCCCCAAGCGGCTCGACGAGTGCATCGGGCAGGCGCGTGTCACGAGCGCGCTCAGGATCGGTCTCCAGGCGGCGCGCGAGCGTGGTGAGGCGCTCGATCACGTGCTACTCCACGGGCCGCCGGGACTTGGCAAGACGACGTTTGCCAACGTGGTCGCCACCGAGATGGGGACAAGCATCGTGACGACATCGGGTCCGGCCCTCGAACGCGGCGGCGATCTGATGGGGATCCTGACCAACCTCAACAAGGGGGACGTGCTCTTCATCGACGAGATTCACCGCCTGCCGAGGGCGGTGGAGGAGTTTCTGTACCCGGCGATGGAGGATTTCTGCGTCAACTTTGTCATCGAGAAAGGCGCGCACGCGCGAACGCTGCGCTATACGCTGCAGCCGTTTACGCTGGTGGGCGCCACGACCCGGGCAGGTCTGCTCTCGTCGCCGCTCCGAGAGCGGTTTGGAATCTCCCTCCACCTGGACTTCTATCCGGTCGACGAGTTGGCCCTGGTCGTTCGCCGCTCCGCGTCGATCTTGGGCGTGTCGATCACCGAGGACGGCGCCGTGGAAATTGCGCGGCGCGCCCGGGGGACCCCGCGGATCGCGAACCGGCTGCTCCGCCGCGTCCGTGATTTTGCCCAGGTGCGCGCTGGTGGGGAGATCACGCTCGCAGTCGCGCGGGACGCACTCGAGTTCGAAGGCGTGGACGCGCTCGGGCTCGATGTGCAGGATCGCGAGTTGCTGCGCACCATCATCCAGGTGTACGGCGGCGGGCCGGTCGGGATCGAGGCGCTCGCGGCCACCCTCAACGAGGAAGTCGACAGCCTTGTCGAGATGGTCGAACCGTTCCTGCTAAAGGCAGGGTTGCTGACCCGAACGCAGTCCGGACGCCGCGTGACCGCGCAGGCGTGCGACCACCTGGGGTTGGCGGTGCCGGACCGGAGCGGCAAGGGGCAGGGGACCCTGTTCTCATGATCATGCCGCAGATCGGCCGGTTCCTGATTGCGATCGGCTTATTGCTGATCATTCTTGGCGCACTGGTCGTGGTGTTGGGGCACTTGCCGCGCCTGCCAGGGGACATCTACGTGCAGCGCAAGGGATTCGTCCTCTATGTGCCGCTGGTCGGCTGCCTGCTGCTGAGCATCGTGCTCACGATCCTCTTGAACCTGTTCTTCGGGCGACGTTGATCCGGGCGGCGTTGCTCCTCACAGCGCTTGTGGCGCTGGCCGGGACCGGGTCAATGGGACCGGCCAGCGCCACCGAGCCTCTGGTCGTGCGCGTAGGGATTCAGATCGACCGTCCGTCGTTGCAGGTCGCGGCGGACGGTCCCGTGCAGGCCGTGCAGCCCGACACGGGCCGCGTCGTCTCGTTGGCAGGCGAGGCATGGACAGTCGTGCCCACCGGTAACGGGCTGAGCTTCTCCGGCGCCGAGTTCGGCGACGTGGTCCGGCTGCTGGCGCAGACGGGGCCGATCCGGGTCGAGGGCCGTCCGTACCGGGGTACGATCGAGCTGCACCGTAGCTCCGCCGGGGCCGTCACCGCGATCGATGAGCTCCAGCTCGAGCAGTACCTGTATGGCGTCATCAAGGGGGAGATCGATCCCAGGTGGCCGCCTGAGGCGGTCAAGGCGCAGGCCGTGGCGGCGCGGACGCTGGCCGTCCAGCGCATTGCGGAGGCGCACGCGGCGGTCACCGGGTACGACCTCGCGGCCAATACGGAAGCGCAAGTCTACCTCGGAGAGGCGGGCGAAGACCCCGCCGCTACCGCCGCGGTCGACGCTACGCGCGGGTTGCTGGTGACCTACGAGGGACGTCCGATTTTCGCCGCCTACCACTCGAACTCCGGTGGCCATACCGAGGACAGCGAGAACGTCTGGGGCACGGCGTACCCGTACCTTCGGGGTGTTCCGGACCCGTACGCGCTGAGCGCTCCGGGATTGTCCTGGACCGCGACGCTGTCATTCGAGACCCTCACGCAAGCCCTCGAGCACGGCGGCGTGCCCGTGTCGTCGGTCGAAGAAGTTGAGCCCGGACGCGTGAGCCCGTGGGGGCGCGCGATCACGGTTCTCGTGCGCGGAGGCGACGGGTCGGTACAGGAGATCCCTGCCAACCGCTTCCGGCTCCTGGTCGGTCCGGACGTTGTCCGCAGCGCCATGTTCACCGTATCGCGCCGCGGTCTCGCTGCCGTCTTCAACGGGCGCGGTTCCGGGCACGGCGTCGGGCTCGATCAGTGGGGTGCGCGCGCCATGGCGGCTCAAGGATCGAATTTCGAGCAGATCCTCCACTTTTACTATAGCGGCGTTTCGATCGAGCAGATCTATTGACCGAGCCGCCGAGCGCGGCGGCCGAGTCCATCCACAAATGCATGACGGCGTAGGCGCGCCACGGCCGCCACGCACGGGCGATGTCGGAGGCCCGCGTCGGCGTCACCCGGGCCGCAGGGGCGCCCATTGCGCGCAGGACACCCAGGTCCGCCGCTGGAAACGCGTCGGGATGATGCAGCGCCCGCATGGCGATGTATTGAGCCGTCCACTCCCCGACACCCCGCACCCGGCGTAGCCTCTGAACCGCGGCCTCCAGACCGTCCGAGCGCTCGAAAAGATTCTGCTCCGCGAGAACAGTGGCAGCGAGCGCGGAGATAGCCGCCGCGCGCGCCCGCGGAAGCCCGATCGACGCGAGATTCGCACCGGCAAGCGCTTCGGGCCTCGGGAAGACGAGGTGGAGCCCGCCCTCCTCCGGATCTCCAAGTGTGCCGACCGCTTCACCGTAGGCGGCCGCCAGCCGCCCCGCGAGCGTCGTCGCGGCGGCGACGCTCACCTGCTGGCCGAGAATAGCCCGGACCGCGAGCTCGAAGCCGTCCCACGCGCCCGGTACGCGAAGACCGGATTGCGCGGCGATACAGGCGGCAAGGCGGCGATCACGCCCGAGATGTTTCTCAATGGCACCAATGTCTGCATCCACGTCGAACAATCGGCGGAGGCGGCTCACGATCGGCGCGGGCGCGGTGGCGCGTGACGTGCGGATCGTTGCCAAGAGACAAGACGCCCGCGGGGCGGGGCGGACTTCCACGGTCCCACGAACGCCGTCGAGCGAGATCGTGCGCCGGTAGCACTCGGGACCGACCGCTTCCACACCGGGAATCGCTCGCGGCGCGAGGAATGCCATCATCGCCGGCCAGTTGTATGGAGGGACGAAGGAGAGCCGGAGCGCGCGACCGGACTTCATGGTTTGAGTATAACGTCTCCCGTTCGCCTGCGCTCCAGCACGACGTCATCCCCTCGCCGTGCCGCCGCACGCACTGGTAACATAAGGAGCGGTGAGGGGAACTCGATGAAGTTGTCAGACTTCGATTACGTGCTGCCTCGCGATCGGATTGCCCAGAAGCCGGCGAGGCCCCGCGACGCCGCCCGGCTGCTCGTTCTTTCCCGACGGGACGGGGCGATGGAGCACCGGACGTTTCGAGACCTGCCGGAGTACCTGCATGCTGGCGACGTGCTGGTGCTCAACGATACGCGGGTGCTGCCCGCCCGCCTGCGAGGCCGGCGAGCGGGCGGTGGCGCCGTGGAGGTGCTGCTGCTGCGGCCGAACGGCCGGGGCGCATGGGAGGCCTTGATCCGGCCCGGCCGCCGCGTGCGGGAGGGAGCGCGCCTTGTGTTCGAGCAGGGCGTGCTGGAAGCCGTTGCGGGTCCGCGGACGGCATCGGGAACGCGTCTGGTGACGCTCTCGCATGAGGGTGAACTCCGCGCCGTGCTCGAGCACGCGGGAGAGATGCCGGTGCCCCCGTATATCGAGCGGCCGCTCGACGATCCGGCCGACTACCAGACGGTCTACGCGAGGCGGGAGGGCGCCGTGGCCGCGCCGACCGCAGGGCTCCACTTTACGACCGGTCTGCTCGCCTCACTGCGCGCGCAGGGCGTCGAGACCGTATACTTGACGCTTCACGTGGGCCTCGGAACGTTTCGGCCGGTCGAGACCGAGGCCATCGAAGCGCACCACATGGACCGCGAGTGGTACGAACTGACCTCGGACGCAGCGCGCGCCATCAACGCAGCGCGTGCCCGCGGGGGCCGCGTCGTGGCCGCCGGGACGACGGCCGTTCGCACGCTGGAATCGGTCTCACGTGACGACAGCACCGTGGCATCAGGGTGTGGCTGGACCGAATTGTTCATCACGCCCGGGTTTCGATTCCGCGCAACGGACGCCGTGATCACGAACTTCCATCTGCCGAGAACGACGCTGCTCATACTCGTGAGCGCGTTCGCGGGACGCGAGCGCGTACTTGCCGCGTATCAGGCAGCCGTGCGCGAGGGTTACCGCTTCTACAGCTTCGGGGATGCGATGCTGATCCTGTGACCGAGGGCCGCTAGATTCGGGTCCATCCCCGCGTCCGGGGCGACCATTGGTCGAGCGGCCGGCCGAGATAGTCCCTGCCGTCGACCTCGTAACCCGCGGCCTGCAGCCGTCGCGCCGCCTCGGCGTAGTACCGGTAATCGAGTTGCCACACACCCCGGAGTGGATTCTTGTACAGGCCGAGGCCGCCGAGGACCTTGATCACGTTGGGTTCTTCGCCCGCCGCGCACTTGATTTCCACCGCCTGCGTCAGCGTCCCAAATGTCTCGATCTTCGGCTCCTTGGGCACGCCGACCGCTGCGCCACCGGGGTTCCTCGATGCGACGGGCGCCTTGAAGCCCTCGGGCGCGGCTGGAGCGGCGAGCCGAGGCGCCGTCGCAGCGCCGGCCGCAGGTGCGCCGCTTGCGGCCTCCGCCCGCTGCGCTTTGATAGCCTCGGCTCTTGCTTTGGCCGCGGCGATCTTCTCCTCGCGACTCTGCCCGCCGCCGGTGGGGGCCGGCGGCGTGTCCGACGGAGCGGGTTTGTCTTCGTTCATCCTCGTCCTTTCGGGTCGTGTTCGGACGCCGTTTCCAACGCCGTTATTCTATCCGACGCCCCGCCACGGGTCCAGGGGGCGGCGGCCGGATCACGGCCCCGTCGGCGGGCGGAGTTCGCCCCGCGAGGAGGCCATGCTATACTCCACCCCGGGATGGCCCGCTTCACGCTGATCCACGTTGACCGCAAGACCGGCGCCCGGGCTGGTTTGCTGGACACGCCTCACGGGGTCGTCGAGACTCCCGCATTCATGCCGGTCGGGACGCACGGGACCGTTCGCGCGCTCACGCCCGAGGAGGTCATGGGCGCCGGCGTGCAGATCGTGCTCGCCAATACGTTCCACCTGATGCTGCGGCCCGGCACCGATATCATCGGGCGGGCCGGCGGCCTGCACCGGTTCATGCATTGGGGCGGGCCGATTCTAACCGACAGCGGAGGGTTCCAGATATTCAGCCTGCCGCACCTGAGGCGGGTGACGGAGGACGGCGTGCTGTTCCGCTCGCCGATCGAAGGCAGCGAGGTCCGACTCACGCCGGAGCGAGTCACGCAGATCGAGGAGGTACTCGGTGCCGACATCATCATGCCTCTCGACGTTTGTCTGGGATTCCCGGCCGATCGGTCGGCGGCTGCGGACGCTCACCGGCGGACCATGGCATGGGCGGATCGTGCGCGTCGCGCACAGCAACGGCAGGAGCAGAGCCTATTCGCGATCGTGCAGGGGGGATTTGAGCCCGAGCTGCGACGGCGCGCGGCCGACGAGATGGTGGCGCTCGACTTCCCCGGATATGCGGTCGGCGGGCTGTCGGTAGGGGAACCGAGGGCGATGACGTACGACCTACTCGCGGAAGTGACCACGCGTCTGCCCGAGGGCAAGCCGCGGTACCTCATGGGCGTAGGCGTTCCACCGAGCGTCATCGAGGCCGTCCGTCTCGGCGTGGACATGTTCGACTGCGTCTTGCCAACGCGGGTGGGGCGCACCGGGGTTGCGCTGACATCGGACGGGCGGCTTAACCTGAGGAACGCGGCGCACGCCGACGACCTCGCGCCGGTCGAAGATGGCTGCCCGTGCCCGGCGTGCCGCGGGTACTCGCGGGCGTACCTCCGGCACCTGTTCAAGGCCGCGGAGATGCTCGGGCCGCGGCTTCTGAGCCTCCACAATCTGACGTTCATGACGCGTTTCGTTCGGGCGATGCGCGAAGCGATCCTCGAGGACCGCTTCGCATCGTGGACCGCGGAGGCGCTGGCCCGATACCGGACCGCTTGGTAGGTCGGCCGTCTTCTTCACTGCGCGTCCAGACTGCAGGGAATCGCAACAAAATCGCAGAAATTCCCGACCGATGCCGCACGTAGAGGGTCGCTCGTGACAGCTCAGCAAGCCGCCCCCATTCTCCTATGGGTGGCGATCTTTGTGGTGTTCTATTTCATGTTGATCCGGCCCCAGCAGATGCAGCAGCGGCGGTACCGCGAGATGCTGGGAAGGCTCAAGAAAGGCGATCGCGTGCTGACGCGAGGCGGTCTGTACGCCGTCGTGCTCGAGATCAAGGACAACCAGCTCACGCTCGAGCTGGCGCAGAATGTGCGTGTGCGGGCCGAGCGGAGCGCCGTTCAGTCCGTCGTGAACAAGGGGGGGAGCGGCTCCAACGGCGGCCGCCACGGATGACCAGCGGCGATTCCAGCGGCGATATCGCCCGAGTGGCGTCGGATGCTCCCGCACGGCCGGTCGTGCTCGACGAGCTCAAACGGGACCGTGAAGTGGTGGCCTACGTCGCCAAAGCCGATGAGTACACCGCGGCGATCGGGTACACCGAGCACGGGCTGCGTCACGCGAACTTGGTGGCGAGCATCGCGGCGAACGTGCTCCGGCATCTCGGGCGCGAGGAGCGCGAGGTGCAGCTCGCGGCGATCGCGGGGTACCTGCACGACATCGGCAATCTGGTCGGGCGCGTCAACCACGAGCATACGGGAGCGCTGCTTGCCGGCCGCATCCTATCGCGGCTGGGTATGGACCCGCTCGAGATGGCCGTGGTGATGGGAGCGATCGGCAACCACGAGGAGCAGACCGGGGATCCGGTGAGCCAAGTCGGGGCAGCGTTGATCATCGGCGACAAGTCGGACGTACATCGGACCCGTGTACGGAATCCCGAACCCACTTCGTTCGACATCCACGATCGTGTGAACTACGCGGTCGAGCACTCGTTTCTCCGGGTGGATGAGCGTGCGCGCACGATCACGCTGGAACTGACGATCAACACGGCGATATCGCAGGTCATGGAATACTTTGAGATCTTCCTTCCCCGCATGGTCATGTGCCGGCGTGCGGCGACGTTGCTAGGGTGCCAGTTCAAGTTGCAGATCAACGGGACGAAGCTCCTATGACACTTCCTGCGGCCGGGCGCTTCTGGAATCTTCGCTCGATTGCGAAGTGCTGAGCTCAAGGTCTGGCAATCAAGACCAAGGAGGGCGGTATGGCAAACGTTCAGTATCGGTGCCTGTCGTGTGGGAGCGTGCACGAGACCTCCGTGCGGCCGGGCGGCGCGGTGTATCTGCGCTGCGCGGTGACCCGTGAGTGGGCGTGGCACGAGCCGTCCCGCTTCCTGAACTTATTGGTCTCTGCGCAGGCGAGCCCTCGCGGCCGGGCCCGGTCCAGCGGCACGGGCCGAAAGAACGCGTCCCCAAGGCCGGCTACCCGATCGACACGGGGCCGGTCGGCTGCGACCGTCTCACGGACAGCGGCACGCACGGCGGCGAAGCGCAAGTCGGCGGGGAAACCCGCCAGTGGCAAGGGGGGCGGGACCAGGCGTCGCAAGCGGTAGGATCCACGACGACAGCCTACGCTAGCGGCTGCAAGCCCCCGGGGCTTCGGGCGCGCCGGTCGACGTCACGCTGATCTTCCTGCCGCTCCACTTCATGCGGAGCGCAACGTGCCGTTTCCCGACCGGTCCAGAGCCTTGTGGCCCTTACGCGGGATGCCCCTGATCTATGCCCATCAGCGCGAGCACGCCGGCGTGTTCGGCCGCACTCTCAGCGATGTCACACACGAGCTCGTGGGGTAGCTTCCGCGCTTTGCGGGCGGCTCGCCGGTAGTAGTCCACCGCACCTGACGACAGGCCCAGCGTTCGCAGAAGCGCAATCGAGTCGTCGAACCGCTTGCGACGCGAGACGCCTCGCGAGCTGGCATCCCGCCGTTCCACCGTCAAAACCGCGTGGTGCCCCGACATAAACCGGCGCTCTCCTGTGATCGTTTTTCACCGTATTGTTGCCCAACAATCGCGTCTGATAGCCACGTCTCTCCAGTCGTTGAGGGCCTCGCGCACGATGTCGAGGCGGTGCGTTCAGCGCGCCTGGAAAATGCTATAGCGAACATACGCTTGCACACAGGGTTTCTCGGATTCGTGCTCTTTTGGGAGATTCGAAAAGTAGGATTCCATAGATTCACATAGAATTCCATGGTTTATGAGTGACGCGGAGCCCCGACGGAGAGTCGAGACTGAGTGGCTGACCCTTGGCGAGGCCGCCCGGATGTTGGGTGTCGATGAAACGACGCTGCGTGCATGGGCGGACGCGGGTAAGGTGCGCGTTTACCGAACCCCGGGCGGCCACCGGCGATTCAACGCCTCTGACGTGGACACGCTCCTCAGGGAGGCGCCCAGACACCATTTTGCACGCCCTCCCCGATCGAGCGAGACCGAGTCGCCGCGGCACTGGTTCGCGTCGAGGCCGTGGTTTACGAGAGTCGACGACGACGCCTGGAAGCGCGCCCGGGTTCAGTGTGCCCGGCTCATGCACGCGCTCGAGGGTTACCTCGACGCTCGTGCCGAGATGCAGGACCTCGGCGGAGCTCGCCGCATCGGCGCCGATTTGGGGCGAGAGGTTGCGCGGTGGGGACTGACGCCGGCGCAATCCACGGAGGTGTTCTTGCACTTCAAGCGGGGCGTGTTCGACATGCTGAGCGCGGCGCCCCGCGCCCCGTCGGGGCGGATTCGATCGCTGCGCGACGCGGATGCGTTCCTGGGGGAGGCTCTGCAGGCGATGATCGGAGTGCTGGAGGAGCGTCCCGCGCAGGCGCGGCATCCGAGTCGGTGAGCAGCGACATAGTGGGCTGGCGGATCGATTCCCGCAGTAGCCGGGTCCCGGGCGGCGTCGTCGCACGACGCGGATCGTAGATCGCTGTCTCGCGACCCCCGCAGCGCGGCAGGATTCGTGCAGGCTCTTGAGAGGGAGGCCACACAGCGTGCAGTTCTCTGAGGTTGAGAACCCCGAAGACCGTGGTGCTTCGCGGGGGCGGGGTCGAGGATCCGCTCGGTCGGCAGGGGCCCGGACGACAGGTGTCCGTGCTCGTCGGTATGTCGTTGCAGGGGTAAGCTACCACGAGCTCCCGGTCGCGCAGCGGGAGCTCGTGGCCGTGGACGCGGCGGCGTTGCCAGGCGCGCTCAGGGCTATGCGCGGCCGCGAGGGCGTCGACGAAGCCGTGCTGCTTTCCACCTGTAACCGCGTCGAGTGGTACCTTGCCGGACGAGAGCCGCGCGCGGCCGTCGCTGCTGCCGAGGCCTTCTTCGCGGAGCGGATCGCACCTTCCGGCGACCGTCAGGCTTCCGCCGCCCGCGTGGCCATCGGGAACGACGCCGTGCGCCACGCGTTTCGCGTCGCCAGCGGACTCGACTCGATGGTTGTTGGGGAGTCGCAGATCCTGGGGCAAGTCAGAGCCGCGTTCGCCGCGGGACGCGCCGCAGGCACCGTCGGTCCTTCGCTGGACGCGTTGTTCCGCAGCGCGCTGGCCGCAGGGCGGAGGGTGCGGCGCGAGATGGACGTCAGCCGGTTTGCCGCGTCGGTACCGTCTGCGGCCGTGGCACACGCCGGCCGCCTTCTAGGATCGCTCGCCGGGCGCCGCGTGCTCGTGGTCGGTGCCGGGAAGATGGGGAAGACGACGGTGCGTGCGATGGTGGACGCGGGCGCCAACGCGGTGGTCGTCGCCAACCGGACGGTCGAGACCGCGCGTGACATCGCCGCGGTCGTCGGCGCGGAGATCGCGTCGCTGGACGGAGTCGGGGCCGAGCTCGCGCGGGCCGACGTGGCGATCGTGAGCACCGGCGCCCCCGGCATCATCCTGGATGCCGCGGCGGTCGCCGGCGCGTGCCACGGCCGCCGGACACCGCTCGTGATCATCGACATCGCCGTGCCGCGAAACGTGGATCCGGCGGTCGGATGCGTTCCCGGCGTGCAGCTGTACGACATCGACGACTTGATCGAGCCATCACGGCAGCAGGGCGCCGGCGCAACGGGACTGCGGCAGGCCGAGGCGTTCATCGAAGAGGACGTGCAGGCGTTCCTCCGCGCGCGGGCGGACCGGAAAGTGGCGCCGCTGATCGCCGAGGCGCGCGCGGATGCCGACGCGATTCTCGAGCGCGAGTGGAACCGTGCACGCGGGCGCCTCGCGTCTCTCGATGACGGCGAGGAAGCGGTGGTGCGTGCGGTGCTCCGGCGCGTGGCCAATAAACTCCTCCACCGGCCGATCGCGACACTGCTGGCTGCCGCCAAGGCCGGCGGGCCCGGGCTCGACTCGGCGAGCGACGACGTCGAGGACGCGCGATGACCGTCGCTCGGCTTCGCGTGGGCACGCGAGGGAGCAAGCTCAGCCTGCGGCAGACCGAACTGGTCATCGAGGCGGTCGTCCGTCTGGCTCCGGGGATCGCCGTTGACACCGTGATCGTCAAGACGGCCGGTGATCGGGCGGCAGACGTCCCGTTCGATCGGCTCGAAGGCGTCGGCTTCTTCGCGAAGGAGATCGAGGCTGCGTTGGCTGGTGGGCGATGCGATCTCGCAGTCCACAGCGCCAAGGACCTCCCGACGGAACTCCACCCGGCGTTGGTTCTCGCGGCCGTGCTGCGGCGGATCGAGCCGCGTGACGTCCTGGTCTCGCGCTCGGGAGCCGGTCTGGCGGAGCTCCCGGCGGCGGCCCGGATCGCGACGAGCAGCCCCAGGCGCGCGGCGCAGATTCTGGCGTGTCGGCCGGATCTGGTGCCGGTCCCGATCCGTGGCAACGTCGACACCCGGCTTGCCAAGATGGAGCGGGGTGAATGTGACGCGATCTGCCTGGCGGGTGCCGGCATGGTCCGGATGGGCTGGCAAGATCGGATCACCGAGTGGCTTGCCCCCGAAGTCATGCTACCTGCGCCAGCACAGGGTGCCATCGCCGTCGAAGCCAGACGGGACGACGCGGAGAGCCAGGCGCTGGTCGCTGCGCTCGACGACGCAGTGACCCGCGAAGCAGTGACGGCCGAACGCTCGTTCCTCGCCCGCCTCGGGACCGGTTGCCGCATGCCGGTGGCGGCGCTCGCCGACGTGAGGGACGGACGAATCACACTGGAGGGGTTGATCGCGCGCGAGGACGGACGCGCGGTCCGGCGGCAGCGTGCGAACGGTCCGGTGGGGGCGGCCGGATGGCTGGGGATGACGCTTGCCGACGCGCTGCTGGTGCATGCAGCCGTCATCATGGGACGTCCCCACGAAGCGGCGCTGTCTGGTCGCGGACGCGGATCGTGATCGAGCGTGCCCGCCCGCTTGCAGGGCGCCGTATCCTCGTGACCCGCGCGCGAGCCCAGGTCGGATCGCTGCGCGCGCTACTCGAAGCCGAGGGTGCAGTGGTGGTGGAGTTTCCGACGATCCGCATCGGTCCGGCGGAGGATCCCGTTCCGCTCGATGGGGCGATCGCGCGTCTGGCTGAGTACCGCTGGGTGGTGTTCACCAGCCGGAACGGCGTCGCAGCCCTGTGCGACCGGTTGCGAGTCCTCGGGCAGGGCCCAGAGGCCCTCCGCTCGGCGCGGCTTGCCGCAATCGGCCCAGGGACCGCGGATGCGCTCCGGACGGCGGGGTTGCGCGCCGAGCTGGAACCGGCAGAGTTTCGGGCCGAGGGGCTCGTTCGGGCCTTCGAGGGGGTGGACCTGCACGGCGTGCGGGTACTGCTGCCGCGAGCGGCAGCAGCGCGTGACGCGCTCCCCGACGGGCTCCGGGCTCGCGGTGCGATCGTCGACGTCGTCCCCGCATATCGCACGGACGTGGAGCGCGACCACGTGCCCGAGATGCGCCGGCGCTTGGTGGCGGAGCCGGTGGACGCGGTGACCTTCACCAGTTCCTCCACCGTCCGGAACTTCGTCGAGCTGTTGGGGTCCGACGCGAAGCGTGCACTCGACGCCGCGCTCGTGGCGTGCATCGGTCCGGTGACGGCGGCCACCGCGCGGGCGTGCGGACTCCCGGTCGGAGTCGTGGCGGACGACTATACGATACCGGGGCTCGTCGCTGCGCTCCGGGTCGCGTTCGCCGGGTCAGGACGGTCTCAAGACGACCGATGAAAGGGGCACGGTGGCCATGACATTTCCGCTGCGCCGGATGCGCCGGCTTCGCCGGACCGCAATCCTCCGGCAGATGGTTCGTGAGACGGCTCTCGACGCGCAAGACCTGATCGCACCGCTGTTCGTCAAGGAAGGACTCTCGCGGCCCGCCGCGCTGGAGGCGATGCCAGAGCAGTATCAGCACACGCTGTCCAGTCTCGTGGAAGAGTGCGGCCGGCTCTCGGAGTTGGGCATCCCGGCGGTGGTTCTGTTTGGTGTGCCCGCCCGCAAGAACGAGAGCGGTTCGGGCGCGTGGGACCCGGACGGCATCGTGCAGGAGGCATTTCGCCGTCTGCGCGCGGAGCTCGGTGATCGTCTCGTGCTGATCGGTGACTTGTGTCTGTGCGAGTACACGACCCACGGACACTGCGGTGTGCTTCGCGGCGAGACGGTGGACAACGACGCGACGCTCGATGCGTACGCGAAGATTGCGCTCTCGTACGCGGAAGCCGGCGCCGATGTCGTCGCGCCGTCGGGCATGATGGATGGGCAGGTCGGGGCGATCCGCCGCGCGCTCGATGGTGAGGGATACCGGGACGTGGCTGTGCTTGCGTACGCCGCAAAGTACGCGTCGGCGTTCTTCGCGCCATTCCGTCAGGCGGCGGAGTCGGCGCCGCGCTTCGGGGACCGTCAGGGGTACCAGCTTGATCCCGCAAACGCCGATGAGGCGGTTCGCGAGGCCCGGCTCGACGTCGACGAGGGCGCCGATCTCATCATGGTCAAGCCCGCGCTCCCGTATCTTGACGTGCTCGCGCGGATCAAGGCGGAGTTTGGTCTTCCGACCGCGGCGTATCAGGTGAGCGGCGAATACGCGATGCTCAAGGCCGCGTCCGCCCGCGGATGGCTGGACGAAGGGCGGGCGATGATGGAGGTGCTCACGGCGATCCGGCGGGCGGGGGCGGATCTCATCCTCACGTACTACGCCGGGACCGCCGCGGATCGACTGCGGCGGGGATGACGGAGGAGACACCATGACGGATGCGGCGAAGGAGGCACCGGACACCACAGGTGTCGCGGTGAGTTCCTCGGTACTGTACGCAGAAGCCTGCCGGTTGATGCCCGGCGGCGTAAACAGCCCCGTTCGGGCGTACCGTGCGGTCGGGGGGATACCGCTGTTTCTCGTGCGGGGCGCCGGCGCCACGGTTTGGGACGCGGACGGCGGTGAGTATCTGGACTACGTTGGGTCGTGGGGGCCGTTGATCGCCGGCCACGCTCATCCGGCCGTGGTGCGCGGTATCGTCGAGACGGCGGCAGCGGGCAGCAGCTTCGGCGCGCCGACCCCGCTCGAGGTCGAGATGGCGCGGACCGTCACGGCGTCGGTTCCGTCGATCGAGATGCTGCGCATGGTCAGCTCAGGCACCGAGGCCGCGATGAGCGCGCTCCGCCTCGCGCGGGCCGCGACGGGCCGCCGGGACCTCTTGAAGTTCGACGGTTGTTATCACGGTCACGCAGACTCGCTGCTGGTCAAGGCCGGTTCGGGTATGATGACCCTCGCCCATGTGCCCGGGTCACGCGGGGCGGCCGGCGTGCCATCAAGCGCCGGCGTGCCCGACGAGATTGCCGCGCTGACGCGGGTCCTGCCGTACAACGATGCGGAGGCGGTGCGCGCGGCGTTCCAGGACCGCCGCCAGGAGATCGCAGCGGTGATCGTCGAGCCCGTCGCGGGGAACATGGGTGTCGTGCCGCCCGCGCCGGGATTCCTGGAGACGCTCCGGGATCTATGCAGCGCCGCCGGTGCGCTCCTCATTTTCGACGAGGTTATCACTGGATTCCGCGTCGGTCGCGGTGGCGCGCAGGCGCGCTACGGCGTCCGCCCCGACCTGACCTGTCTCGGCAAAGTCATCGGCGGCGGTCTCCCGGTCGGCGTCTACGGGGGCCGGCGAGACGTCATGCAGGTGGTGGCGCCCCTCGGGCCGGCCTACCAAGCAGGGACGCTCTCCGGCAACCCCGTGGCCATGCGTGCTGGCCTGGAGACGCTCCGACTCCTCGACGACGCGGCGTACCAGCGGCTCGACGAGCTTGGCGCCGCGCTGGCCGACGGGCTCGCCACCGTCGCGCGCCGCGCAGGAGTTGATATAGTCGTGAACCGGGTCGGGTCGATGCTCACGCCGTTTTTCACCGGTACCCCGGTAGTGGACGCGGCGTCGGCCCAGCGGGCCGACGTGGACAGGTACGCCCGGTTCTTCCACGGGCTCCTTGACCGTGGGGTCATGGTGCCTCCATCCCAGTTCGAGGCGTGGTTCGTATCGCTGGCCCACACCGCCGAAGACGTGCGGCGAACCGTGGACGCTGCCCGGGCGGCGCTTGCGGCATAGGCGGGGTCCCGTCTCGGGCAGCGGCATAGGCAGCTAGTTCCGCTCGTTCTCCTGTTCGACGCCCCATGTGGGGGACCCCAATGCGATCCCTGATCATCATGCCGCTCTACAACGAAGAGGAGACCCTCGGTCAGGTCCTGGACAACGTGCGCCGGCACACGGACGCGGACATCCTCGTCGTGAACGACGGGTCCACGGACCGCTCCGCTTCGATTCTCGCGGCGTACGGCGGTATCGACGTGCTCACGCACGCCAGGAACGAGGGATACGGGCAGTCCCTGATCGATGGATTTCACTACGCGGTGGATCGTGGGTTCGACGTGGCGGTGACCATCGACTGCGATCTGCAGCACGAGCCGCACATGATCCCGCGATTCCTCGAAAAGGTGGCGCGGTTCGATGTGGTATCCGGGAGCCGCTACCATCCCGATACCCCCGGGCTTCCGGACGACGCGCCGCCCGACCGGTGGCGGCTCAACGAGGAGATCACACGGATCGTCAACGAACTGACGGGATACCATCTGACCGATGCGTGGTGTGGATTCAAGGCGTACCGGGTACCCGGGCTCGCGCGGATGCGGCTGGACGAGCGCAGTTACGGGCTGCCGCTGCAGGTGTGGCTGCAGGCGGCGCGGCTTGGTCTCCGCGTGACCGAGATTCCAGTGCCCCGGATCTACAAGAACCCAAACCGCAGGTTCTGGGGCGGGCTCGACGATCCCGCCACGCGGCGAACGTACTATCTCTCGATCATCGACCGGGAGATGAGCCGGAGCGGCGTGCGATGAAGATGTCTCTCGTGCCTCGGCCGGTGCGCCCGGGGGATGCCGGGGACTAGAACCACCGTCTCTTGCGTAGTACGTCCATGGACACACGTGCCCGTCGCTTGGGTACGCTTCACGAGGTGTGGCGATGGCGGAGTTTCTCGTGATCGGGGCTCATCCCGACGATGCTGAGATCGGGATGGGCGGGACGATCGCGGCGCTCGGACAGCAGGAGCACCGCGTCACGATCCTGGACCTGACCGACGGCGAACCGACGCCGATGGGTACGCCGGCGCGCCGCCGTGACGAGAGCGAGGCCGCGTCACGCACGCTCGGTGTCGCCCGCAGGATCACGCTGTCGCTCCCAAATCGCTACCTCACCGACACCGTCGAGAACCGCATGACCGTGGCCGAGGTGATCCGGGACGTCCGGCCACAGGTTCTGTTCATTCCGTACTGGGTGGATGCGCATCCGGACCACATCGCTGCGGAGCACCTCGCGGAGGCGGCGCGATTCTACGGCAAGTTCACCAAGACGGAGATGCGGGGGGAGCCGTACTACGTGCCAAGAATTCTCCACTTCTTCTGTACGCACTATCGGCTGCACGCGGACCCCGCATTTGTTCTCGACATTACTGATCAGATCGACCGCAAGCTCGACGCCATCCGCTGTTATCGCTCCCAGTTCAACGAAGAGCGCGGCAACCTCGGCCTGCTCGACGGGATTCGCGCGACAAACCAGTACTGGGGCAGCAGAATCCGCCGGCCCTACGGCGAGCCGTTTGCCAGCAAGGAAGCGATCGGGCTGCGCGGATTGAGGGATCTGCTTTGATCGGGGGGCCGGCCGTGGCGACATTCGACTACACGATCCCCGCGCGTTCGGGCGAGGTGCTGATCGCCCCAGGGCTCGACCGGGTGCCCGGGCTGCTCGCCGCGTCGCAAGCGGCCGGATGGGACGGCGTCGAGATCCTGGGTGTCCCCCTGTCGGTGTTCCGGCGTCAGGTGCGCGAGCGCACGCTGCGGCTAGCGGCGGAGTACACGGGCACGAACGCGCCGGACCCGGCCCGGGCGCTTGTCGTCATGGGCCATCAGCCCGTGCTGTTCCATCCCGGCGTCTGGGTCAAATACTTTCTGCTGACGCGGATCACGCGCGATGCGCACACAACGGGGCTGCACTTGGTCTGCGACACCGACGCGACCGGTCCGGCCGCCGTCGAGGTGCCGTTGCATCGCGACCGGTTCGTGCGCGTGCACGAGACCCTGCTGGATCTCGCGGACGACGTTCCGCTCGAGACCGCGCCGGTGCCGGGGGCGGCTGCGTGGAGCGGATTCCTCGACCGCGTGCGGGGAGATCTCAGGACCGTGCCACTGGCAGAGCTCGTGGGACGCGTGGACGCGTGGGCGGAGGGGGCCGAAGCGGCCCGGGATTCACGCCACCTCGGCGAGTTTCTCGCCAGGTTGCGCTGGCAATACGAATCTCGCGCGGGCACGCCGCGTTATCTCGAGGTGTCCATGGCGGCGCTCGCCGAGACGCCGGAGTTCCGAGCATTTGCGCTGCACCTCCTTCGCGAGCCCGATGCGATGCGCGGTTCGTTCAACAAGCAGCTCGAGGCCTACAGGCGGGCCCGCCGCCTCAGGTCTGCAGCCAACCCGTTCCCGAACCTCGCGGAGGAAGGAGGATGGACCGAAGCACCGTTCTGGACGCTCTCCCGTGGCCGCCGGAGCCAGCTTTACGTGTCGCGCGCTGGCGGCAACCTCCGGTTCGCTGCGCCGTCGGGCGTGATCGCGACGGTGCCGGCCGACGCGTCGGGAGTCGAGGTGCTGACCGGCGTACCGCTGCGTCCCAAGGCGATGACGCTGACGATGTTTGCACGCCTGTGCCTTGGTGATCTATTCGTCCACGGGGTGGGGGGCGGGCGCTACGACCGCGTGACCGACGCCATCACGCGCGACCTGTTCGGGTGCTCCCCGACGCCATATCTCGTGGCGACGGCGACACTGCACCTCCCTCTACCGACCGAGGCGAGCGGGGAGGAGCGCCGCGCGCTCCAGCGGCTCCAATCCGACTTCCGCCACAATCCGGACCGGCATTTCGCCGAGGTGACCGGAGCGCAGCGGCGGCTCGTGAACGAGAAGTGGTCCCTCATCCGCACCGTCGAGGCGATGCGCCCGGGTCCCGCCCGCCGGGAGGTCACGCGGCGCATTCGCGAGATCAATGCCGAGCTCGCCGCTCAGCTTGCTCCCGAGATCGAGCGCGTCGACGCGCGCCTGATCGAGTTGGGCGAGGCGGATGCTTCGGGCGCGGCCGGATACCGCGAGTACCCGTATTTTCTGTTCGATCCGGCCGAGGTCGCATCACTCGTCGCCGCGCCGGTGCTGGCAGGCTGATGTGTCTCATGTCCCATGCTCGTCGTCGCCGGAGTTGGGCGGGGATCTTGCGGCGCCCAGGGCCGTGAGGGTGCGGAGAGTTTGAACGTAAGTGCGGACAACTGCATGTACGACATGATGGATTGTCGTTGTCGCCGGGGAGTGGCCCGGAGACAGGAAACGCCCGTGGAGGGGACGTAAGTCCCGATGTTGGTCGGGCAGACCTCGAGGAAGCGGGCAGCCGAGTCCCAGTGTGATCAGGGTGGCACCGCCGTTCCGGAGGGAGCGGCAGCTTGAGACAGTTGCATCGGTTTCAAGCAACGGAAGGTGCCTTGCCCGACCCGTCAATTGCCGCGGACGACGTTTGGAGATCGTACGGTCGCACCCGGGTGCTTCGGGGAACGACGCTGAGTGTATCCCCGGGTGGCGGGGTTGCAATCCTCGGACCCAACGGCTCGGGGAAGTCAACGCTCCTCCGTGTACTGGCCGCCTCGCTCAGGCCGTCCCGCGGGCGCGTCCGTATTCTCGGCCGGGATCCCTGGGCCGATCCGCCGGTCCGGGGCGCAGTGGGGTTCGTGGGGCACGAGCCCATGCTGTACGGCGGGCTCAGTGCCCTCGAGAACCTCCGGCTGTTCGCCGCGCTGTACGGCGTGCCGGACGGGCGGGCGCGCGCCGCCTGGGCGTGTGACCTCGTCGGGCTCAGCCGCCGGGACGATCCGATTCGCTCTCTCTCGCGGGGACTGGTGCAGCGCGCGGCGCTGGCGCGAGCGTTCATCCACCAACCCCAGGTATTGCTGCTCGACGAGGCGCTCGCGGGGCTGGACCCCGACGCTGCGGCCCGTCTGGCCGGATTTCTCGCCGAGTTCCGGGGCCGGGGTGGCGCGCTCGTTCTGACCACGCACCATCCCGCGGAAGCGCTGCGCGTCGCGGACTGCGCGTGTATTCTCGTGCACGGCCGGCTCAGTCCGATGCGGACACTTGCGGAAACGAGCACCGAGGCGCTCGAGGCCTGGTACCGGACCGCCACCGCCGCGGAGCCGGATCCGTGAGAGTCATCGTCTTGCTCGCCTGGAAGGACCTGTTGATCGAGGCCCGCACGCGAGAGTTGCTGAGCTCGATGAGCCTCGTCGCGTTTCTCACCGTCGTCATTCTCGGGCTCGCGGTCGGAGCCGAGCCGCTGGCGGCCGCGCGCGTGACTCCCGCGATCCTGTGGGTCACTGTGGCGTTCGGCGCGACCCTCGGCCTCGCGCGGTCGCACGCGATCGACCAGGAGCGGCAGGCGTTGCAGGGAATCCTGCTGACCCCGGTCGGTCGCGCGGAGATATTCCTCGGGAAATGCGCGGCCAACTTCATCCTCATCGTCGCGTTGCAGGCGGTTGTGGTCGTCGTCACGGCCGTGTTCATCGACGCCGAGGCCGGGCATCGCGCGGCCTTGCTCGCGCCGCCGCTGGTGCTCGGCGCGGTGGGGTTTGCCGCCGTGGGTACGCTGCTGGGAGCCATGACGGCGACGACGCGGCTGCGCGAACTACTGCTCCCGATTCTCCTCCTGCCGGTCGTGCTTCCGGTCATCATCGTGTCCCTCACTGGGGTCGCGCGCGTCCTCGGGGGGGCCGGCCTGGGTGTGCTCGCCGGGCCGCTCAAGCTGCTCGCAGCCTACGATGTCATCTTTGTGCTCCTCGGAGCGTGGCTGTTCGAGTACGTCGTGGGGGAGTAGGTCGGTGCACCGCCGAGCGGTGCCGGCGCACACGCGCGCGATTGCGATCCCGATGACCGGCGAGGCGATGGTGGGGACGGTCCGCCGCAGCTGCCTCCGCGGCACGTCAATCCCCGGCATCTCGTTCCGGGGCCACGCGACGGCCGCGCTTCGATCTCAAAGGTCGGCCGACAGCGTTCCCGTGCGCGTCCCTCGTGACCGGCCGGGGAGGAAGGGCATTACGAGGAGCGAGGCCAGAAACAGCAGGCCCGCGACCTGGAACACGTGCTCGAAGGAGATGACTGCCGCCTGACCGGTGATGACGCGGTCGAGGGCGGCGAGGGCCAATTGCTGGCCCGTGGTCGCGTCGACTCCCCCTCGCACGACCGCCAGCGTGCTGAACTGCTGCACTACCTGCGTCCACGCGGGGCTGTCGGGTCTCGCGCGTTCCACGAGGCGCGCGTGGGCCAGGGTGGTGCCGCGCTCAAGCAGCGTCGCGAGAGTCGCGGTCCCAAACGTGCCGCCGAGCTGGAACATCAGGTTCATGAGGCCGGCGGCGCTGGTAGCCTTGCGCGGCTCGACCGCGGTGATCCCCGACGCGAACAGGGGGACGATGAGGAGCGACAGCGCCAAGCCCAGTACGACCATGGGGAACAAGATCTGCACCGGGCCTGCATCGAGCGTCCAGCCGGACATCAGAAACATCACCCATCCGGCGAGGACCATCCCCAGCGCGACGATGGGGCGCGGGCCGACGATCGCCGTCAAGACCCCCGCAGCGGGCGTGACGATCATCGTGACGAGCCCGCGGGGAAAGAACTGCAGTCCGGTCTGCGTGGCCGTGTAGCCGAGCGCCTGCTGGAGGAACAACGACTGCATGAGGAGCCCGCCGACGAGGCCAAACCCGACGACCCCGATGCTCACCCACGCCGAGGCCAGCGCGCGGTTGCCGAGGATTCGCAGGTCCACGGCGGGCGTGCGCGTGCCGTAGAACTCCCACAGTACGAACAGCAGCAGGCCCGATCCGGAGGCGAGGCTGAGCCCCCACACCAGCGGCGACTGGAACCAGTCCCACCGATTCCCCTGTTCCAGGACGATGACGAGGCTTGAGAGCCCGACCGCCATGAGGCCGATCCCGACGAAATCAAACCCGGCCTGCGCCGCCCCCATGCGCGGCGTGTCTCGGAGGATGGTCGCGACCATGCTGAACGCGAGGATGCCCACGGGCAGGTTGATGAAGAAGATCCAGCGCCACGTGTAGCTGTCCGTGATCCAGCCGCCGAGCAACGGGCCGATCGTCGGGCCGAGCAGCACGACCATCCCGTACAGGCCGCTCGCCAAGCCCTGCTCCCCGACCGGGAACGTCTCCCGGAGGATCGCCTGCTCCGTCGGCCCGAGCACGCCCGCACCGAGCCCCTGCAATACCCGGGCGGCGATGAGGGCGGGAAGCGAGGGGGCCATTCCCGCCAGCACGGATGCGCCTGTAAACACGGCCAGCCCTGCCTGATAGACGCGCTTGCGCCCCACCATCGACCCGAGCCAACCGGTGAGCGGCAGGATGACGACGATCGCGATCAGATAGGCGGTCGAGATCCAAGTGGCCTCCGTGACCGTCACCCCGAAGGAGGCCTGAATGTCGGGCAGGGCCACGTTGACGATGGACGCGTCGATGGTCCCCATAAGCGTGCCGACGGACACCGCGGCGGTAACCAGCCACTTGCCCGGAGTCGCCGATGGGCTGTCGCCCCGACCGGGTGGCCGAGCCGGCATCAGCGGGCCTGCGGGTCCAAGGCGCGGGCGGGCGCCCCGGGTCCTCGCGTGTCCACCGTGGTCTCGACAGAGAGCCCGACCTGCAGGTCGGCGGGCGCATCGTCGAGGATGATAGATACCGGCACGCGCTGGACCACCTTCGTGAAATTGCCCGTAGCGTTCTGCGGCGGCAGCACGGACAGCGCGGCCCCGGTGGCCGGTCCGATCCGCTCGACGTGACCATGGAACGTTCGCGCGAGGAGGTCCACGCGAACGGTGACGGGCTGGCCGACGCGCACGTGGGTGAGCTGCGTCTCCTTGAAGTTGGCCTGCACCCATTTGTGGGACGAGAACACAAGCGTCAGCAGAGCCTGGCCCGGTTGGACGACCTGGCCGGGCTGCACCGGCACGTCGCTCCCCACAACAGCGTCGTCCGGTGCGAGGACGCGGGTGTATTCTAGCTGTTGCCGTGCCGCAGCCAGTTGGGCCCGCGCCTCGTCGACCGCAGCACGCGCGTCGGCAAGTTCCGCCTCCCGCTGCCTGACCAAGTCGAAGCCGGTGCGGGCGGCGTCCAGACCGGCGGCCGCCTGGGCTTGCTGGGCCACCGCGGTCGCGACCTCCTGACGGTCGATCGGGATGCGGAGCAGAGCCGCCTCCGCCTGGGCAAATGCCTCCCGGGCCTGCGTGACGCTATCGGTCGCACCGCGATCCTGCGCGGCGGCAGCGTCGTAGGCCGCTTGGGCTTGGTCCACCTGCTGCGCCGCGATCGCCCCCTCGGCAAACAGCTCCTTCGCTCGCCGCAGGTCGTTGCGGGCCTTGACCAAGTTGGAGCGTGCCGCGCCGACCTGGGCCTCCGCCGCGCTCAGCTGCGCCCGGGCCATGGCGATCGATGCGCGCACGGTGCGATCGTCAAGCGCGACGGCTGTCTGGCTCTGCGGCACGCGGGCGGCGGCGGCGTCGACCGCAGCTTGGGCTTGTCCCAGTGACGCCGTAGCCTGGTGCCGCTGAACGATCAGCGCCGCGTCGGCCTCCTGCACGCGGGTCTCCGCGGAGTTCAGGGCCGCTTCAACCTGCCGGACGCCGATCTCGGCGTCCACGGGGGCGAGTTCGACGAGCAGCTCGCCCTTCCGGACATGCTGGTAGCCGACCACGAGGACACGGTCGACGCGACCAAACACCTTGGCGCTCACGACCGTCGTATCGCCCTGCACGTACGCGTCGTCAGTGCTGGGGTGGGAGGCGGCATAGGCAAAGAAGCGCAGCGTGCACAAGACCGCCGCGCCGATAGCGGCGAGGGCAAGGACGAACACCCACGTTCGCGGGCGCCCGCGCGCAGGGGGCGCGGTGGTACGCTCGTCTGCGGCCGCGGTCACCGGCGGCACCTCCGCGGCGGGTGCCGCCAGAGCCTGGTCCCCTACGCGCGCAACGTCATCCGGTGACATCGTGTGCTCCTCCCGGCCCCCCGCATGGCAGGCGGGTCCCGTCTTTTCCCCCTCACGCATCAAGAGCTCATACGGCGTACAGTATATTTACGTCGTATAATTCCCGGGCGAAAAAAATCACCGCTCGACCCCCCGCACGGCCGAATTGATCGCCTCCGTGACAAGCCGCTCTCTCGAACCCCAGGGGAACCTCGGCAGCGCGATCAGCAGCGCGACCACGCCGTGCGCGGCCGTCAACAGGATCTGGCTGACCAACTCAACGTCGTCGGTGCGAAGCCTCTGTTGCTTCACGCACGCGCCGACCGCCGCCCGCATGCAATCGAACGCGTCCCTTCCGATGTGGATCCGTCGCTCTCCGCCAGCGGTGCGGGTCATGAACGTCAGCTGATAATGGTAGGGATGGCGCAAGCCAAACTCGATGTACACACGCAGACCGGCTTTGAGGGTTTCGATCGGATCGTCGGAATAGTCGTGGAGTTTGGCGAGGCGTTTGATCAGTGTCGCAAACGTCTCGACGCAGATCGTGTCAAGGAGCGCCGCCTTGTCCCGGAAGTGCAGGTAGATCGACATCGGGGAGTAGTCGATCTTCTTCGCGATCCGGCGCATCGAGACTTTCTCAAACCCTTCTTTGACAAAGAGTTCGGCTGCGGCATCGAGGATGAGCCGCCGGAGCCGTTCCTTCTGCGCGAGCCGCCGTTCTATGGTTCCCATCGGACGTATACCCCGTAAATTATATATACACTGTATACTCATCCCCGCTTGCTTGTCAAGCCTGCGAATCGGTCGTGTCGTAGGTATCCTGGCTGCGCCTCCCGGGGCGTCCGGTCTCTCGGCGGGTGCGCGGGGTCCACTTCTTGTGCATGCCACGCAAAATCGGTTCGCCACCCGATGGAAGGGAACCATCCCCGGCCATAGAATTCACGTGAAGGATCACGTTATCGTTAACATGGGCGAAATATGGTAGCCAAAACGACCGTGACCATTGCCGACGTCGCCCGTGAGGCCGGCGTGTCGACTCAGACGGTTTCTCGCGTCATCAACAACAAAGGCGAGATCAGTGCCGAGACCCGGCGACTCGTCGTAGACGTCATCCAGCGCATGGGCTATCGCCCGAGTTCGGTGGCACGCAGCCTCGTGACCCGGCGGACGCTGAGCCTCGGGTTGATCGTGCCCGATATCACCAATCCGTTCTTTCCCGAGATCGCGCGGGGCGCGGAGGACGTGGCGCTCGCGGCCGGGTACAGCTTGTTCCTCTGCAACACGACCGAGCAGGCCGACCGCGAAGTCGCGGTGCTGCGGCTGCTCGAAGAGAAGCGCGTGGACGGCGTTGTGGTGTGCAGCGCACGGCTTCCGGACGACCAGCTCGTTCCGATGCTGAGGCGGCAACGGACGGTGGTCCTGGTTAACCGGATCGTCCCCGACGGGGTAGTCTCCGGCGTGGTCCGCGTCGACGACGCGAGCGGGACCCGGCAGGCGGTGCGTCACCTGCTTGCCGGCGGCCGCGTCAGGCTGGCAATGCTCGCGGGCCCCCCCACCTCGTGGGGCGGCCAGGAGCGTGTTCGTGGATTCCTCGAAGAGCTGCAGCGTGGGGGCGTCCCGCTTGACCCGGAACTTATCATCTCTTGCCCGCCGTATCTGGATGGTGGGTACCAGGCGACGAAGCAAGTCCTCGCACTGTGCGGTTCGATCGAGGGGCTGGTGTGCTATAACGACTTGGTCGCGATCGGCGCACTCCAAGCCTGCCACGATCTGGGCGTCCGCGTTCCGGAGGACGTGGCGATCGTGGGCTGCGACGACATCCTGCTGGCCGGCCTGGTGACGCCGCCGCTCACGACGATCCGCGTTTCGAAGTACGAAATCGGCGCGTCTGCGGTGCGGATGCTGTTGAGCCGGATCGCGGGGACGCAGACCGCGGAAGAGGTCATCCTCCGGCCGGAGCTGGTGGTGCGGAGCAGCGCCCCGTGACGTGGCGCGCCCGTTAGCGGCGGTGAGGCGTGTAACACCCGACGCGGAAGGGACGACCAGAGGCCCAGGCAGTCATCACGGATCGGAAGTGTTTGGCCGGTCCGCCGGATCTTCGGAGTGTGAGTGCCGGCGGACTCAAGCGCGCGGGGGAAAGCACGGCGGAGTGACACGATACGGAGACGATCATGGTGCGGAGGTGGGACGCATGAAGTGCGATCGGCACGGGTTCAACCGCAGGACGTTCCTCAGGGGTGCCGGAGCCACGGCGGCCGCGGTCGGTGTCGAGTTGTGGGCCGGCGGTCTCCGAGGACTGGAAGCGGCTTCATCGGCGGCGCTGCCGCCGATGCCCTCCCGTCCCCTTCAGTTGACGATCATCGACGTCGCGGGGCAATTGCAGCTCACGAAGAGCATCATCGAGGACTACGCCAGATCCCACGGGCAGTACGTGAGCGGGGTCAGCTACCAGCAGGCGACCGCCCCGGAGCTCCCGGCGAAGATCAAGGCGCAGCAGGCGGCGAACCAGTTGCAGATTAACATGGTCCTCACCGGCTCGGATGCGCTGTCGGCGGGCATCGTCCAGGACATCTGGCAGCGCCTGCTGCCGGACTTCCAGCAGAAGTTCCCCAACTTGATCGGAAACTACCAGCAGCCCAAGGCCCAGGGACTCGCCCAGGGCTTCGGCATCCTCGATGTCTTCGGCAACTACGGCCCCACGTTCACGTACAATCCAGCCAAGCTGCCGACGCCGCCGAAGACGCCCGACGACCTGCTCGCGTGGGCCAAGGCCAACCCCGGGCAGCTCATCTACGCGCGGCCCGCCAATTCCGGTCCTGGCAGGAGCCTGCTGATGGGGCTGCCGTACCTGCTCGGCGAGGCCCAGCCCAGGGAACCTCAGTCGTGGACAAAGGTGTGGCCGTATTACCAGCAGCTCGGTCAGTACATCCAGTACTATCCGACGGGCACGGCCGGCACCTATCAGGAGCTGGGGCAGGGAGCGCGCACGATCGCGGCGTCCACGATGGGCTGGGACCTGAACGTCCGGGCGCTCGGCGTCGTACCCAAGAACTTCGGGGCCTTTGTGTTCGACAATGAGCATTTGATTGCCGACACGCAGTACATCTGCGTGCCGAAGGGGAATTCACCCGAGATGCTCGGGCTGGTGCTCGACGTCATCGCGTGGACCCTGCGGCCGGACCAGCAGGCCAAGGTGTACGACACCGGGTACTTCTACCCGGGTCCGGCGATCAAGGGCGTGACGCTGGCGATGGCGCCCAAAGACAGCCAGGACGCGGTCGGGCCGGTCCGCCGCCAGTCGTTCGACGATCTCATCAGGAGCCGTCCGGTGGAGATTCCGCTGGATCCCGATAAGCTGGTACAGGCGTTCACGATCTGGGACCAGAAGGTCGGCGCGAACAAGCTCAAGTGAGCGCGGAAACGGTCGTCCGTTCTTCCGGGCCGGGGGAGGCCGTCCAGGCAGCTCCCGGCCGGAAGATCGGCCGTGTGGAGATTCGCGGGCTGACGAAGCGGTTCGGGAGCGTCGTTGCGCTCTCCGCGGTGGACCTCGACGTGCACGGCGGCGAATTCATCAGCCTGCTCGGGCCTTCCGGTTGCGGCAAGAGCACCGCGCTCAACTGCCTGGCGGGTCTGGTCGATCCCGACGCAGGACAGATCTTGCTCGACGGCGTGGACCTCGCGCCGGTGCCACCCGAGCGCCGGGGATTCGGCGTGGTGTTCCAGAGCTACGCCCTGTTCCCGCACATGACGGTGGCTGCCAACGTGGCATTCGGGCTCGAGATGATGGGGGTGCGGTCTGACGCGGTCGTGCGCCGCGTCGGGCAGGCGCTGGCGCTCGTGCACCTCGAAGACCTCGGCGATCGGTATCCGGCGCAGTTGAGCGGAGGACAGCAGCAGCGCGTCGCCCTCGCCCGAGCACTCGTCATCGAGCCCCGCCTCCTTCTGATGGACGAGCCCCTCAGCAACTTGGACGCGAAGCTCCGGTTGGAGATGCGGCTCGAGATCCGGCGGTTGCACCAGACTCTCGGGCTCACCACGTTCTATGTGACACACGATCAGGAAGAGGCCCTATCGTTGTCCGACCGCATCGCGCTGATAAAGGACGGGGTGTTGCGGCAGGTCGGGACGCCCGAGGAGGTGTATCTCCACCCGCAGTCCTCCTTTGTCGCCAACTTCTTCGGTTACCGGAATCTGTTTCCGGTCCACGTGGATGCCATGCGGGGTGATCGCGCGAACGTCTCCGCGCCAGGGAACCTGCGGTTGGAGGGCACAGCGCGCAGCGGCGTGGAGCAGGGCATGGACGCGGTCGCGGCGGTCCGCCCGGAGGATGTGGAAGTGCTGCCGGCCGGCAGCGCGCCTGGTATCGCGGCCACGATCGAGTTCGCAGAATTCGTCGGCGACGCCTTCGAATGCAGCGTGGTGGCAGACGCCGGCGCGCCGTTCGTCGTGAGGACCTCGGCCCGTTGGGTGCGGGGGGCCCAGGTGGTCCTGCGAGTCGACCCCGATCGGCTCCTCGTGTTCCCGCCGGAGTAGATCGAGATGCAGCGGGCAGTCGGAACGCAGGCAAGCGGAGATACCGGCCCGGTGACCTCGGGAGCCCCCCGCCGGTGGGGGCCGCTGCTCCCGATCGCGCCAGCGCTTCTCCTAGTGCTCGCGCTCTTCGTCTACCCTTTCCTCTACGGGTTGAATCTGTCGGTCCACCCCCTGGGCGCGCTGGCCAAAGGGGGGATGCTCGCCAACTACGCCGCGTTCTTTGGAGATCCCCGGGAGCGGACGTCGATCTGGAATACCCTCAGGCTCGCCGTCCCTGTGACAGTGCTGGACCTCGTTCTTGCCCTGCCGCTGGCCTATCGCTTGCGGCGTCCCCTCCCGGGGCAGCGCGTGATCACCGGCCTCCTGGTGATCCCGATGACGCTCGGGACGGTGCTGCTGGCGGAGGGAATGATCGAGTTCTTCGGGCCCGCAGGGTGGGTCAACAAGCTCCTGCTCGCGCTGCATCTGATTACGACACCGGTCCAGTTTGTGCACAACTACACGGGCGTCTTCATCTCCTTGATGATCGCGGATTTCCCCGCCGTGTTCCTGGTCCTCCTCGGCTACGCGTCCGGCCTCGATCCGAGGCTGGAGCAGGCGGCGCGGACACTCGGAGCGGGGTGGTGGCGGCGTCTCCGGCGGGTGACGCTCCCGCTGCTGGCGCCGGGGATCGCCGCTGCCGCGGCGCTGTCGTTCGTGGCGACGTTCTCGGTGTTTCCATCGGCTGTCCTGGTCGGTGAGCCGGCCGGCTCCACGCGCGTGATCGCGCTCGCGGCCTGGCAGGCGGCGTACGAGCAGTATGACTATCCCAGGGCATCGGCGATCGCCATGGTGATGGCGGCGATCGAGCTCCTGTTCGTGGCGGCGGTGCTGGCGGCACGGAACCGGGCCTACCAGGGGCCGACGATAGGGGGCCGAGGATGAGCCAGATCCTCGCGCGTCCGGCGCCCAGGGCCCGCGCCGCGGACGGTCCCTCGTGGTGGGTCTACGCGGCGGTCGGAGTGTTTGCGCTGCTCGTGGCCGGGATCTTCCTCTCCGCGCTTCTGAACTCGTTCGCATCCACCTGGTTTGGGGGGTGGTTGCCCGACGCCTACACGACCAAGTGGTACCGCTTTGCCATCACGGAGTTCGACCTCGGCTACGTGCTGGCGATCACTATCCTCGTCGGGCTGAGCGTCACGGTCCTGAGCCTGGCCCTCGGCGTGCCGGCCGCGTACGTGCTGGCCCGGCAGACCTTTCCCGGACGATCGCCGTTGCTGCTGTTGCTGATCCTTCCGATGCTGGTCCCACCGATCACCTACGGCATCCCGTTGGCAGCGATGTTGTACAGCGCGCGTCTCGGTGGCACGCTCACCGGCGTCATCATCGTGAACATCGTGCCAGCGCTGCCGTTCGTGGTCCTCATCATGACGCCGTTCTTCGAGCAGATCGACCCGAACCTCGAGCGAGCGGCGCGGACGCTCGGAGCGGCGCCCATTCAGGTGTTCCGGCGGGTGCTGCTGCCGATTGCGCTGCCGGGTGTGCTCGCAGCCGGCCTCCTGATTCTGGTCCGGGCGATCGCGCTGTTCGAACTCACGTTCCTCGTGTCCGGGGCCAGGAGTCAGACGCTCGTCGTCGCGCTGTACTACACCGCGTTCGCAGCCGGCATCCGGCCGTCGCAAGCGATCGATGCCATGGCCGTGGTGTACATGATCACCGGCCTCATCGTGCTGCTTGCCGCTCTGCGCTTCATCAATCCCGTCAACATGGTGATCCGCGTCAGGCAGTAACGGCCCCAGCCGGGGTTGGTTGAAACACCCCCCGGGCGTCTGCTATCCTGTCTGCGTGATGACGCGATGATGCGCGAACGCGCATCCTGGTCCTCGGACGTGGTGCTCGGCTGGGTGTGCTTTGGGGCGATGCTTCTCGCGCTCTACGGAGCGTTCGTCTACGCCCAGCGCGAGGTCGTGATGGGCGACGTGCAGCGGATCTTCTACGTGCACCTGCCGCTCGCGTGGGTGGGGTTTGTTGCGTTCGGCCACGCGGCGTGGGCCGGGTTGCGATACCTGCAGACCGGAAGGCGGGAGTGGGACGTGGCAAGCGCGTCCGCGGCGGAGATCGGCGTCCTGTTCGCCACGCTGGTGATCATCACCGGGTCGCTGTGGGCGCGACCGGTATGGGGCACATGGTGGACGTGGGACCCGCAGCTCGTGACGTACCTGATCCTGTGGCTGATCTACGCGGGGTACCTCGTGCTCCGCGCGGCCGCGGGCGACGATTCACGGCAGGCCCGGTTCGCGGCGGTGTTCGCCATCGTGGGATTCGTGGACGTGCCGCTTGTCTGGCTTTCGGCCCGTTACCTGCGTGCGCTCAGCCCGGTGATCTTCACGACGCACAGCATCGGGCTGGCCCCGTCGATGGCGTGGGCGCTCCTCGCCGGTCTCGTGGCGTGGAGCCTGCTCTACGTGGTGCTCGTGCGTGCACGGATCCGGCTCGGGGTCCTTGAGGCGCGCGTACAGGCGCTGACGGACGGGAGCGCATAGGCGATGACGTATCTGTTCTGGGCGTTCGCGGTCGTGTGGATCGGGCTATTTCTCTACCTGTACAGGCTCGTGAAGCGCAGCCGGCGACTCGAGCGAGAACTGGACGAGCTGACGGCCCGCGTGCGCATGGGGGCCGATGCCGGGTCCGGCCGGCTCGACGGGGCGGGCGTGGCGCCGCCTCCCGCGAGTCTCCGGCGATGAGAGGCTCGGTCCCGGCCACCGTGAGCGGCACGGCACGGATGACCGTGCGCCGCAGTCCTGGTGTTCCGGTGAGCGAAGACATGCCGCCTGCGGGCTGCCGGTCCCTCCGCATGCGTCGTCCGGGAGCGAACCCGCGGTGAGAAGCAAAGCCCGGCGCACGCTGGTGTTCGCCGCGGGCGCGGCGGCGATCGTGCTGTCGCTCGCGTACCTGGTCTACGGGGGAATTAAGCAGGGGGCCACGTATTGGGTCACGGTCGGCGAGCTCGAGCAGCGCGCGCCGGCTGCGGTGGCCGACCGCGTGCGACTCGGCGGCACCGTGGTCCCGGGGACCGTCCGGTGGGACGCGTCGCATCGGCATCTGCAGTTTGCCGTGACGGACGGACGTCATGCGCTGCCAGTAGCATACAGTGGTGTGGTCCCCGACATCTTCGCGGAGGGCCGTCAGGTCGTCGTCGAGGGGATGCTCGATCGAAATGGGACATTCGACGCCACGACGCTGCTCACCAAGTGCCCGACGAAGTACAATCCCGCTGATCCCAAGACGCCGCAGTAGGATGCGGTAGGGCGATGGCTGATCTCGGGCGCTTTGCGCTGCTCGGTGCGCTCGTCCTCGCGCTGTACGCCCTGGTCGCATCCGTGGCGGGGGCCCGCGCGCGCCGTCCCGAGGTTGTCCGGAGCGCCGCGCGCGCGCTCGTCGCCGTGGCGTTCCTCGAAGGCTTGGCCGCTGTAGTGTTGTGGGTGGCCCTCGGCACGCGCGACTATTCGTTTGCCTACGTCGTGTCGCACGTCCGCGACGATCAATCCCTGCTGTACGATCTGACGTCGTTTTGGGGCGGGATGGAAGGCTCGCTGCTCCTGTGGGTGTTGCTGCTGTCGGGCTACACGCTCGCGGCGTTGCGGATCGTCGGACGAGCGCGGCCGCCGTTGCTGCCCGGTCTCGTCGCCGTGTTCGCCGGAACCTCCGCGTTCTTTCTCTTCATGCTGACATTTGTCACGCCGCCGTTTGTCACGTCGCCGTTTCCGCCGGCCGACGGACGCGGCATGAATCCGCTGTTACTGAACCCGTGGATGGCGATCCACCCGCCAACGTTGTACTTCGGGTTCGTCGGGATGACCGCGCCGTTCGCCATCGTGGTCGCATCGCTGGCCTCCGGACCGGCGGGCGACGCCGGCGTGCTGCTCGCGCGGCGCTGGATGCTGTGGGCATGGTACTGCCTGAGCATGGGGCTCATGTTTGGGGCCAAGTGGTCGTACGTCGTGCTCGGGTGGGGCGGGTACTGGGCGTGGGACCCGGTCGAGAACGCCGCGCTGATGCCGTGGCTCGTGGCGACGGCGTTTCTTCACTCCGTGATGATCCAGGAACGGCGCGAAATGCTCACCCGGTGGAACGTGGTGCTGGTGATCCTCGCATTCGGGCTGTCGATCTTCGGGACGTTCCTGACGCGCAGCGGGGTCCTGAGCAGCGTTCATTCGTTCACCGAGTCCTCGCTCGGCGCATTCTTTCTCGGGTTCCTCGCGTTGGCACTGCTCATCGCGTTTGGGCTTGCGGCGTGGCGGTGGGACGCGCTGCGCGGCCGGAACGAGCTCGACGCGACCCTGTCGCGCGAGAGCGCATTTTTGCTGAACAACGTACTGTTCCTCGCGGTGGCATTCTCGGTGTTTCTGGGGACCGTGTTCCCCGTCGTGTCCGCGGTGCTGACAGGCCGCGCAATCAACGTCGGTCCGCCCTTCTTCGACCACATCGTCGTGCCGTTCGCATTCGGTATCCTGCTGCTCATGGGGATCGGGCCGCTGATGGCATGGCGGCGCGCGTCGGAGCAGCACCTGCTGCGCCACCTCGAGGGCCCCGCGATCGCCGCGGTCCTGATCGGAGCGGCACTTATCGTTGCGGGCGTGCGTGCGCCCGGGGCCGTTCTTGCGTTTGCGCTGTGCGGGTTCGTGGCCGCGACGATCGCCATCGAGTTTGCCGCCGGCGTGGGCGTACGGCGGGCGCATCGGGGAGAAGGCCCGGTGCGCGCGCTTGTGCGGCTCGTGGCCCGCAACCGTCGGCGCTACGGCGGCTACGTGGTCCACCTCGGCGTCCTGCTGCTGTTCTGCGGCATTACGGGCTCGTCGGTGTTCGCGACGGAGCGTGTCGCGACGCTCGCGCCCGGCGCGAGCGTCGCGGTCGGCGAGTACCGGGTGCGGTTCGACGGCCTGTCACAGTCGACGCGCGGCGACGCGCTTGCGATCACGGCGGGGCTGCGGGTGTTCGAAGGGACGCGCGATCTGGGGCCGTTCGTGGTGCGCCGCAATCTGTATCTCACGGGTGACGCCACGACGGACGTGGCGCTCCGCAGCACGCCGCGGGACGATCTCTACGTGATTTTGGCCGGCTGGACTCAGGACGGCCGGGCGACGCTCCGCTTGCTGGTCAATCCCCTGGTCTCATGGATATGGGCAGGCGGGCTGGTGCTGACCCTTGGAGCGGTGATCGCGATGATCCCGGAGCGGCGCCTCGTGTTCGAAGCATCACCCGCGCTTCGGGGCGCGTGGAGCGCCGGGGAGTGATGACCGGCGCGGTTCTCGTCGTCCTCGCGTGCGCCGCGGCCGCGTTCGTGCTGGCGCCGTTGTGGCGCCCCGGGGGGCTGCCGGCGTGGGAAGCGGAGCGAGAGCGGCTGCTCGCGGCGCGCGACGCGGCGTACCGAGCGCTGCGCGAGGTTGAGCTCGACCGCGAGACCGGCAAGCTGGGCGATGCCGACTACGCCGCGCTCCGCGCACGGTATCGCGCCGAGGCGGCCGCGGTGCTGCGCCGTCTCGACGCGCTTGCCCTTTCAGGCGCTTCGGTGAGGGGACGCGGACAATCGGACGCCCCCGGGCTGCGTGCGGAGGATCATCCGACGCCCCAGCAGGCCGCGCCCGAGCAGCGGCCGGATGGGGCGTCAGCCCGCGTGGAGCGTCGGATCTGAGGTCCGCGAGGCACGAGGCGCGGGCGGCGCCGCGCTTCACGCGAGGCGCCGCCGTCCTAGTCTTCGTTCTCTGTGTGGTGGCGTCGCTGTCGGTTCGCCCCGGTGCCGCGGCGTCCGCGGGGACGGCACCCGCCGCGCCCGCGACCGGAGCGATCCGAGGCACGGTGGTGGATCGGACGCCTCCCGCACGCACCCTTGGCGGCCAGCCCGTTGTGCTCGAGATCGTGGAACGCGGTTCGTCGTCCGAGCGGCGAACGACCACCGACGACGCGGGTCGGTTTGCGTTTGCCGGGTTGCCGGTTGGAGGCATGCGCGTGTTCCTGTTGCGGGTCACATACGGAGGCGTGCCGTACGAAACCCGGGTGGTACTGACGCCGGACGCGCCTGCCCGAACCGTTCAGATGGCCGTGTACGAGCCGACGCGCGACCGCGCCATCATCCGCGGCGCCGTGTTGTTCGCGGTCGTGGAGACGGGGCGGGGCGCGTTGCGGATCAGCGTGGTCCAGCGCCTCGTCAACCCCACGGATCGCGCCGTCGTCGTCACCGGCGACGATCCGCTCGTGTTCCCGCTGCCCCCCGGCGCCGAGGCGGTCGAGTTCATTGGAGGATGGCGCGACCCGCGGACTGCGGACGGCGCGATCACCGATCCGATCCCGGTGCCGCCTGGGTTGCTGCAGGTAGGATACAGCTTCGGTTTGGAGCCGCGCACCCGGCGCTTCACCGTACCGTGGTTGCTGCCGTACGGTGCAGCCGACGTCGAGATGCTCGTGGCGGACCCGGCGGTGCGTCTGTCCGGCCCGGGATTTCGCGCGGCGCCGGAAATCGTGGATGCGGGACGTCGCTTTTCGCGATGGTCTGCGGGGCCGGTGGCAGCGGGTGGGCGGCTCACGATTACGCTCGACGGCGCGCCCGCGTCCGATGATCGCTGGCCGGTTGGTGCCGCGGCGTTGCTCGCGGCGATGCTCGCTGTCGGGCTCGCGGTCACGCTCTCCCGGCGTCCTCCCGCGCCGGCGTGAGAAGGAGAGCACTACGGTCTCGTGGAACCAGTCAACCCCGCGTGCACCTTCGCGCACAACCACGCCGCTCGTGTATGGATCACGGCGGTGTGGTTTTGTACTGCGTGCATAACCTGCGCCCTGAGGGCGTGGAAGAGAGGACCGGCATGCCGAGAGGGTTCGGCCGGACGCGTTCGGCCGCATCGCTGTTGGTGATCGCCGCGGCCATCCTGGCCACCGGTTGCCAGCCCCGAACGAGCCTGCGGGGCAGCCGCGTCAACCTCGCGCTGCCACCGGCTCAGGAGGTGGAGACGCCGCTGGTCGCCGACGAGAACGACCGCCCGATCGTTCCTGACGCGATCAAGGGCAGGCAGGTGTACCAACAGAACTGCGCCGTGTGCCACGGCCTGGATGGGCACGGCAACGGGCCGATGGCGCCGACGCTGGTGGAGCCGCAGCACGACGTGCTGGCGCTGGTGACGGAATTGTTCGGGATCACGATCCGGCGTCCGACCGTGCCGAGCAAGCCGGCCGACTTTCACAATCGCGACCTCGAAAGTGTGATCACGCCGGCGATCATGTTCCAGACCGTCACCAACGGCCGTGCCTACACGGCGATGCCGGCGTTTGGTCCCGAGGCGTCGTTCGGCGCGAACAAGGCGCAGACGCTCTCGAACGAGGAACGGTGGGACGCGAACGTCTACGAGATGATGTTCCGTACGTCGCCACAGGGGTTGAGCGAGGGCAAGCGTCTATACGAAGCGCAGTGCGCGCAGTGCCACGG
>DASPUZ010000029.1:0-16012 GCA_035622635.1 bacterium | reverse complement strand
GAATGATCCTCGGGGGAGATGCGGTAATGACTCCTTGCAGATCCGGGCGACGCGGCCCCATCGTGTTGATCGGCAGTGTGTGTGTGGTGGCGTGCGCGCTGACCGGGCTGGTCCCGGGTGCCGGCGTGCGGGCCGCCATGCCCACCATGTCCGATCGGATCCAAGTTCAGAAGACGGTGCCTCCGTATCGGCTGGTGCTCGTGGTGCTTCCGGCGGAGCCATTCTATCGATCTAGCGAAGCCGCCGCGAACGCGCACGCCAAGATGGCGATGGTGGCCGTCGGCGGAGCCGCACCCCGCATCCTCGCCTCCGTGCCCCGTCCGAACCACCACTTGATCGTGCACGTCTACACTGCGAGCACGGGGAAAGCGGTCCAGCATGCGCGCGTGGCCATGCGGTATCAAGCGCTGACCAGGGCGGGCGCTCCCGCGCCGACCCCGCCGACGGTGGTTCCGGTGGTCGAGATGAGAATAGCGAGCGGCGGGGCCGAGACGACGCACTACGGCAACAACGTCCTGATGCCCCCGGGCCGCTATCGGGTGACGGTGACGGTCAACTCAGTCGGGCCGACGTCGTTCGACGTATCCGTGCACTGACCGCACGGCGCGTGCTCCGGCGCCGTGTCCCCGACGCCGCTGGCGACGTTTGCGGGACCGCCAGGGAGGCGACTGGACGGTCGGGCCGAGCCTACTCTTTGAGCATCACGTAGGTTACCCGCGCGTCCTGTCTTGTCTCGAGTTTGCCTTCGCGCGCAAGCCAGCCCATCGCCATGTACAAGAGGGGCTCCGATAGAGCCACCTCTCGTTTCACCGCGGCGAGACGCGCGTGGCCGCCGCGTTGCTTCAGATACGTCCAGACTTCCCCGGCAGCCGTGCCGACGGTGTGAGCGTCTATCGACCCCGCGGACGCGCCGTCCTTCTTCGGCATCGCTGTGCCCCTCTCCGAACAGGCCGGTGCCTGTCCTGCAGCTTGATCACTAGCATCGATGTCTCACCCGACGGGCCCATGACCGCAACCGGCTACGCCCGCATGGTGTCGGCGCGAAGCAAGGCGGTCCCGCGCGCCGTGGGGCGTCCCTGCATCAGACGCAGTACCGCGATCGCGGCGAAGCTGACGGTCAGGCTGATCACCGACATGGCCATTGCCGCGCCGCCGTTCCCTTGCTGCGCTTCGCTGAAGATGAAGGTCGACACCGTATCGACGCCGGGTGCTTGCAGGAGCACCGACGTCACGAATTCGCGGATGCCGAACGCGAAGGCGACGATGCCTCCACCGAGCAATGGCGGCAGCATCAACGGGAGCACGATCCGGCCGACGATGATGGCGCCCCTCAGCCCGTACACGCGCGTTGCCACGACGATCCCGGGTGTCACCCGGGCCGCCGCGGTCTTCGCGTAGCGCAGCGCGAGCGGCAACAGCACGGTCGTGTACGCAAGCAGCAGGATTCCGCGGCGGCCGTACAACGGCACGGGGTTCCACGGTGCGTTCCACACCAGCACGAGCGCGACCGCGAGCACGATGCCGGGCAGAGCGTTGAGCAGCGTCGTCACCAGATCCAACGCCTGATCGCTCGAACGGCCGCTGCGCTGCGCGAGCGCAACTCCCGACGCGAGCGCGAGGCTGAGGGCGCTTGCCGTAATCGCGCGCGCCGCACCCGAAGTCATCCGACTACCGGTACCCCGTCGGGCGTCACGCACGTGCTCGTGGAGGACCAGGTCTTTCGGCGCCGTCGCCGGTTCGGGTTGCCCGGATCCTTCCATACGTCGCAGAGTAGAGAGCGGGTGTAAATCGCGGACGAAGACGTCGTTAAGGAATTGGCAAGAGACTGTTAAGAGTCGACGTTGGCCGTATCGCCGCGCCCGCGTGCTCTGCCGTTATCGCACGTCGTGTGTTGCAATGCGCGTCCGTCCGTTCCTGCGGCAGGGAGGTCCAGGTGCCTCAGCACCGTCGGTGCGATGTCGACGACCGACGAGGGCTCCAGATTGGCGGCGCCGCGTTTGAAACCTGCGCCCTCGACCATCAGAAACGGCGACTGCTCGTAGATCCCCAGGCCTCCGTGCTGACCGAAGCCGAGATGGGCGGGCTTGCCGTCGGCCGGCAGGGCCTCGAGGCTCGACCCCGGCACACCATACTCGTTGGCGCGATCCTCGGCTCGCATCGAGACGGCGAAGGCCAGGCCATGTTGGGGTGCCTGGCCGACCTCCTGCAGTTCTTCGGGAGGGACGACGCGTGCAGCCCAATCGCATTCGCCGAGGAACTCACGCAGGGCCGGCAGCCGCCTCGAGCAGTCGGGGTGGACGTACACGAGCGCGGACGTCCCGCTCGAGACCGACACGACGTCCCCTGACGCCCCGCCGGCCTTGAGACCCGCCTCAATCAGCTCCGCCTCGACATCCACCACTCCCACAACCGTCTGATGCCCGTGGTCGGATCCGATGAGAAGCAGGACGTCCTCGCCGGCGTCCCGGAGCCGATCGACCGCTTCGATGACCAGTCCGGCGTGCGTGTCGGCCTGCCGAAGACCATCGAGGTGCTGTGGCGAGCCGAGTGGGACCCCATGTTGAATGTGATCCGGCTCGTGCAACCACAGCACCGCAAGCGCCGGGCGCCGGTTGCCGAGGACGTCGGCCACGAATCGGTGCGTCATGATCCGATCACCGGCGAGATCGGGCGTCGTGTGGAGTTCATCGCAGGTCGGGACCGGGACACGCCCGGGGCCGAACGACCCGGCGCGGTTGTACAAGAAGCCGTGTCCGTCCGGATCGTGGGCGTACGCCGCACCCGGCGATGCGTTGCTGAACGTGATCGCGCCGCCGTGATCCTTCACACGCTCCGCGAGCGTGGGCACCGCGAGCGAGGTGCCGGTCACGCGGCGCTTGTGCTGGAGGAAGTCCGGAGCGCCCGCGTCGTGGCGCACGAGTACGCCGTCTTCGAGCAACGCCAAAGAGTTGCCCTGGAGCCCGTGCCGGTCGGGATAGCACCCGGTTGCGAAGCTGGCGGATGCGACGCGCGTCGCGGACGGGAACACCGATCGGTGGGCGGCAAAGTGTTCCGCCCGCGCGCGGAATGCCCCAAGACACGGCGTGTGCGCTTCGGTCACAAGATCTCTCCGCATCCCGTCGAGAATGACGGCCACCACGCGTTTCATCGCATCCCCCGAACTGCCGACCCGATCTCCTCGCCCGGCTCGGGTCTCGAGCCTGGCCACGGCGATCGTCGCTCCTTGTGCGCGGAGCAGGAAGCCGTTCGCGCCCCGGACTCCCGCACCGACGCTCTCACACGACCCGTTGTAGCACAGCTACACTAAGGAAAGAAAGGATCGGGGGGCGGCGCCGCCGCGTACAGCTTCCGCGGCCGTTCGTATTGCAGGGGTGCCACGGGCGGAGGAGTTATGCGCGACCCCGAGAACAGCGTTTAGTAAACACGTGTTAGAGGAGGTCAGGCGACGGGGAGGTCCGACATGAAGATTCGTGGGGCGCGCGTGCTGGTGCTCGCCGGGATCGCGATCGCGGCCCTCGCTCTTGGCAGCTTCGCCGCCGGTGCATCCGGCGCGACGGTTTCCGGCAAACTCGAGATCTTCTCATGGTGGACGGCCGGCGGAGAGGCAGATGCCCTCCAGGCGCTCTTCAACGTGTATCAGAAGCAGTATCCCAACGTGAAGATCATCAACGCGACCGTGGCGGGCGGTGCCGGGACCAACGCAAAGGCGGTCTTGAAGACGCGGATGCTGGGCGGCGACCCCCCCGACTCGTTCCAGGTGCACGCGGGCCACGAGTTGATCGACACGTGGGTCAAAGCGGGCAAGATGGAATCGCTCACCAGCCTCTTCGTGTCACAGGGCTGGCCGAAAGTCATGCCGCACGGTCTCATCGACATTCTTTCGTACCAGGGCCAGATCTGGTCGGTGCCGGTCGACATCCATCGGGCCAACCTCCTCTGGTACAACAAGAAGGTGTTCGCGGACGCGGGGCTGACCCCGCCAACGACGTTCGAGGCGTTCTTCAAGGACGCCAACGCGCTCAAGGCCAAGGGGATCTCGCCGTTCGTGCTCGGGGACAAGGAAGGATGGGAAGCTGGCCACGCCTTCGAGACCGTCCTGATCGGGACGCTCGGGCCGGCGAGCTACCGCGGCTTGTGGACCGGTCACACTTCGTGGATGGGTCCGAAGGTGGCGCAGGCGCTCGGGACGTTCAAGCGGATGCTGTCGTACGCCAACAGCGACCACGCGGCACTCACGTGGGACGAGGCGGCACAGTACATTCAGAGCGGCAAGGGCGGCATGCAGATCATGGGCGACTGGGAAGCCGGGTGGTTCACGTCCAAGAGCTTCACGGATTACGGCTGGGCCCCGCCGCCCGGGAACCAGGGGATCTACGATACGCTCTCTGACAGCTTCGGGCTCCCGAAGGGGGCAAAGGACAGGGCTGCCGTCATGGCGTGGCTGACCCTCCTCGGCTCGCGCACGGGGCAGCAGACATTCAACCCGCCAAAGGGGTCGATCTGCGCCAGGACGGACTGCTCCGCGACGGCGTTCAGCCCCTACCAGCAGTGGGCCATGCACCAATGGGCCACCAATACGATCGTGCCGAGCGTCATCCACGGCGCGGCCGCTAGCGAAGGGTGGTCGACGGAGTACAAGGACGCGATCGCCCTGTTCGTGACGTCTGGCGACGTCGCCGCGACCCAGAAGTCGCTCCAGAAGGCCTGCGTCGACGCGGGCGTGTGCAAGTAACCGGACCGACCGGCTCCGCTTCCACACCCCGAATCGCCCCGGTGGTCACCGGACAGCCCGCTCCCCCTCGTCGGAGGCGGGCTGTCCGGCGGGGACGCACATGGGACCGGGTGGGGGCCGCGGCGATGATCGCTCCGTCGATCGTCGCCGTGGCCGTCTTCGTCTACGGCTTTGTCGGGTGGACAGGCTTTGTCTCGCTGACCCGCTGGAACGACGTCCTCCCCGACTACACGTGGGCTGGCTGGCGGAACTACCTCGACCTGTTTGAGAACTTCCGCTTCCGGATCGACATCGTGAACACCGCGAAGTTCACGCTCGTGTTTCTCGCCGCGTGTCTGGCGATCGGGTTTGCACTCGCCGCCCTGCTCGAGCGGGCATTCCGCGCCGAGCCGCTGTTTCGGACGATCTACCTCGCGCCGCTCGCGATCTCGTTCATCGTGACCGGCGTCGTCTGGCGATGGCTGCTGAACCCCGGGAGCGCCCAGCTCGGCAGCGTCGGCATCAATCAGCTCTTCGAGCGGCTGCACGTCGGGTTCTTGCGCAGCGGCTGGTACACCGATCCCCACATCGGCATCCTTGCCGTCGCGATCGCCGCGACGTGGCAGATGTCGGGGTACACGATGGCCCTGTACCTTGCCGGCCTGCGCGGCATTCCTGACGAACTGCGCGAGGCGGCGCGCGTGGACGGGGCCAGCGAGGGACAGATCTTCCGCCGCGTGATCGTGCCGCTGTTGCAGCCGGTCACGCTGAGCGCCGTCATCATCCTCGGGCACATTTCGCTCAAGATCTTCGACCTCGTCGTCGCGATGACCGGATCCGGGCCTGGCTTCAGCAGCGACGTCCCCGCTTTTTTCATGTTTGACACGACGTTCCGAGGAAACCACTTCGCGCAGGGCGCGGGAATCGCCGAGATCCTGCTCGTGCTGGTCGCCGTTCTGACCGTGCCCTATCTCGTGTACAGCACGCGGACGGAGGTCCAGCGGTGAGCACCGGCCGGGCGCAGGCCGGCGGCGTCGTCTACGCGCTGCTCATCGCGGCCGCGCTGTTCTACCTCATGCCGGTGTATGTGCTGGTCGTGACTTCGATGAAGAGCTTCGCCGAGGTCAGCCTGGCGCACATGTGGGCGCTGCCGTCGGGAGTGTACTTCAGCAGCTTCGCGCGGGCGTGGCAGGGAGATCCCCTCCACGGGCTCCGCGGCCTCGGGACCAATTTCCTCAACAGCGTGAAGCTCACGATTCCCGCGACGATTCTGTCGTCGTTCCTTGGATCGTTGAACGGGTACGTGCTCGCGAAGTGGCGGTTTCGCGGAGCCGACGTGGTGTTTCCGGCGATCCTGTTCGGGATGTTCATCCCGTACCAGAGCATCCTGATCCCGCTCGTGCAGGTCCTCCAACGGCTCCACTTGTACGGGACGCTGTCCGGCCTCATCTTCGTCCACGTCGTCTACGGGATCCCGATCACGACGCTCATCTTCCGCAACTACTACGCGAGCGTGCCGACGGACCTGATCGAGGCCGCTGAGATCGACGGCGCCGGGATTTGGGGAGTGTACCAGCGAGTCATCGTTCCGCTGTCCGCACCCGCGCTCGTCGTGGCCGCGATCTGGCAGGTGACGTCCATCTGGAACGACTTCTTGTTCGGCGTGACGGTGACGAGCAATCCAGAGGTGCAGCCGATCACGGTCGCGCTGAACAACCTCGCGGGGAGCTACGTCGTGGAGTGGAACGTGCAGATGGGAGGGGCGCTGCTCGCGGCGCTGCCTCCGTTGCTCGTCTACGTGTTCCTCGGCCGCTACTTCATGCGGGGGCTGATGGCGGGGTCGCTCAAGGGATAGGCGCGGGCCGGCCTCGCAACCGCCTGGATCATTTTCACACTCGGGAACAGGGGCCAGCGGCCCGTGAGACGTGTGCCGACTCCGGGAGAATACGGGCGAGCCCCATCGCAGACCCGACGATCGCCCGTCCGCCGGGGGTTTGGGTACGGAGCCGCTGCGCGCGGGCCGGCCGGTGCGGGACGCACGGCAGGGCGCGGGCGTTCGGCAATCAACGGCAAGGAGGGGATGAGAGCATGTTGAGAGAGGACGCTCGGCGCCGCCGGCCGGCGGCGGCCGGTGGGACCGCGCTCCTGGCGCTCGTATTCGCAGGATGGCTCGGCCTGGCGGCCGGAGGAACTCCTACGGCTGCCGAGACCGCCCCACCGGGGACGATCCCGGCCGGCGCGGTGCGGTTCGCGATTGTCCCCGCGCTGTCGACCGTGACGTACCGTGTCGGCGAGACGCTCGTCACGGGGAATCGTTACAACCTCGCCGTCGGCACCACGCACGCGGTTCGGGGCGACGTGTACGTCGATCGCGCGCATCTGCAGAACAGCCGCATCGGGGTGGTGACGGTGGACATCAGCACCTTCCAGTCGGACAAGCCGCGGCGCGACGATGCGATCCGGCACGACTGGCTGGAGTCCTCGAGGTACCCCACCGCCGTCTTCACGCCGACGGCCGTCCGCGGCCTCCCCGTGGCGTACGTGGACGGGCAGGACGTGTCCGTCCAGATTCTCGGCAACCTCCAGGTGCGCGGCGTGACCAGGCCCGTGACATTTTCGGGTACGGTCAAGCTGTCCGGCAGCACGCTCAGCGGCATGCTGCAGGCGTCCGTCCTGATGACCGATTTTGGGTTTGATCCGCCGTCGATCCTCGGCATCCTCAAGGCCGAGAACCAGGCGCGCCTCGAGCTAGACTTCACGGCGGAGCCGCCCCAGAGCTGATGTCCTGCGTTGCCAAGGTGCCGCGGGCGACGCTGAAGAAGGCCTATGGGGTCGACCACGTCGATCGCGGGGAGGGCAGAAGGCGGAGTTGGAGACACGACGCTATGGAGCCGTGCTGCCCGGGCACGAGGCCGGGAGCACGGTCGTGGACTCGCGATCGCTCCTGCGCGCGAATAACGCGCTGCAGATCCTGTCTAACGCCGCGTGGTATGTAGCAGCACCGTTCATCCCCCTCTATCTCGTTTCCCAGGGTGCGTCGATCAGCACGGTCGGCGTTATTATCGGATGCTCCGGCATCCTGCCGCTGCTCATCGCGCTTCCCACCGGCGCGCTGGCGGACGAGCGCGGGCCGGTGCCGGTGGCGCATGCCTCCGTGATCTTGTTCGGCCTTGCCGGAGCGGTGCTGACCGCGCTCCAGTCCGTGTGGGCCGTCGCGGTCGCGTACACGCTCATGGCCGTCGCCAACATCGGATTCGCCGTTGCGCCCCAGGCGATCGTGGCCGCGGCCAGTACACCCGCGACGAGGGTGCAGAACTACGGGTACTACTCGTTGTGGAACTCCGCCGGTGCGGTGATCGGGCCGATTCTGGGCGGGGCCATGGTGGGACACCTCGGGTACCGGGCGGCGTTCGCGATGGTCTGGATTCTGATGATCCCGTCACTGTGGGCGACCGCGTCGATGCGGGTGGCGCCCGCCGGGGTTCGCCGCGTATCGTTCACGACGGCACACCGGCTGGTCGGGACGATCGTGCGCCAGCGGGGCGTCCCGGGCGTGTTGCTCATTTCGTTCATGATGGTGTGGGCGCAGCAGCTCCAGCAGTCCTTCTATCCGATCTATTTGCATAAGGTGGGCCTCTCCAGCTTCCTCATCGGGGTGGTCATCGCTACGGTCAGTCTCGCCTCGATGTTGGTTCGATCGGTCCTGTCGCGGAGCGTCGACTGGCTGGGATACCGGTGGCTCCTGCTCGGCGCGACCGCCGTAGTGTCGCTCGCGCTCGGGGTGACCCCGTTATTCCGTCGGTTCATTCCGTTCGTGTTCCTGTCGGGGCTGATGGGCGCCAGCCTGGGCATCACGCAGCCACTGAGCATGAGCCTCATGGTCGAGTCGGTTGCAGCCGAATTCTGGGGAGTGGCGTTCGGGATCCGCCAGGGCGTGCAACGAGTCGCGTCGATTACCAGCCCGATCGTGCTCGGATTCGTGATCGCGGTGTCCGGTATTGAGTGGGCGTTCTTCGTTGGCGGGGGCGCGATTCTCGCGACCATTCCCATCATGGCGACTGTGACCCAGCACCTCCGGCGCGAGGGGAACGGCTGATCGCCCGCGCTTCTCGACGCGCGGAAGGAGCCCGGCGGTCTCGCAGGCGAAACTGGGAATGTGAAAGGTGACCGTGCCAAGTGGGAAGCTCGGTATGCATCGGGGGATCCCCGGCACGATGCGGCCCCGGTCCCGCTGCTCGCATCATGGGTGACCCGGCTCACCCCGGGCCGCGCGCTTGACATCGGCGCGGGGTTGGGGCGGCACGCCATTCTACTGGCCGGGCACGGCTGGACCGTGGACGCGGTTGACATCTCGCTCAACGGGCTCGCCGAGCTGAGGCGCCGCGCACAACGCGCGGGCGTCCGCGTGAACCTGGTCGCCGCCGATCTGGACGATTTCGCGGTCCGCCCCGCTTCCTACGATCTGATCGTGCAAACGTTCTTTCTGGACCTCCGCCTCCTGCCGCGGCTGCGATGCTGGCTGCGGCCGGGAGGTTATCTGTACATCGAGACGCATGTCCGGACCCCGGGGGAGCGATCGGGCGGCCGCTACGCGCTCGGTCCCGGGGAGCTCAAACGGTTGGTGCGCGGCTGGGAGATCGTCGCGTACGCCGAAGGCGACCGGCCCGAGGGGGTGCATCGCTTCGCGACAGCCGGGGCGCTCGTGCGCCGTCCGGCCGACTCGCGTCCGGCCGTCCGCTCGGAGGAGCACACGCCCGTTCGCCCGCCTTGATCTGGCTCGGCCCCGAAGATCGTGTTATGATCGTGGGAAGTCGAAAATGCTCCGCAGGTCGGTCGGGGTACTCTTTTCGCCGTTCCGAAAGGCCGGTTCCAGAACCGGACTCACGAAGGGAGGCGACGATGATCCCCGCAAGCTTCGAGTACCATCGTCCCGCCTCGATCTCGGAAGCCGCGACCCTGCTCACCCGGCACGGCGAGGACGCCAAGATTCTCTCCGGGGGACAGAGCCTCATCCCGCTTATGAAGCTGCGCCTCGCCGCGCCGCCGCACATCGTCGACATCAACCGGATCCCGGGGCTTGCGTATCTCGAGGAGCGCAACGGCGCGCTGCGAATCGGCGCGCTCGTCCGGGAAACAGACTTGGAGAAGTCGGACCTCGTTCGGGCCCGCTATCCGATTCTCCACGACACCAGCCGGGTGATCGGCGACCCCGTGGTGCGCAACCTCGCGACCGTTTGCGGCAATCTCGCCCACGCCGATCCCGCGAACGATCATCCGGCGACAATGCTCGCGCTCGGGGCCCAGATCGTCGCCGTGGGTTCCCGAGGCGAACGGATCATTCCCGTCGATGAGTTCTTCACCGGGCCGTTCACGACGGCGCTCGCGCCCCGCGAGATCCTCACCGAGATCCGGGTGCCGCTGCCATCGCTCCGGAGCGGTGGTGCGTACTTGAAGCTGGAGCGCAAGGTGGGCGACTTCGCGACCGCCGGGGTGGCGGTGCAGCTCACCTTGGCGCCGGACGGTATCTGCCAGCGGGTCGGCATCGGCCTGACGAACGTGGGGCTGACCCCGATCAAGGCGGGGCGCGCGGAAGCGGCCCTCCGAGGTGCACGGCCGGACGAGGCGGCGATCGAGCGGGCGGCCCGGCTGGCTGCGGAAGAGTCCGAGCCCGCCGAGGACCTGCGCGGCTCCGAAGAGTACAAGCGGGATCTGGTGCGGGTCTTGACGGCCCGGGCGCTCCGCAGAGCCCTCGAGCGCGCGGGCAAAGGCGGGTGAGCCCGATGCGCGTCCAGGTCACCATCAACGGCGAGAAGCGCGAAGCGGACGTCGAGCCGAGGCTTCTTCTTGTGCACTTGATCCGGGACATGCTCCGGCTGACCGGCACTCACATCGGCTGCGACACCACCCACTGCGGCGCCTGCACGGTGCTGCTCGACGGGCGGCCGGTCAAGTCGTGTACGGTGTTCGCCGTCCAGGCTGACGGTCGGGAACTCTTGACCGTCGAAGGCCTGGAGCAAAACGGCAAGCTGCACCCTCTCCAGGAGGGGTTCATGCAGGAGCACGGCCTCCAGTGCGGCTACTGTACCCCCGGGATGTTGATGACCAGCTACGCGTTCCTCAAGGAGACCCCGAATCCGACCGAAGGCGACATCCGCTGGGCGATCTCGGGCAACCTCTGCCGGTGCACCGGGTACGTCAACATCGTGAAGTCCATCCAGTACGCCGCCGCGAAACTGCGGCAGGGAGGCGTGTGATGGCGCTTAGGACCCCGGCCGAAATCGGAGGGATGGGCCATTCGGTGAAGCGCAAGGAGGACCCGCGCTTCATCCGCGGCAAGGGCACCTACGTCGACGACGTCCAGCTGCCCGGCATGCTCTACCTGGACATCGTCCGCAGCCCGTACGCGCACGCCACGATCAAGAAGATCGACACGAGCAAGGCGCTCGCGATCCCAGGCGTGCTGGCGGTGATCACCGGGCGGGACCTCGAGAAATACAATCTCCACTGGATGCCGACGCTGATGTCGGACACCCAGATGGTGCTCCCCGTGGACAAGGTGATGTACCAGGCGCAGGAGGTGGCCGCGGTCCTGGCCACCGACCGCTACGTTGCGGCCGACGGCGTCGCGGCGGTCGAGGTCGAGTACGAACCGCTGCCGGTGCTCGTGGACCCGAAGAAGGCGCTCGAGCCGGGCGCGCCGGTCCTCCGGACCGACAAGAAGGACAAGAAGGACAACCACATCTGGCACTGGGAGTGGGGCGACCGGGCCGCCACCGATCGCGCGTTTCAGGACGCCGATGTGACCGTCAAACAAGACATCTACATTCCGCGCATCCACGTCGCGTCGATCGAGACGTGCGGCTGCGTCGCCGACTTCGACCGCGTGCAGGGCAAGCTCACGGTCTGGATGACGACGCAGGCGCCGCACGCGATCCGCACCGTGTTCGCGCTGGTCGCGGGGCACGTCGGTTTGGCCGAGCACAAGATCCGGATCATCTCGCCCGATATCGGCGGGGGGTTCGGCGGCAAGGTGCCGGTATATCCGGGGTACGTCATCGCGGTTGCGGCGTCCGTCCTGACGGGGAAGCCCGTCAAATGGATGGAAGACCGGATGGAGAACCTGCAGGCCGATTCATTTGCCCGCGACTACCACATCACCGCCGAGCTGGCCGGGAAGAAGGACGGCACGCTCACGGCCCTCCGGATCAAGACGATCGCCGACCACGGGTACACCGATGCGGCGGCGAACCCGTCCAAGTTTCCCGCGGGGCTGTTCCACATCTGCACCGGGTCGTACGACTTCAAGGCGGCCCACGTGGACGTGGATGGAGTGTACACCAACAAGCCGCCCGGGGGGATCGCCTACCGCTGCTCGTTCCGGGTCACGGAGGCCGTGATGACGATCGAGCGGATGGCGGACACCATGGCGCACCATCTCGGGATCGATCCTGCGGAGTTCCGCATGAGGAACTTCATCCGGCCCGAGCAGTTCCCGTACAAGTCGGCGCTGGGGTGGGAGTACGACAGCGGCAACTACGTCGGTGCCCTTCAGAAGGCGATGGAGAAGATCGGGTACGCCGACCTCCGTCGCGAGCAGGCGGAGAAGCGCAAGCGGGGCGAGTTGATGGGGATCGGCATCAGCAGTTTCACGGAGATCGTAGGCGCCGGTCCCTCCAAACACTTCGACATTCTCGGGCTCAAGATGTTCGACAGCGCGGAGATCCGCATCCACCCGACCGGAAAAGCGATCGCTAGGTTCGGCACGAAGTCCCAGGGGCAGGGGCACGAAACCACCTACGCCCAGATCCTCGCGGAGGAACTCGGGATCCCGGTTGCCGATATCCAGGTGGAGGAAGGGGACACCGACACCGCCCCGTACGGGCTCGGCACGTACGCGAGCCGGTCCACGCCGGTCGCCGGGGCGGCCGCGGCGGTGGCGTCCAGGAAGATCCTGGCCAAAGCCCGCAAGATCGCCGCGTACCTGCTGGAGGTGGCCGAAGAAGACCTCGTCTGGGAGCCCGGCAAGTTCTCGGTCCGGGGCGCGCCGCAGCGTTCGAAGACGATCCAGGAGGTCGCGTTCGCGGCGTATACCAACCACCCGCAGGGGATGGAGGCGGGGCTCGAGGCGGTTTCCTACTATGACCCTCCGAACCTGACGTATCCATTCGGGAGCTACATCTGCGTCGTCGACATCGACAAGGGGACCGGCGAGGTGAAGATACGCCGGTTTGTGGCGGTGGACGACTGCGGGAACATCATCAACCCCATGATCGTCGAGGGGCAGATCCACGGCGGGCTCACGATGGGCCTCGCTCCCGCGCTGTTCGAGGAGATCTCCTACGACGAGAATGGCAACATTCGCGGGGGCAGCTTCATGGACTATCTACTGCCCACGGCGATGGAGACGCCGAGCTGGGAGACGGACAAGACCACGACGCCTTCCCCGCACCACCCGCTCGGCGCAAAGGGCGTTGGCGAGTCGGCCACCGTCGGCGCGCCGGCGGCGATCGCCAACGCTGTCGTGGATGCGCTCTGGCACCTCGGGGTGCGGAACATTGACATTCCGATCACGCCGCACAAGGTCTGGAAGGCGCTGCGCGACGCGAACGTCACCGAGTAGAGGGCGGCTCCGCGGCCAGCGCGAGTACGCGGTGCGTCTCAGGCCGGAGCGCTCCAGCCACGTGTTCGAGAGATGCTTGATGAGAAGATCCGGGGTCCCCGAGGATTCGCATCGTCTCAGTGAATCCTTGGGCTGGGTCAGCCGTGGCGCTTGATCTGCTCGCCCTGACGCAGCGGCTGGCTGCGTCCAGGGAGCCGTTTGCGCTTGCCACGGTCGTGCGCTGCGATCGTCCCACCTCGGCGAAGCCGGGGGCGAAGGCGGTCGTGAAACGCGACGGGACGATCACGGGCTGGGTCGGGGGCAGTTGCGCCGAGCCGGTGGTCGTGAAGGAGGCATTACGGGCCCTCGCGGACGGGCATCCTCGCCTGATCGTCCTGGTCGGCGAGGGCGGTGCCGGTCCGGGGAGACGGGAGGGCGTGGTCGAATATCCTATGACGTGCCACAGCGGCGGGACCCTCGAGATCTTCGTCGAGCCGATGTTGCCGAAGCCACGCCTGGTGCTCGTCGGGCGAGGCCCCGTGGTCGAGACGCTGGCGAAGCTCGGCGACGCGATGGAGTTCGCCGTGGACCGCATCGTCTCACAGGACTCCGCGGCGCCGTTGTCCGAGCTGACCGCGACGCGACAGACTTTCATCGTCGTCGTCACCCACGGTTCGTTCGACGAGGACGCCGTGGAGCGCGCGCTCCGGTCCGGCGCACGGTATGTGAGCCTGGTGGCGAGCCGGAAGCGCGCGCAGGCGGTTCTGGACGTGCTGCGGGACCGGGGCGTGCCGACCGAGTTGCTCGGTCGGCTTAAAGCGCCCGCCGGCCTCGATATCGGCGCGGTGACTCCCGAAGAGATCGCCGCCAGCATTCTGGCCGAGATCGTGCAGGTGTCCAGGACCGCGGCGGCCGCGGAGGCCACGGACGCCGCGCGGCCGACCGCGCCGGCCGAGGCCGTGGCCCGGGACCCGGTCTGCGGCATGGACGTAGAGATCGCCTCGGCGAAGCACCGGTCGGACGTTCAGGGCCGGGCCTTCTATTTCTGCTGTGCTCGCTGCAAGCAAGTATTTGACAAGGACCCCGCGCGGTACGTGCAGGGCATCGCTGGATAGGACGCGCGGTCCCTCAACGGGCGCGGCGCGTTCGCCCGCCGCCTGGAGTTCTGCGAGCCCCCCGAAGACCATCTGCGGGCACAGCCCGTGTGCCGCGGCCAGGTGCGTCTGCGGTGGCGGGGAACGCGTCCGACGCGTCATCGGGGGCGCGTTGAGGTAATCGCATCACCGAATGCGGCATCGGGGAGGCGTACTCGCATGAACGTGGCGGTTGCGGTGGCAGAGATCCTCAAGCGCGAAGGCGTGACCTTTCTCGTCGGGTATCCCGTCAACCCGATCATCGAAGCGGCGGCGGTGGCCGACATCCGGACGATCATCATCAGGCAGGAGCGGACCGGGTTGCACATGGCCGACGCAGTAAGCCGGGTGTCCTCGGGCCGGACCGTCGGCGTTTTCGCCATGCAGCACGGCCCGGGCGCCGAGAACTCATTCGGCGGCGTCGTGCAGGCGTACGGCGACTCGGTGCCTATCGTAGTGCTGCCCGCCGGCTACCCGCGGCGCCTCACGAACGTGCCTCCCAATTTCAGCGCCGCCCTGAACTATCGCCACGTGACCAAATGGTGTGAGCAGGTGCTGCTCGCGCGGGAGGCGCCGGCCGCGATGCGGCGCGTGTTTACGCAGGTCCGGACGGGGCGGCCGCGCCCGGTTCTCGTGGAGTTTCCGACAGACGTCCTCGAGGAGGAGCTTCCGGGGCCCTTGACGTACCGCGCCGTCGCGGGCGCGCGCACGGCTCCCGATCCGGAGGCCGTCGATCGGGTCGCGGGCATTCTCGTCGAGGCGGCGCGCCCGGTCGTGTACGCGGGGCAGGGCGTACACTACGCGCGTGCCTGGCGGGCGCTCCGGGAACTCGCGGAGTGGCTCGGCGCCCCGGTGACGACGAGCCTCCAGGGGAAAAGCGCGTTCCCGGAGACCCACCCGCTGTCGCTCGGCTCCGGGGGCCGGTCGGTGCCCCTGCCCGTGCACGAATTCCTGCGAGACGCCGACGTGCTCTTCGGGATCGGCTGCAGCTTCGCGGCGACGGACTTCGGGGTCGCCGTGCCCCCCGGTAAGGTGCTCATCCACGCCACCGTGGATGCGGGCGACGTGAACAAGGACGTCCCGGCGGACCATGTGCTGCTCGGCGACGCGTCACTCACGCTCGACGCGGTCCTCGCGGCCGTCAGGGAGCGGCTGCGCGCTCCCCGGCGAGAACACGCCGCCGCGACCGCCGCCGAGATCGCGGCGATCCGCGCCCGATGGCTGGAGCGGTGGATGCCGAAGCTGATCTCGAACGAGGTCCCGCTGTCCCCGTACCGGGTGATCTGGGATCTGTTGCACACCGTGGACGTACCCAACACGATCATCACGCACGACGCCGGGAGTCCGCGCGACCAGCTCTCGCCGTTTTGGATCACGGAGGCGCCCCTGTCCTACATCGGATGGGGCAAGACCACGCAGTTGGGCTGCGGGCTCGGGCTCGCGATGGGCGCGAAGCTTGCCGCGCCGGAAAAGCTGTGTATCAACGTCTGGGGTGACGCGGCGATCGGAATGACCGGCATGGACTTCGAGACCGCGGTGCGCGAGCGCATCCCGATCTTATCCGTCCTG
>DASPUZ010000028.1:0-18649 GCA_035622635.1 bacterium | reverse complement strand
CGGCGGAAAGCGAGTACCGGGTCTGGCGGTTTCGCCGAAGGGAGGGGATGCCCTGGGGCGCGGGTGGGACGACGGGGGGAACGTTGGACGGAACGGGTGGCACGGCGGGAGGAATGGATCAAGATCCCCAAGCCTTCGTCCTTCTGGCGTCGGCGTCCCGAGCGGACCCGTCCGGTTCCTGCGGGCACACGAATCCTGCCGCTAGGCATGGGATGGGGGTCCGCGAACGCTCCACGCCGCGACGCCTGCGGGAGGACACTGGGGAGTGCCTCCCGGGCCCCCGCGGGGGCGCCCACCACGGCGGTGGGACGTTCTGCCCACCGCGTCAACATGCCCGCCGATCCGGACGCCGTGCCACGCGGCGGGCCCGCTTGGTCGCCGCGCGGTGAATCCTACTCCCGGTCGAGCTGGAACTCCGCGTGCAGCGCCTGGACCGCCCGCTCGACGTCGTCGGCCCGGATTACGCAGGACACCTTGATCTCCGAGGTGGCGATGAGCTCGATGTTGATTCCGTTGGCGGCGAGCGCACCGAACATTCGCGCTGCCACGCCCGGGTTGCTGATCATGCCGGCGCCTACGGCGCTGACCATCGCCACGCCGTCGTCGGCCAGCACGTCCTCGGCCCCGACGTCCGCCGCGACACTGCGCACGGCTTCGACCGCCGCGACCAAGTCGGCCGTCCCGACGGTGAACGAGATGTCGGCCCGTTCGTGCCGCGGCACGCTCTGGATGATCATGTTCACGTTGACGTGGCGCGCGGCCACGGCCCGGAAGATCCTGTACGCGGCCCCGGGCTCGTCGCGGACGCCGGTCGCGGTGATTTTGGCGACGTTGCGGTCGTGCGTGACGCCGGTGACGACGCGACGGCGTTCTATCGAGTTATTCGTGATCATCGTGCCCTCCCGGTCCACGAAGCTGCTGCGCACCTCGAGCGGTACACGGTATTGCTTCGCGAGCTCCGCGGCCCGCGTCTGAAGGACGAGCGCGCCGGAGCTCGCCATCTCGAGCATCTCGTCGTACGAGATCTCCCGGAGCTTCCGGGCCGCGGGGACGACGCGCGGGTCGGCCGTGAACACGCCTTCGACATCGGTGTAGATCTGGCAGAGGTCTGCGCCGAGCGCAGACGCGAGCGCGACCGCGGTCGTGTCGGAGCCGCCGCGTCCGAGCGTGGTGATCTCCTCCTGATCCGTGATCCCTTGAAATCCGGCGACGATGACGATTCGCCCCGCCTCGAGCTCCTGGTCGATGCGGCGGCGGTCCACGTCCACGATGCGAGCGCGCGTGTGGACGGGTTCCGTCCGGATGCGGGCCTGTCCGCCCGTGAGCGAGATGACCTCGTGTCCCCCGGCGTGGATGGCCATCGCCAGCAACGCGATCGATACCTGCTCGCCTGTCGCGAGAAGCATGTCCATCTCGCGCGCCGGCGGACGGTCGGTGATCCCGCGCGCCATCTCGACCAAATCGTCGGTCATGTCCCCGGGCGCCGAAACCACCACCACCACTTGATGGCCTTCGAGGTGGGTCGCGACGACGCGCCTCGCCACGTTCTTGACGCGGTCCGCGTTCGCGACCGAGCTACCTCCGAACTTCTGGACGATCAATCCCACTCAGATCCCTCCGTGCATTCCTCGGGTTGCCACGGGCGCGGTTCCTGTTGCGACGCGACCGGTTCCACGACTGCGCCGTCGGTGTCGATCTGCAGCGCCAGCGTTCGGCACCGGATCCCCGCCCCCCTGAACGCTTCGACCATCGCGGGACCGATTCCCGGCGCGTCGCCAAACGCAATCACCGCTGGCCCCGATCCGCTCAGGGTTACCGCATTCGCGCCGGCCCGGCGGGCTGCCGCGAACACCTCCGAGAGCCCTGGGACAAGCGCCGCGCGATATGGCTGGTGGAGCCGGTCTTCCGTCGCGTCGCCAAGCAGATCGGACCGCCCGCCGCTCAGCGCCGCCACCAGCAAAGCGGTTCTCGTGACGTTGAACACGGCGTCGTCGAACGGGATCCGCGCCGGGAGCAGGCGTCTCGCCTCTGCGGTGGACACGGTGAAGTCGGGCACCGCCGCGATCACCGGAAGCGGCGGCGGCGTCAGCCGCACCGCCCGAACGCCGGCCGGGGTCCCGGCGCATACTACGAGTCCGCCGAGGAGCGCGGCGGCGACGTTGTCGGGATGACCTTCGATCTCCGTGGCGAGATCGAGCAGCACCTGCCGGTCGAGCGGCCCGCCGAGCAGCGCGTTCGCCGCCACGGCGCCGCCGACGATTGCGGCCGCGCTGCTGCCCAGGCCCCGGGCCAGGGGAACTCGGTTGCGCTGCCGGATCCCAAACGCTCTGGGTGCCCCCGTGCCGGCGGCGAGGCCGGCGCGTTGCGAGACGGCCATCGCCGCGCGATATGCCAGGTGCGACGGATCGCGTGGGAGCGAACCCGCACCCTCGCCCTCCACCTCGATCACCGGTGCCGGCGCGTCCCACAGATCCAGCGTGTTGTGGAGGCGCAACGCGAGGCCCACCGCGTCGAACCCCGGGCCCAGGTTCGCGGATGTCGCCGGCACGCGCACTCGTATCATCGCGCGACGAGCACGGTGTCGACCATGCGTTCCAGCGCAGCCATGGTGGCGGCCACCGGCTCCGGAAGCTGCTCCGTGCGCAGAACGGCCTCCGGATCCTTGAGGCCGTGACCGGTGAGCACGCATACGATCACGAGGCCGGCGGAGAGGCGATGCTCGCGCGCGAGCTTGAGGAGTCCGGCGACGGGCGCCGCGGAGGACGGTTCCACGAAGACGCCCTCTTCGCGGGCGAGCAGTGTGCGTGCGGCGAGCAGCTCTTCGTCCGTCACCGCCTCGAAGGTACCACTGGAGTCTCGGACGGCCGCCCGGGCGCCGTCCCACGATGCCGGCCGTCCGATCCGGATCGCCGATGCAACCGTCTCGGGGTGCTCGATGGGGCGGCCCAACACGAACGGCGCCGCGCCGGCGGCTTGAAATCCCCACATGCGAGGTCGCGCGGCGATGCGTCCCGCGCGGTGGTACTCGGTGAACCCCCGCCAGTAGGCCGTGATGTTGCCCGCGTTCCCGACCGGGATCGCCAGGACATCGGGGGAGCGGCCGAGCGCGTCGCAGATCTCGAATGCGCCCGTCTTCTGGCCCTCGAGCCGGTGCGGGTTGACGGAGTTGACCAGCGTCAGCTTCAGGCGGGGCGCACCGTCGCGGACGATCCTGAGCGCGTCGTCGAAGGAGCCCTCGATCGGGACGATGCGTGCGCCGTGAGCGAGCGCCTGGACGATCTTGCCGAGCGCAACGCCGCGCGAGGGGACGACGACGAGGCATGGAAGTTTGGCCCGCGCGGCGTAAGCAGCCGCCGAGGCCGACGTGTTGCCGGTGCTCGCGCACACGACGGCGCGGCTTCCGGCCTCGAGGGCCTTGGAGATCGCCATCGTCATCCCGCGGTCCTTGAAGGAGCCGGTGGGATTCGTGCCCTCGTATTTCAGGTACAGCGCGACGTCCTGGAGATGGCGCGCCAACCGGTCGGCGCGCACCAGCGGGGTCCCGCCCTCCAGCAGGGTCACTACCGGGGTGTCGGCCGTGACCGGCAGGTGCGGCCGGTACTCCTCGATCACGCCGCGCCAGCGCCGCAGCCCTCCGGGCGACTCTGACCGGGACGCGCCCACGGCTACACCTCCTCCACGACGCGGATCGTGCTCCGGATGCTGTGGAGCACGTCCAGCTTCTCGATTCGCGACAGGACGCGGCGCATCTGCGTCTCGAGCGTGGTGTGCGTGACCATGATGATCTCCGCCGTATGTCCGCGCGTCTTCTGCACGATCGACGCGATGCTTACACCCTCCTCGCCGAAGATCGTCGCGATCTTGGCAAAGACGCCGGGCCGGTCGGTGACCCGCATGACGAGATAGAACGGCGACGCGGTCTCCTCGATCGGGCGAATCGGTCTGGGCGCGATTGCGCTCCACCCGACTCGGCCGTGTGCGCCGGCCGCCCGGTTGCGCGCCACGTCGATCAGATCGGCGACGACCGCGCTCGCGGTCGGCTCTCCGCCGGCGCCGCGGCCGACGGTCATCACCTCTCCCGCGAAGTCTCCCCGGACGAAAAGGGCGTTGAGCTCGTCGTGGATCGCCGCCAGCGGATGCCCCAACGGCAGAAACGCCGGATGCACGTGCGCCTCCACGCGACCGTCGCGGTCACGGGCGATGGCCAGCAACTTCACCGCGAACCCGAGCTCGCGTGCGAACGCGATGTCTTGAGCCGTGATGCGGCGGATCCCCTCGCGATAGACGTCGTCGGCCCGCACGGGTGTGTGGAACGCGATGGTGGCGAGGATCGCGAGCTTCGCCGCAGCGTCGTGACCGTCGACGTCGTCGGACGGATCGGCCTCGGCGAACCCGCGCCGCTGCGCTTCCCCGAGCGCGCGCTCGAACGTCCAGCCCTCGCTGGTCATCTTCGTGAGAATGTAGTTGGTCGTCCCGTTCAGGATGCCCCAGAGCTCACCGATACGATTTGCGGCGAGCGATTCTTTGAGCGGCTGGATGACCGGCAGGCCGCCGCCCACGCTCGCCTCCAGCCGGAGGTCGACACCCGCGCGGGCCGCCGCGGCGAACAGCTCAGGTCCGTGGCGGGCGACGAGCTGCTTGTTGGCGGTCACGACGCTCTTGCCACGCTCGATCGCGTCGAGCAGGAGCGTGCGCGCGGGTTCTACGCCGCCCATCACCTCGGTGACACAGTCCACCCGAGCATCGGTCACGACCTCCGGCGCGTTCCCCGTGAGGACGCCGGGCTCGAACACGATACCACGGCTCTTCTCGGGATGGGCGACGGCGACGCGGACCACGCGGAGCGCGAGACCCGTGCGGCGCCGGATCTCCTCTCCGTTGGTGCGGAGCAGGCGGATGACCGCGCTCCCGACCGTACCGCAGCCGAGGAGCCCAATCCGCAGCTCGCGCGCCGGAGTGGAGCCGGGGGTCATCGGGTCACCCCCATTTCCGCCAGAGTGCGTCGCAACCGCCGTCGCTCGTCATCCGTGAGCGGCAAGGCCGGAGGGCGAGTCGTCGCATGCAGGATCAAGCCCGCCATGACCATGGCCTCCTTTACGATCACGAACACGGGCGCGTCCGCGCCGTAGATGGCGGGGACGGGAGCCAGCGATCTTGCGTCCTCTGCAGCGTCGGTCACTCTGCCCTCCGTCGCGGACGTCCAGATTCGGACGAACGGACCGGGGACGAAATTGGCGGATCCCGGGACGCAGCCATCGCCCCCGATCAGGATCGTGTTGAGCAAATGGTAGTCCATGCCGCACAATACCGTGAAGTCGGGCCTCACGGCGCGCGCGAGCGTAAGCGTCTCCTGGATGTGGGCGATACTGTCCACTGTGTCCTTTATGCCCACGACATTCGGGCGCTCGGCGGCGAGGCGGGCCACCAGTTTCGGCGGGATGCTCCGTCCGGTGAGCGCTGGGAAATTGTAGACGTACACGGGGAGCGAGGTCCCGACCGAGAGCAGCCGGAAGTGCTCGTAGATCGACCGGTCCGGCGGGATCCAGTAGTAGGGGAGAACCGCGGCGACCCCGCTTGCGCCGATCGACTCTGCGTGCTCGGCGTACGCGATCGCCTCCTCGGTCCAAGGGCTGCTGACGCCTACCAGCACCGGCACGCGGCCGCGCGCGGTCCGCACCACTAGCTCCGCGAAGGCCTGCCGTTCCTCGCGGGAGAGCGACGTGAACTCTCCCGCGGTGCCGAGCGCGAACAGGCCGTGTACACCTTGGCCGATCAGCCACTCGAGATGACGGATGTTGGCGGGCTCATCGATGGCGCCGCCCTCATCGAACAGGGTGACGACCGGCACGATCACGCCGCCGAGCTTCTCCGATAGTGCCGGACGCGTTTCGAGCGTAGACGTGAGATAGCCCGTGACGAGCTCACGCGCCTCCGCCTCCCGCTCGTCGGGGACGAGCAGATCGCCCCACACCCCGGTCGCGCTCTCGACCACCTCGGCATAGCCGGGAATCTGCCGGGACCGGAGCACGACCGGTATGCCGGCTTCCTCGAGCAGGCCCTGCAGCATCAGCGCTTCGGCCTCGTCGCCCGCAGTGTGCACCGTTCTCATCGCGCCGCCTCCTGTTTGATCGCCAGCCAGAGCCGGTACACTTCGTTGCGCCGGAGCCCACTCGCGCGGGCGGCACGGCGCACGGCTTGAAACGGCGCCTGGCCTTCGGCCAGGGCCGCCCGGAGGGACGCGCGAGCGGCGTCCTCGGCGCGGGCGCTGGGTGCTTCCCCGGGCGGCGTCTCCTCTGGCGCGTGAGCCTCCGGCGCGCCCTCGATCACGAGCGTGAACTCTCCTCGTGGGGGGTGTGCGGAGAAGTGCGCCAACGCATCGCGCAGGCGCCCCCGCCATACCTCTTCGTGCACCTTCGTTAACTCGCGGGCGACCGCGATCCTGCGGTCTCCCCACGCCTCGCCGAGCGCCTCGAACGTCTTGAGCAGGCGGTGTGGGGCTTCGAACAACACGAGTGTATGCCGGAGCGCGCAAGCGGCGTTGAGCGCACGGCGGCGCTCCGCCGGTGCCGTGGGGAGAAAGCCGAGAAACGTCACCGGCACCGTGGGGAGTCCAGAGGCCACGAGGGCCGCGAGTAGCGCGCTCGAGCCTGGCACCGGCACGACGGCGATGCCTGCGGCCGCAGCGGCCGCGACAAGCGCCGTTCCAGGGTCGCTCAGGCCCGGCGTGCCGGCGTCCGAGACCAGCGCGATCGACTCCCCGGCGAGCAGACGCGCGGCAAGCTCCGGGATCCGCTCCGTTTCGTTGTGCTCGTGCAGGCTGACCAGGCGGCCGTGGATGCCGTGATGCGTGAGGAGCTTCCGCGTGTGCCGCGTATCTTCGGCGGCAATGGTAGACACCTCGTGAAGGACCCGGAGCGCGCGGAGGGTGATGTCCTCGAGGTTCCCGATCGGGGTCGCCACGAGATAAAGCGTGCCGGGAACGGTTTGCGTCACGTTCTCACTATAGCAAAATGAGGATCGCCCGATGGGTCGAGCAGGACGCATCCATCCGCGCGTCCGCGGCCCGAGGCGTTATTCGCGCTCGTGTTCCGCGCCACCGCGGGCGCGATGACGCTCGTAGTAGCGCCGCGCCTTGGCGCGGTTGCCGCACCCCTTCATGTCGCACCACCGGCGCGTCCGATTCCGGCTCATGTCCATGAACAGCCAGTCGCAGTTGGCGCCGGCACAGCGGCGGACACGGCGCAGCTCGGGTGCCGTGAGCAGGTCTGCTGCGGATCGGACGGCGGCCCACGGGATTTGCCCAAGCGCGTCCGCGTCCTCGCTCCACCCCCATGCGAATCCCTCGGCCGTCTTGACGAGACGATGATGCCGGAGCGCCTCAGCCAATGCCGAGTTCAGCAGGTCCATGTCGGTCCGATCGACGGCACGCAGGTCGGCGCAGGCCGAGATGACGCGGAACAGCACTTCGCGGAGCCGTACCGCATCCGCGAGCGCCTGGGCGGCGTCCCGCGGGCGGCTCCGCGCGGCCTCCGCGAGCCGTTCGGCGACCTGTTCCGTGACGGCTCCAGACTGCCGGCCCCAGGATACCAGGTCGTCGTACGATTGTAACCGCTCGGTCGGCCGCTCGCGAGACCCGCTTACCGTGTTGACGAAATCCAGACATAACCGCCCGCCCGAGAGATCGAACACGTATTCGTGCGCGGGTCCTGATTCAGCCATTGTCATTTGTCCGCCTGCCGGCCAGCTTTGAGATTTTCCCATGATACTTTATGACTTACCGCGCCGGCACCAGATTGGGCATCCGTTCGACACCTCATTGTGCGGAATCCTGGCTCTCTATGCATCGTATAACTTCCAAATCCCTATTGACAAGTTAGGGTATGTGTGGTTATGATATGACCAGTGTGGTGATTATAGCAGGTTATGTGACGCCGGGCAACCGGTGACGAACGGAACGCTGGCTCGCCGTCCAAGCAACGTCGCTTTGCTGGCGGAAACCGGATAGATCATGGCGGATGAGCGCGCTACACTCGGTCGAGTCGTGAGTCCAAAGAGGTGGAGGTGCCCAGGATGATGGTCAACTTGAACGGCGCGCGGGTCAGGGACTGGATGGCCGCGCCGTTGCCCGCGATCACGCCGCGGACGACGGTCGCGACTGCGCTCAGGTTGCTTCGAGAGCACTGTGTGGCGGCGGTTCCGGTCCTGGACGGTACCCGTGTGGTCGGGCTGGTGGACGAGAAGTCGCTGCTCAGGTTCACGCCATCGGAGGCGACCACGCTCGACGTGTACGAGCTGCGGGAAGTGCTCGACAAGATGACGGTGGCGCGGGCCTTGACGCCGGTCTCCACCGCGGTGGGACCGGACACGCCGCTTGCGGCGGCGGCTGTCGCAATGCGTCTTGCGAGCGCGCCGGTGTTGCCCGTGATGGACGGTGATCGGCTCATCGGGCTGCTACCGTGGACGCGGGTCCTCGCCGCCGCCACGGGGGAGCCCCCGTCCGACGGGCTCTCGGCAGCCGCGTCGTGAGGCAGGGAGGGATGAACGTGCACTGGCACACTTATCGCGTGATCAACGACGAACGCATCCGGGCGCTGCAGAAAGAGGCTCGTCAGGATCGCCTGGCGAGGGACTCGGCCAGGATGCAGCCGCGAAAGGACGGCACGGTCCTTCGCCGGGCCGGGAGCCTGTTGCGCATCCCGTTGCTCCGCGCCGCCTCGGCACTCAAACGCGCTCCTGTGGCTCGCGAGGCGGCTGCGACGGGTGAAACGTACCGCCGCTGACCCCACAAGGCGCGACGGAGCGGGATTCTCCCGTCGGGAGGTTACTGCACGCGAGGCGCCTTGTGGAGTGCGACCCCGGCTACGACCATCGCGACGCCGCCAGTCTCCGCGGCGGTGGGTACTTGGTGCAGGACGGCTGCACCGACCGCGGCCGCGGTCGCCGGTAGCAACGAGAGGAGAAGCGCGAACGTCGCGCGGGGAAGACGAGCCATTGCGAGCTGATCACAGACGTACGGGATCACGGATGAGCTGATCCCGACACCAATGCCCGCGCCGATCAGGAGGGGATGACCCAGGGCCGGTACCACGGACGCGGCCGTTAGCGGGCTGACGGCCGCGAGCGCTATCAGCATGGAAACCCCGAGACGATCGATCCCGCTGGCGCCGCCGTCCTGGGCAAGCCGGTGGCCGAGGACCACGTACGGTACGAAAAGCGCGCAGTTGGCGAAGGCGAACAGGAAGCCGATCGGCTCGCCGGCGATGCGCACATCGGTCAGCGTATAGACGCCCACGGCCGCCAGGCCGAGCGCCGCGATGTTTCGGGGTGTGCGCGCGCCCGCGGCGGCGAGAGCAATCGGCCCCAGGAACTCGATCGCCCCCACCGTCCCCAGCGGCACGCGGTCGATCGCAAGGTAGAAGCACGTGTTCATGGCGGCGAGAACGATGCCGAGAGCGACCAGGGCGGCTCGTTGCGACGGCGACAACCCGCCGAGAATCCGCCACGGCCGCCGCCACACCGCAAACGCGGCGGCCGCGCTGGCGATCCGAAGCCACACCACCCCGAACACATCCACGTGGTCCATGAGCAGCACCGCGAAGGAGGGTCCCAGGTAGTGAAAGACCGCGCTCGCGAGGAAGAACGCGTGAGGCGGCACGCCGGTCCCGAGAGTCGGCGCCCGGGCGGTGCGAGGTTGTGCGGTCGTTCCCATGCGCCAATATTCGCAACCGAGAGCAGCGACGTCCATGGTATAATCCAGACGAGGTGGCGATCATGCCTGGAAAACGACTGAAGGAACGCGGCAATACCTTGCAACACATAAGTCCGCTGCTCGACCGGGTGAACGTTCATCTTTTGCGGGAGCTGCAGCGCGATCCTCGCCTCGGGATGTCCGCGCTCGCGCGTCGAGTGAAGATGTCCGCGCCCGCCGTGACGGAGCGCGTGAAGCGTCTGGAGGAAGCCGGGGTGATCGCCGGCTACCGCGTGGATGTCGACCCCGGGGCGCTGGGACTACCCGTCATGGCGTACGTGCGTATCCGGCCTGCGCCAGGTCAGTTGGGGAAGATCGCCGATCTCGCGCAGCGCATCCCCGAGGTTGTCGAATGCCATCGCATCACCGGCGAGGACTGTTTTCTCCTCAAGGTCCACGTGTCGAACGTGGATCGGCTCGAAACGGTGCTCGACCGCTTTCTCGCGTTCGGGCAGACCACGACCTCGATCGTGCAGTCCTCGCCTGTGCCGCCCCGCCCGCTCCCGCTGCCGGCGGATTGAGAAGACCCCCGTCGACCGACCCGGTACTCCGTCCATTTCGTAAGGAACGTGCTTGGGTATGAAGTAGAATGGATCGCGGAACTCTCGTCGAAAGCCCCGGGGCGATGTTCGGGAACGGGGAAATGTGCAGGAGCGGGTGACAACAGTGGACAACGCGTCTCGCGTCGTCATCGAGCACGTGGAGCCTGAGGTGGACGGGGGCCGCTTTGCGATCAAGCGGGTGTCCGGCGAGCGTGTCGTTGTCGAGGCCGACATTTTCGCGGACGGGCACGGCGTGCTCGCCGCCGTCTTGCAACACCGCCGGGAGGAAGCGCAGGAGTGGACGGAGACGGCGATGGCGCCGCTCGGCAACGACCGCTGGCGGGGCGAATTCGTGGTCGCGGCCCTCGGCCGGTACCGGTACACGATCCTGGGGTGGGTGGATCGGTTCGCATCGTGGGTGCGGGATCTCGGGCGCTGGGTCGAGGCCGGGCAGGACGTTGCGGTCGATCTGGAGATAGGTGCGGCTCTGGTCCAGGCGGCCGGACGTCGCGCGGACGGCGCCGACGCGGCCGCGCTCATGGCGCACGCAAGAGTGTTGGGCCGAGGCGGGGATGCGGCGATCGGTCTTGCGCTGTCCGACGATCTCGCGGCCATGATGGCGAGACATCCCGACCGCGAGCATGCGGCGAGCTACGGCAGGCAGCTGGTCGTCCAGGTGGACCGGGAGCGAGCCCGGTGCGGTGCATGGTACGAGATGTTTCCGCGCTCGTGCGCCCCGGTGCCCGGAAGGCACGGCACGTTCGCCGACGTGGAGGCCCGCCTGCCCTACGTCGCTTCCATGGGATTCGACGTCCTGTACCTGCCGCCGATTCACCCGATCGCCCGCACCTTCCGGAGGGGCAGGAACAATTCCGAGACGACGCAGCCCGGTGATCCCGGAAGCCCCTGGGCGATCGGGGCGTCGGAGGGAGGGCACAAGGCGGTGCACCCCGGGCTTGGAACGCTTGCGGACTTCGACCGGCTGGTCGGCGCGGCGCGTACGCACGGGCTCGAGATTGCGCTCGACCTGGCCTTTCACTGTTCGCCGGATCACCCGTACGTGACCGAGCATCCCGAATGGTTTCGCCGGCGGCCGGACGGGGCCATCCAGTACGCCGAGAACCCGCCGAAGAAGTATCAGGACATCTATCCGTTCGACTTCGACACCGCGGAATGGTGCTCGCTGTGGGAGGAGCTCCTGAGCGTGGTCCGGTTTTGGATCGGGCACGGCGTGCGCATCTTTCGCGTGGACAACCCTCACACCAAGCCGTTTGCGTTTTGGGAGTGGCTGATCGGGGAGACGCTGCGTGAGTATCCGGACGTCATCTTCTTGTCGGAAGCCTTCACCCGGCCGAAGGTGATGTACCGACTGGCGAAGCTCGGATTTACCCAGTCGTACACGTATTTCACATGGCGCACCGCCCGGGCGGAGCTCGAGGCGTACTTCACGGAGCTTACCGCGACGCCGGTTCGAGAGTACTTCCGGCCCAACCTCTTCATCAACACGCCGGACATCCTCCACGCCTATCTTCAACAGGGCGGGCGCCAGGCGTTTATCGCGCGACTGGTGCTCGCCGCGACACTCGGCGCAAGCTACGGGATCTACGGGCCCCCGTTCGAGCTGTGCGAGCGGTGGCCGGCCGTTGTTGGCAGCGAGGAGTATCTCGACTCGGAAAAGTATCAGCTCCGCCACTGGGAGATCGACCGACCCGACAGTCTGAGGGACGTAATCGCCCGGGTCAACGGCATCCGGCGCGCGCACCCGGCGCTGTCCGGGGACCGGAACCTGCGTTTCCACGGCATGGACAACCCGGAGCTCATCTGTTACAGCAAGACCGGCGATGCCGATGCACTACTCGTGATCGTCAATCTGGACCCACATCACGTCCAGATCGGATGGACTGCGCTGGATCTCCACGCCCTGGGGCTGAGTCCGGACGCCCCGTACGCCGTGCACGACCTTCTGAGCGGCGCCCGGTTCGAGTGGCGCGGGGCGCGCAACTACGTCGAGCTGAATCCCGGCACGCTGCCGGCCCATGTCCTGCACGTTCGCCGGGGAGAGGTGTCGTGACGACGCGTGCCCGGGACCGCCGGCGGTCGGGGGTGGAGCGGCCCCCCGACCCGACCTGGTACAAGGACGCGATCATCTACGAGGCCCATGTCCGGGCGTTTTGCGACAGCAATGGCGACGGCATTGGGGACTTCGCCGGGCTGGTGGAGAAGCTGGACTACGTACAGGACCTCGGCGTGACGGCGTTGTGGGTCCTGCCGTTCTACCCCTCGCCGCTGCGTGACGACGGCTACGACATTGCGGACTATGTCTCGATCCATCCCGCGTACGGCACGCTGCGCACGTTCCGCACGTTCCTGCACGAAGCGCACCGCCGCGGGCTCCGCGTCATCACGGAGCTCGTGCTCAACCACACGTCGGACCGGCACCCGTGGTTCCAGCGCGCCCGCACGGCGCCGCGGGGCAGCCGGTGGCGCAACTTCTACGTGTGGAGCGATACCACCGACCGTTACCGGGACGCACGGGTGATCTTCAAGGACTTCGAGGCCGCCAATTGGACGTTCGACCCCGTCGCGGGCGCCCACTACTGGCACCGGTTCTACTCGCACCAGCCGGATCTCAACTACGATTCACCGGACGTTCGGCGCGAGATGCTGCGCGTGGTCACGTTTTGGCTCGACCAGGGGGTGGACGGCCTCAGGCTGGACGCCGTGCCGTATCTCTACGAGCGCGAGGGTACGACCTGCGAGAACCTTCCCGAGACCCACGCGTTCCTCAGGGAGCTGCGCGGGTACGTCGACGGGCGCTACAGCGACCGCATGCTGCTCGCGGAGGCGAACCAGTGGCCGGAGGATGCGATCGCCTACTTCGGCGCCGGCGACGAATGCCACATGGCCTATCACTTTCCCCTGATGCCGAGGCTCTTCATGGCGATCCGCATGGAGGACCGGTTCCCAATCATCGATATCCTGACCCAGACGCCGGCGATCGCAGACACGTGCCAGTGGGCGTTGTTCCTGCGCAACCATGACGAGCTCACGCTGGAGATGGTGACGGATGAGGACCGGGACTACATGTACCGCGTGTACGCGCAGGATCCCCACGCGCGGATCAACCTCGGCATCCGCCGCCGCCTGGCGCCGCTGCTCGGCAACCACCGGCGCCGCGTGGAGCTGATGAACGGCCTCCTGTTCTCGATCCCGGGAACCCCGCTGGTGTACTACGGCGACGAGATCGGTATGGGCGACAATATCTACCTCGGCGACCGCAACGCCGTGCGCACGCCGATGCAGTGGAGCGCCGACCGCAACGCCGGCTTCTCGCGGGCCAATCCCCAGCAGCTCTACCTTCCGGTCGTGATCGACTCGGAGTACCATTACGAGACCGTCAACGTCGCCGCGCAGCAGGGCAATCCTCACTCCCTGCTGTGGTGGATGAAGCGGCTGATCGCGCTCCGCAAGCGTTACAACTGCTTCGGGCGCGGGACGCTCGAGATGCTCGCGCCGGACAACCGCAAGGTCCTCGCGTTTCTGCGGCGGCACGAGGACCAGCGTGTGCTCGTCGTCGCAAACCTGTCGCGGTTCGTGCAGCCGGTGGAGCTCGGCCTCTCGGAGTTCCGGGGCATGGTGCCCGTGGAGCTGTTTGGGCGGACGGAGTTTCCCCCGGTCGGTGAACTCCCCTACTTCCTCACACTCGGTCCTCACGCGTTCTACTGGTTCTCGCTCGAGCCGCAGCGCGCCGCGGGCGTGGCCGGCGCCGCGGTGACCGGGTCCGAGGCGGGCGAGGCGTCCCTCCCGGAGCTGAGTGCGGTCAACACTCGGGGCTGGGCAGGCGTGTTCGAAGGCCCGGCCCGGTCCCTCCTCGAGGATGCGCTGGCCGCGTACCTGCGCGCGCGCCGCTGGTTCGGGGGAAAGGCGCGCCGGGCCCGCTCGGCTCTGATCCTAGATACCGTCCGGATTCCCTACGGCGGTGAGACGGCGTACCTGACCCTCATCCAGGTTCAGTACGCGGAGGGCGATCCCGACGTCTACGCCCTGCCGCTGACGTTTGGGACCCGCGACCGGGTGCCGCAACTGCGGCGCGACCCCGCGCAGGCGGCGGTCGCCCGTCTCCGTGTCGGCGGCGATGACACAGACGGCGTTCTCTTCGATGCGTTCCTCGACACGGCGTTCTGCGCAGCGCTGCTCGACATGATCCGGCGCAGGCAGCATCTCCGGGGCGCCGCGGGGGAGTTGGTCGCGACTCCCACGCAGGCGCTGCGGCGCGTCATCGGCCCCGCGCCGGTGCCCGAGCCGATGCCGGTCAAGGCCGAGCAGAGCAACACCTCTGTGTTCTACGGGGACCGGTGCATCCTCAAGCTATTCCGCCGCCTGGAGCCCGGACAGAATCCCGAGCTCGAAATCGGCCGATTTCTCACCGAGCGCGCGGCATTTCCAAACGTGCCGGCCGTGGCGGGGGCGCTCGAGTACCGCCCGCCCCGCGGCGAGACGGTGACGGTCGCGGTGCTGCAGGAGTTTGTTCCGAACGAGGGCGACGCCTGGGCGTACACGCTGGACGCGCTCGACCGGTACTGCGAGCGGGCGATGGCCGAGCATGCAGAGGGAGCAGCGGACGATTGGCCCTCCCCGCACTCGCCGCTCGCGCTGGCGGCACGGCCGCTGCCGGAGGCCGTTTACGAGCGCGTCGGAGAGTATCTGCACCGGGCCGACCTGCTGGGGCAGCGCACCGCCGAGTTGCACCGGGCCCTCGCTTCCGACGCCGCCGATCCGGCCTTCGCGCCGGAACCGATCACGGCCTCGTATCAGCGGTCCCTGTATCAGGCGGCGCGCGCCCTGACCCAGCAGACGCTGCCCGTGCTGCGCAAGGCCCTGCGCACGCTCCCCGGCGATGCGCGTGCGTCCGCGGAGCGCGTGCTGGAGGCGGAGAACGAGCTGCTCCGCCGGTTCCAGTCCGTGCTGAGCCGGAAGATCACCGGTACGCGCATCCGCTGCCACGGGGACTACCACCTCGGCCAGGTCCTGTACACCGGGAAGGACTTTGTCATCATCGACTTCGAGGGGGAGCCGGCCCGCACGCTCACGGAGCGCCGGATCAAACGGCCGGCGCTGCGCGACGTTGCCGGAATGCTGCGGTCCTTCCACTATGCGGCGTACAGCGCGCTGCGCGCCCAGATCGAGCGGGGGGCGATCTCGCAACACCCCGCGGCGGCTCCGTTCCTCGACGCACGCCTCGCGCATTGGCGGCGCTGGGCGTGCGCGTCGTTTCTGCGCGGGTACCTTCGGGCGGCGGGGGATGCGCCGTTCCTGCCTCGCACGCGGGAGGAGATCGAAGTACTGCTCAACGTGCACCTTCTGGAAAAGGCCGTGTACGAGCTCGGCTACGAGCTGAACAACCGGCCCGGATGGGCGAGGATCCCGCTCGAGGGCATTCTCGAGCTGCTGGCGGCCGGTGGATGACGGTCCCGGGTCGCGGCCCTCAGCCGCCACTCGGGGCCGCACACCTCGGCGATGGGAGGACGCGCTTCCTGGTGTGGGCGCCGGGCGCGCAGGCGGTGCTGCTTCGTATGGCCGGGCCGCGGGCCCGCGAAGTTCGGATGACCCCCCGGAGTTGCGGGTATCACGAGATCGTCGTCGAGGACGCAGGGCCGGGCACGCGCTACTGGTACCGGCTCGACGGCGGGCCGGCCCGGCCGGACCCCGCGTCGCACTTCCAGCCGGAGGGGGTTCATGGGCCGTCCCAGGTAGTCGCGACGGAGTTCCCGTGGAGCGACGGCGTCTGGCGCGGCCGCCCGCTCGCCGAGTACGTGACATACGAGCTTCACGTCGGCGCATTTACGCCCGACGGGACGTTCGACGCGGCGATCCCCCGCCTCGATGCGCTGGCAGATCTCGGCGTGACCGCCGTCGAGCTGATGCCGGTGGCCCAGTTTCCGGGGACGCGCAACTGGGGATACGACGGCGCCTATCCCTTCGCCGTCCACGCCGCGTACGGGGGCCCGGGAGGGCTCAAGCGGTTCGTCGACGCCTGCCACGTGCGCGGACTTGCGGTGGTGCTCGATGTTGTGTACAACCACTTCGGTCCAGAGGGCAGCTATCTCGGCGAGTTCGGGCCGTACTTCACCGACCGTCACCGCACGCCGTGGGGATCCGCCGTCAACATGGACGGGCCGGACAGCGACGAGGTCCGCCGGTTTTTCGTCGAGAACGCGCTGCGCTGGATCACCGAATTCCACGTCGACGCGCTGCGTCTCGACGCGGTGCACGCCATCGTGGATCAATCCGCGCGTCCGTTCCTGGAGCAACTGGCGGACGCCGTGCATGCCGAGGCGGCGCGGAGCGGCCGGCTGGTGCATGTGATTGCGGAAAGCAACTTGAACGAACCGCGTCTCGTTCGGCCGAAGGCACGCGGAGGATACGGACTGGACGCGCAGTGGAGCGACGACCTGCATCACGCGCTGCATGCGCTCCTGACGGAGGAGCGCGGGAGGTACTACGCGGACTACGGGAGGCTCGCCGATGTCGCCCGTGCGCTGGCGGACGGTTTTGTCTACGCCGGCCAGTACTCGGCGTACCGCCGCCGGAGGTACGGAGCGCCATGCGTCGATCTTGCCGGCCAACAGTTCGTGGTGTGCGCGCAGAACCACGATCAGGTCGGCAACCGCGCCCACGGCGAACGCCTGACGCGGTTGGTGCCGTTCGACGCGCTCAAGGTCGCGGCCGGCATCGCTCTCCTGTCGCCGTATCTCCCGCTTCTATTCATGGGCGAGGAATACGGCGAGCCGGCGCCCTTCCTCTATTTCACGAGTCACTCCAACCCCGCGCTGGGGGAGGCCGTCCGCGTGGGACGCCTTGCAGAGCTCGGCGCATGGGGAGGCGTCGCGCCGCCACCCGATCCGCAGGACGAGTCCACGTTTCTCCGCTCGAAGCTCGCATGGGAGCTTCGGACGCGAGCGAGGCACCGGGCTCTGCTCGAGTTCTACACGGAGTTGATCCGGTTGCGGAACACGTTGCCGGCCCTCGCGGCATTGAGCCGGGAGACGATGCGCGTGCACGTCTGGGAGGATCGGCGTGTGCTTGCGCTGCACCGGTGGCACGGTACGAGCCAGGTGGTCGCCGCGTTCAACTTCGGCGGAGCGCGCGTGGACGCGTCGGTGCCGGCGCCGCCTGGGGTCTGGACGGTCTTGCTGGATTCCGCGGAGTCCCGCTGGGGAGGATCCGGCCGTGCGGCACCGCCGGCGGTTGCGTCCGACGGCGAGGCGGTGTTGTCCATCGGCGCCACATCGCTGGTGTTGCTCGCCCGCGATGGGCAGGCGTGACGAGCGCCGGCCTATACTCTGAGTCGCGGATCGAGCACGTCTCGGAGACCGTCCCCAAGGAGGTTCACGCCGAGGACCACGAGCGTGATGGCCAGCCCGGGAAATACCGCGGTCCACCACGCATCCCGGAGATACTGGCGCGCGCTCAGCATCGCTCCCCACTCCGGGATCGGCGGTTGGGCGCCCAGCCCGACGTAGGAGAGTCCGGCCGCGATCAGAATGTTGATCCCGACCCAAGCGTCGCCAGCACCAGGATGGGCGCGGTGATGTTTCGCAGCACGTGGCGCCAGAGGAGCCGGCTGATCGTGGCGCCGGCCGCGCGGGCCGCCTCCACGTACTCCATCCGGCGCACGGAGAGCGTCGACCCCCGCACGGTTCTCGCGTACACCGGGATCGCACCGATCCCGACGGCGATCATGACGTTCGTGAGGTTGGGGCCGAGCGTGGCCACGATCGCGATGGCCAGCAGGATTCCCGGAAACGCGAGCAAGATGTCGGTGCCCCGCATGACGAGCGTGTCCCACGCGCCTCCGCTGAATCCGGCCAGCAGCCCGCAGGAGGTCCCAACCACCGCCGCGAGCCCGACCGCGGCGAGGCCGCCCTCGAGCGAGATCCGCCTCCCGTAGATCACGCGGCTCAATACGTCGCGGCCGAGGTCGTCGGTGCCGAACGGATGGACCGGGGAAGGCGGCTTGAGGACCGCCTCGATCGACGGCGCCATCGGATCGTACGGCGTGATCCACGGGGCCGCGATCGCCGTCGCGAGGAACAGCCCGGTGACGACGGCGCTAGCCCATGTTTGCCAGAACTTGGGCGTTTGATCCCCTGACCGAGTAGGGGCGCCGCGCGCAAAGCCGTGATTTTATTGAGTTTCCGAGCAGATGGGTGGTGCATCCGCGCGAAAGTGTTGTGAAAATATTTCGCGCGGCACATCGGCATTTTGCAGGTATTCTGGCGGAGTCTTCGCGAACTTCACGAGTGAAATGTTTGTGCGGACGATTACCCGCCGCCAAGGGGCCAAGACCTATGAATAC
>DASPUZ010000027.1:0-2991 GCA_035622635.1 bacterium | reverse complement strand
AGGCGACCTGCTGGCCAGGGTGCGCGAGCAAGTCGGATCCACATTGCCCATCATCGTGACACTCGACTTGCACGCCAACGTGACCCCGGAGATGGCGCGCCACGCCACCGCGCTCCTGGCGGTGAACTTCTATCCCCATGTCGACTCGTATGACAGAGGTAGCGAGGCGATCAGGCTCGCGCACCGGATCGTGGGGACCGGCACCGTCCCACGCACGCACTTGAGCCGCATCCCGATGCTCGTGCCCACGAGCGCCACAAGCCTGAGCCCCGTGAAGGAGATCAATGAACGCTGTTGGGGCTGGGAGGCCAAACCGGGCGTCATCGACTGCACGTTTGTCCATGGGTTTCCCCACACCGATGTCCCGCTGATCGCCGCGTCGGTGATTGCCATCGCGGATGGCGACGGAGCGATTGCGCGCGAGGCCGCTACGGACGTCGCGTCCTTCGCGTGGCAGGTACGCGAAGGGCTCCTCAGGCGCAGCCCGGCGCCCGCGGAGGCCGTTCGCCAAGCGCTCTCGCTCGAAGGCGGCCCCATCGTCATCAACGAGACATCGGACAATCCCGGAGGCGGGGCTCCGGGCGACGGAACGCATTTATTGCGCGCCCTGCTGGATGCCAATACGCCGAGCACCTGCTTCGGCTTCATCTATGATCGGGAGACGGCGGTACAGGCGCACGCCGCGGGCGTCGGAGCCACCATCCGCGTCGTGTTGGGTGGCAAGACGGATCATCTGCACGGCGCGCCAATCGAGACGGATGCGTACGTGACATGCTTGACCGATGGGCGCTTCATTCGGCAGTCCCCGATGGGCCGCGGCGCACAGGCGGATCTCGGGCGGATGGCCCGGCTCCGCATCGGTGCAGTTGACGTACTAGTGTCGTCCGTACGCGAGCAAACGCTGGATGCAGAAGTTTTCCTGCTGCACGGCATCGACGTGACCCGTTACAAAATCGTCGGACTGAAATCGAGCCAGCACTTCCGGGCCGGTTTCGAGCCGCTTGCCGCGCACATTCTGACCGCGGATTCTCCGGGTCTGACCACCCTCGACCTCACGTCGTTTCCCTACCGTCGCGTAAATCGGCCGGTTTGGCCCCTCGACTTGGAGATGACCTATCGGCCTGCGTGAACGCGCCGGGGGCCCGGATGATCGAAAGGTGAGTGGTTCACCAGATACTCGGGTACGTGACATCCGAAACTACGCCACCACTGTGGGAGCGTGTGCCGGCCGAACAGCGCGGCGTCGGGGTAGCCACCCTGCTAACACACAAGGAGGCCCGTAGACCTCGGCTCAGCGTCGACTGTCGAAATGACGAAGGCTTCGATGGAGGGCTGCGACCATCGCCCCTCGGAAATCTCGAAGCTCGATGGCATCGTCCACCACCCGCAGCACCTGCCGGCCAGCAGCACGCTGTGCCGGTAGATGCCACTGACCCGCTCGCCCCGCGCTCCAGCAGCAGGGCCCCCCGGTGGACCGTCGCGAATGTATCGGTATGAGCACTGACACGGAGCGCCATCTGTTCCCGCCTATCGAGCCGTACGCTACCGGGCGACTCGCTCTCGACGGCCTGCATGAGATGTATTGGGAAGAAAGCGGCAACCCGAACGGCCTCCCCATCGTCTTCATCCACGGCGGCCCCGGCGGGGGCGCCGGGCCCAGGCACCGGCGGTTTTTCGACCCCAACGCCTGGCGCATCGTGGTGTACGATCAGCGCGGCGCCGGCCGGTCGACGCCGCTGGCGGAGATCAGGGACAACACCACGCACCACCTCGTCGGCGACCTGGAGCGGCTGCGCGAGGCTCGTGGGGTCGATCGATGGGCCGTGTTCGGTGGGTCGTGGGGCTCGACGTTGGCGCTCGCCTACGCCGAGGCGCATCCCGAGCGTTGCACCGGGCTCATCGTCCGCGGCATCTTCCTCGGCGAACGGCCGGAGATCGAGTGGTTCATGACGGGAATGCGGTTCTTCTCGCCCGATCCGTGGAAGGAGTTCGCAGACGCCTCAGGACCAGGGCCGCGCGACACCGCGGGGCTGCTCCAGCGCTATCACGCCCTGTTGAACGACCCGAACCCTGATGTTCACCTACGCGCCGCGCGGGTGTGGTCCCATTACGAAGCGCGCTGCACCACCCTGCTGCCCGACCCGGTGGCGGAAGCGGAGTCCGAGGTCGATGCGAGAGCGCTGCCGGTCTCGCGCATCGAGAATCACTACTTCGTCCACGATTGCTTCCTCGAGCCGGGGCAGCTCTTGCGGGATGTCGGCCGCATCCGGTCGATTCCCGGGACGATCGTGCAAGGTCGGTACGACCTCGACTGCCCGCCCTATACCGCGGCGCGGCTCCACGAGGCGTGGCCCGAAGCCGAGTATGTGCTGCTTCCGGACGCCGGCCATGTCGCGTTCGAACCATCGATCGCGCGGGAGCTGCTGGCGGCGACCGAGCGCCTGAAGCGGCGGCTGCAACGGTAGCGTCCTGCCGCGCAGCAGTCACGCTACCAAAGGACTCTCAAACCGGCGAGCACTGTAGCTCTCGAGGCGTCGGCGTTCGCTTGCGCCATGTCCCCGCCGCTGGCGAGAACCGAGAACTCTCGATCCAACTATTGGCTAGCTTCTACCAGATGATGACTACGTGAAGATTCCGGCAACTCCGGGCGAATCTGTGCTCGCCCTCGCGCGCGGGGACCTCTTAGCCCCCTTGTAGCCCGGCGCTACGGGGATTTTCTCATACACTGACCCCTGTCTGCGACTCGAAGTACATCTACAGCTATTCCTGGTCTCAAACCCCCCACTTCTGGCCCTGCAACCACCGGAGGCGCGGTCCCGGTATTCCCAACCTCACCAGCCCAGCCGAGACCGGGGGACCGCCGCTGGACCACTTAACTCGCCGCCTCCAATCGTCGTCCTATTCCCGCAGCCAGCCGCCGAGCCGCATGCAGGTTAGACACGATGACTCACTCCCAGTGCCGATCACCCTCCCGGCAGGCCTTCTCAAGCG
>DASPUZ010000026.1:0-9868 GCA_035622635.1 bacterium | reverse complement strand
CTGCCGCTGTGCCCACGATCCCGCCGCGCGTCACGGTCCCTACTATGAATGGGGCCGCCTCGAGCGGGGCCGGCTCGTGCACAGTCAGTTGTCCCGAGACGAAGCTCAGCGGTTCGTGCAGGCCATGCGGAAGTATCGTCGACTCAAGCGCCTGCTCCGCAAGTGGCAGCAGGAGTCCGTCCAGGCGATGCTCGCCGAGAGCGTCGAGCAGGTGTGACCTCGAGCCACGGGGTCACGCACGCGCTCGCGGCGTATCCTGGCAGAACAGGAGGGCACGATGCCGCGGGAAACCACGTGGGTGTTCAGGCCTGATCGCGGAGGCCGGCGGATTCCAGAGGCCGTGCAGCAACGGACGGCACAGCGCATCCTGCGCTACGCGGAACAACACTTTACTGGCCGCTACACGAAGCTCGCGATCCGCTTCCGAGGTCAGTTCTGCTACATCGATGCATACACCGAGCCGGAGCCACCGGGGCCAAACTGGCCCCCGCGAGACTGGCCGGAAACCCGCGACCAGTATCTGGAGCGACTGCGCAATACCCCGACCCATCTCTGTCGGTTGCGCTACTACGGCGACGACAACCGCTGGGGCGTCGCCTTCTACACGTACAGCAACGAACGCTACGAGCTGTCCGTGTTCCCCTCCGGAGGCTTTCTCGGCCCGCCCGAAGAGGCCGTTCACGTGTCCGCAGGGTACCTCCCCGTGCCGACGACCGGCGGGCGCGATCACCGAGGACAGCGCGGCCGTGCACCCCGGAAACGGAGCAACCGGAATAGACGGCGTGTGAGGGGCGATGGACGGTGACGAACCGCATGGACAAGACAGCGCTGGTCAGGCGGGTGTCGCAACGGGTCCATCAGAAAGCCATGACGGTCGAGAAGATTGTGGACTCCTTCCTGGAGGAGATCTATGAGGCATTGAAGCGGGGCGAGAGCGTGTCGCTGCGTGACTTCGGCTCCTTCTACATCCGCCCGGAGCCCGCGAGCTGGGTCTTCAAGTTCAACCCGTCGCAGCGCCTGCGTAAGCTCTTCGGTTGGTCCTCGACCTATCGGGGTGAGCTATCGGCGCGTGCAGATAATTCGGAGAAAGCGTTTCCCGGAAGTGCGGAATGTGGATTAGGAGGCACTCCAATGGCGATTGGCTGATTCAGGTCGAACTTTATACCGAAGTGTCGCGAGAATGGTTCTCCGGCCAGCTCATGAAAGCGTTGGTGGTCCGCTGGCTGGTGCGGTCGGCTCGGCGGCGTACCAACCTCTTGTCGTAGCTGTTCGACAGCCCTTGCATTTGGAATAGCCTCAACCAACTTGAGAAAGCGGGCAATAGTGTCCAGCGCTCGCGAAACCTCGTCCTCTTCAAAGGATTCCTGATGCGCCCACTTGTTCCGCACGCTGCGGATTTCCTCGATATAGGTGCGGCCGGTGGTACCCGCGAACGCTGATCTGAACACCTCGTCTCAGTGGTCCAAGATAACGCGAAATAACGCTGGAACGTCGAGAGATCAGTGGTTGTTACCGATGGCGTGGCGCCATTGGTTGCCGTACCGCTGGGTCATCTTGTCGGACACAAAAGGAAGCAGTCCACTTTGGAGGTGCGTGAGACTCTTGCCCGTGATCTCCCAATTGTCCATTGCTGGCTCACCAAATTCCAAGTGGTGATTCAAATCACAGAATCAACCCAAAACGAGCGTTCATTATCGGCCGACCATATCCTACGGCCCTCTCGCGTGTAAGCTACGTCGAGAAGCGAAGAGGCATCATCACGGCAGCAGCGACGGTTATTTGCACGTCCCCACGTATGCAGATCCAGAAGGTGGTGCATTGCGGCGCGTTTTCGGTCGGCACGTGACCCGCATATTAGACTTCGTAGCCAAACAAGGGCCGGCAGGTGTAGATCGCTGGTATGCCTCCGGTATGAAGGAACAGGACGTTTTCGGAGGGGTTGAATCGTCCTTCCCAGGCCAGACCTATCAACCCGGCCAGCTTCTTACCGGAACACCGGGTCAATGGTCGGCGCTTCGAGCCAGCCAGCAGCCGTCATGGCTTCGAGCGTCAGCCGATCAGCGCGGATCTTCAGGAGACAGAGGCTTGTCCTCCTCCGGCCGCTGCAGGACGGCCTGCAGTACCCAATCCCTGTGCTTACTGTGAGTTGGAATCAAGCAGATCCTTGAGAGCCGGGACTAACGACGGAAGGTTGCGGGTGACGGTGTCCCATACGACTGCGGCATCCACGTGAGCATACTCGTGGATGATCCGGCGGCGCATACCGCGGATGGCGTGCCAAGGAACGGATGGCGCAACGACCTGTACCTGGTCGGGGATATGGCGCGCAGCCTCGCCAATGATCGACAGATTGCGCACCCCAGCATTGATCGTCCGTGGATCGTTGGCAAAATCCGCAAACGACAATCCGCTCGTATATTGTTGAATCTTCCGGGCCGCCATGAGCATGTCGCGCACCCGGTCTTGCCGACGGGCAGGCGGCACGGACGGCTTCGCGTTCGATTCGGGTCTTGAGCGTGGGGCTGACGGCCCCGGGGGTAAGAAGGTCTATAGGGACTCCAAGGATCTGTTCGAGGTAGTCCGCTAGTTGAACGACCTCGAAGTATCCGGCAGGCCTCCGGAGTTCCGCAAGTAGATCGATATCGCTGTCGGACCGTGCTTCGTCACGGGCGACAGACCCGAACAGTGTCAGGCTTACCACCCGGAGCCACTGCAGCTCCTCGCGATGGGATCGTAAGATTGCCAGAGCGTCGTCGCGTCGCATATTGGCGTCACTTGGGTGAATTATCCCAAAAGGCCGCGGTTCCCGCCAGAGGGGCGAGGTGTGCCTGCCAAACGGCGGGTGTCGTAGAGTTCAATCAACGGCAGCGTGCCCCTCTCGTTGTTAGAGCAGCGGCGGCGTGTACTGGGCGCAAATAGGGTGTGCGTCCCCGTTATTCTCGTTCACGCAGCGTCGATCGTGCGGGCTCGCAGGGCTACCCGCAATTTCTTTCGCATCACGCTTAGGATAGCAGCCAGGTTATCCATGCTCGGATTGCCCTTCTTCGAGAGCATCCGATGCAGGCTTTTGGCGGGCTTCGTCATCTCGGCGGCGAGCGTTTCGAACCCTATCGTCGCGTTGACGAGGTCGCGCAGGATGAGGCGCGCCGTGCGCGGCTCGCCGTTGAGAAACAGTGTTGCCGCTTCGTCTAACAGCGCTCTTGCAAACGTCGGCTCACGCTTCACGCGTGCGGCCACTGTGTCCTTGAAATCCCGCGTCAATACCATACTTGCTACCGTTCCAAATTCTGTGGACAAGTGAGACAAGTACAGGTATCCACAACGTCAGCCGAACAGTGTTGCTGACGGTTCGCGTGCCGGGATCCCACCGGCAGCGGGCGAGCTGATCACACGCCGGGCCGAACGTGCTGCCGGCGAGGATCGGGCCGGGGGCCCGGCCGCACCGCGCGCTGTAAGCGCCGCTTCCCGCCATGCGACCTGGCGCCAGAACGACCACACGTGCTTGCCCCGATTCCTCACGGGTAGGGGAAAGGCGACGTGATCGCCCATGCGGCGGTTGGGCCGCTCGGCGAGATCCATGCCCCGCCGCCCAATGGCACAGGCCGCGGCTTGATGCCGGGAGAGACCGTAGCGATCGGCGACGGTATGCGTGCCGATCACCGACGTGTACGCAGGGTTCACGTGCCAAACCGCGATCCCCGCGTCATAGCACCGCGCGTGCAAGATCGTGTGAAACGTCGCATACGCGAAGGCGGACAGCATGCGCGCGTAGCCCGCGCCACGGCGTTCCATCTGCGCCTTCTTCGCGTCGAAATCGAGTCGCTCACCCACAATCGGTTTCTGGCGCAGGCAGGCATACGTCACCACCTGACTCACCACGTCGCCGATGATGGCCGCGGTCTGCTGGCGCGTTCTCCCCTGGGTGGCGCACGGGATGCGGTACGACGCGCCCGGGTTGCCGAACCGGTCCAGGTCAGTGACCGCAAGATGGTTCGTGTTGAGATCCACGGCGACGACGCCGATGTTGTCGACGCTGCTCCGCTTCGCCGCCGGCACCGACACGGTCGCCAGCACGCGCCACCCTTTGTGATCGCGTACAAACCGCCAGGAGATGGCGCCCCGCTCCTCTTTGTCGGGTGCGAGATTGCGGCCGATCGCGGCGACGACCTCCGCGTGGCCGTAGCGGAATCGGAGATCGGGGATCACAAGATGCAACTGACGCCTCGCAAGCGCGTTGGGCACCCGCAACCGCAGGGTGATGCTCCCGTCCGTGTCGAGGGCGGCCACGCACCCCTGGCAGCCCGCCGTCTCGTCCTTGGAGCCGATCACTAAGAATTGGGCCGACCGCGCGTCGCGCCAATCGCGTCGCCAGTCCGCGTGCGACGCGTACCCGTTGGCGGTCATGGCGAACTGCGCGCGGAACAGCTTGCGCGATCCGAAACAGAGCCGAACGCGCCCGGCGGTTTCGTCATCCCGCACGGCCCGCAGCCGGTGTCGGAGGAGGGCGAGCCGACGTTGCTTCTGATGCGCCTTCTCTGTCCCCCGGGGCATCTTCCTGAGCACGGTCTCGGCGCGAGCGATCTTCTGCACGAGGTGCGCCATGATCCCCTGGCGGCGCCGCGCGATGGACGTGAGCTGCCCCCGTACCTCCGCGGCAAGCGCATTAAACTGCCGGGCCGTGAGACCGCATCGGACCAGGAACGCCCGCTTGAGTGCCGCGAGCGGCTCGCCGGCTCGCAGGCGCGCGAACAACCTCCGTTGCGCCCGGCCATAGAGCGCCGCGTAGGCGTCCAGCAGGCCGTCCCGTTCCGGATCACCCGGCAGCCGCATCCCGTACGTGCGCTGCATCATGCGCGCTTCCCAGGCCTTCAGTGAGAGGCGCGAACTCGGCGGCGCAGCCGGTGTCGTGGCGACGCCACCTTGGCGGCCGTCAGGGCCCGCAGGGCTCGATTGCGGGCCGATCGGCGTCCGTACAGCCTCGCGCAAAACGACGTCAACACGTCCACCATGTCGCGCACGAGATCATCCGTGGTCTCGGCCGGATCGACCACGACGAGTCGACGACCGCTAGCGGCGAGTGCGGCCTCGACATATTCTGCTCCGAAGCGGGCAAGCCGGTCGCGGTGCTCCACCACGATGGTGGACACCGCCGGATCGGCCAAGAGGCGCATGAGTCGGCGGCGGCGGCCGTTGAGGCCGGAGCCCACCTCAGTTTCCGTCACCCCCACAGCGTAGGCGTGCCGGGTAGCCCATTCCATAAGGCGGGCGACCTGGCGGTCCAGATCCGCCCGCTGATCATGGGAGGAGACTCGCGCGTACAAGGCGGTCTTGCCATCGCGCCCGGGCTGCGGGGCATCCACCCAAATCGTCCCGGTCGGCAGCCGCCGGGCCGGGATCGGGAGAACACCGCGATCGAACCACCGGTAGGCCGTCTTGGGATGAATTCCGATTTGCCTCGCCCACGCTGCCAATTTCATGACTGAATCATAGCATACGCGAATACACGTTTGCTACCATTTGTTCCCAAATGGGTGAACTGTTGACAACCCCTTCCGCGGTAATCTTGCGGCGGCCTTACGCGCTCGATATTCGGCCGCCAAATCGCGCGCCCGTCTTATGTCGGCCGCTTGCGTCTTCTTCGTGCCGCCGCCCAGGAGGATGATGAATTTAGCACCCTCCTTCGTGAGGTAGATCCGGTCTCGTGGTCCCCAGTCGATGCGCTACTCGCCGACTGCCCCCATCCATCGGACGGTCGACGTGTTGCCCGTTTCAAGTCGCAACGGTGCGGCCCTGCCTCTGGACATGCCATCGCTGTAATGGAGACACGGGGTGGCGTCCAGCGGTGTTTAGTATCACCAACGTCTATGCAGGTGCTGCTTCGGGTACTTAAACTGTAGCGTCGATTGGCTCCGGACACGGTGGGGTGAGCGAGGTGCGAACACCGTCGAATCGAGCTCCTTCCGCGCCCACGGCTGAGGGGGATACTTGCACCTACCGTGTGTCTCATGAACGCTGATAGGCTTGATCCCGGCGCATCCTCTCCACTGCCCGAGCGGCTCCGGGTGGTCGTCGTGGGGGACGGTCTCCTTCGGGACGACCTAGCCATCGAGATGCTGGTGCGGGCCGGGTTCGTTCCGGAATGGCGGCGTGTCGACGAGGAAGCCGTGTGCGCGCAGGTCCTAGCAGTGTCTCCGGACGTCGTCCTCGCGGAGTACTCAGCCTCAAGTGTCGGGGCTACTCGAGTGCTGGAGTTCCTGAAGACCCACGGGTCTGACATTCCGCTCATTCTGGTCTCAGGTGTTATGGATCCTGAGACGGCTGTTGACCTCGTGCGGCGCGGTGCCGCGGATTACGTCTCGACGAATCGACTTGAGCGGCTCGGATCCGCCGTACGGCGCGCTCTCCATGACCATCGCTGGCACGATCCTGCGCGGAACGAGGGAGTCCTCGTGGACATCACCGCCCGCAAGAATGCCGAGGACGAGATCGCCCGCCGGACCATGCAGCTTGAGACCTTTGCGGAGGTCGGGAAGCGTCTCCGGGAGGCCGACCGCGTCGAGCAAATCTATGCGCTCTTGGTCGAAACGGCTATGGCCCTGCTCGGGGCGCAGCATGGGACCCTGAACCTCATGGACGCCGATCGGCAGCGCTTCACGTGGGTGCATACTGCGGGTGTGCTGAAAGAAGCAGCGGGCGTGACGTTTCCCGTCGCCGCCAGTTTTTCCGAGCGCGTCATTACCACAGGAGCGCCCTATGTCATCGCGGACATCGCTCAGGCAGGGCGTCTTCCCTGGCTGCCACCCGCCTACTACGAGACCCTCGGCCCTCTCGTGATTGTCCCGGTGCGATCAGAGCACGATATTGTTGGAACCCTCGCGCTGAGCCGGGTGAAGGGCGCCGAGGCTCATTCATTCTCCAATTCCGAGGTGTGGTTACTCAATGCCATCGCGGAGATCGGGGGAACCGCGATCCGACGGGCGCAACTCCGTGAGAATCTCGAGCAGGCCTACATCCAGATGGTGCTGGCACTTGCACGGACCGTCGATGCCCGGGACTCGTACACGGGCACCCATAGCGAGCATCTGGCCGTCTGGGTGGATGCCGTCGGGCGCGAGCTGGGCTGCGACGAGGAAGAGCTTCGGGCGCTTCGCTGGGGGGCCTTGCTGCACGACATCGGTAAGATCGGCGTGCCAGACGAGATCTTGCGCAAGCCCGGCCCTCTGACCGATAAAGAGTGGGCGGTCATGCGCAAGCACCCCGCGATCGGCGAGGAGATTCTCCGGCCCGTGGAACACATGGGCCGGGTGGCCGCGCTGGTACGGCATCACCAGGAGTGGTGGGACGGGACTGGGTATCCCGACGGACTCCGGGGCGACGCCATCTCGCTTGGCGCCCGCATTGTCGCGGTCGCCGACGCCTATGGGGCGATGATGGATGATCGGGCGTACCGCAAGGGGCGGGCCAAGGAGGACGCGCTCCGGGATCTGCGTCGCGCCGCCGGGACCCAATTCGATCCGCGGGTGGTCGACGTATTTTGCCGCCTCATGGAGCAGGACATGGTGTCCGGCGACGCAGTCACGGTACGCCCCGAGGAAGGCACAGCCATGCGGCCGGCGGTGCAGGCCATCGCGCGGTCGCTCACGCAGGCGCGCCAAGCCGGGCGGGTCATGCCCGTGATGGCCGACGTCGTCAAGCGGCTGCTGCGGCCCTTGGATTTGCCCACGGTACTTGATGAAATCCTGAGCCAGATCCAGGAGGTGTTCTCGTACCCGGTGTGCGCCATTTGCCTGCTAGATGAACAGGCACAAGAACTCCGTGTGGCGGCGCAGCGGGGACACGATCCAGCCGTCACCGATACTCTTCGGATTCGGGTCGGTGAGCAAGGGATCACCGGGTGGGTGGCGCGTCATGGCCGCCCGTACTATACGGCCGACGTGGCCCACGATCCACTTTATCTGGCTAGCGGGCCCGGAGTCGCGTCGGAAGTGGCCTACCCGCTTATCGTGGATGGACGTGTGCTCGGGGTGTTGGACGTCGAGAGCCCGGCAGTTGATGCGTTCCCGCGAGACGTTCGCGACGTGCTTGAGACGTTCGCTACGCTGGCGGGTCTGGCGATCCTGCGCGCGCAGCACGACGACGATCTCCGGCGGCTGGCGCTGACGGACGGCCTGACGGGGCTGGCGAACCATCGGGCGCTGTGGGACGCGCTGGAACGCGAAGTCGCGCGAGCTCTGCGAGACGGACATTTCTTGTCCGTACTCATGGTGGAGATCGACCGGTTCAAGCTCGCGAACGATCATTTCGGTCATCTCCAGGGGGACGTGATTCTCAGCGCCGTGGCGGACGTGCTCAAACAGCATACCCGGGCTGGAGATCTGGCAGCCCGATTCGGGGGCGATGAGTTCGTCCTGCTCCTCCCGGGCGCATCCAAGGAAGACGCTGCCGGGATCGCGGAACGCGTCCGGCGCTACGTCGAGGAGATCCCAGGGGACATCACATCACTGACGGCCAGCATCGGCGTGGCGACGATGCCGGAAGATGGCGACACACCGAGGGCGCTCATCGAGGCTTCCGATCGGGCCATGTATCAGGCCAAGTACATTGGCGGCAATCGAGTGAACATCGCGTGAGGGGCTCAATCAGGGGAGCCGGTGGGCGCAGGCTCGTCTAAGCGGGAGCCGCCGTTCGTCGGCTGAACGCCGGCCTCCTCAATTTCGAATACTTCCCCAAACGTCTTTCGGAGCGCCGCTTGGAGAAGGCGGCGCACCTTGGGCCCAGGTGGATGGCGTCCGCAGAGTACTGCGGACAGGTGCGACGGGTGGATGCCAATCAACCGAGCGAATTCCCTCCTTGTGATATTGCGCTCCACGAGAGCCAGTTCGACGACACGGGCGCGCACGCGAACCCGGATGCTCATTGCTCGATGCGGCGTGATGCGAGCCGCTTTCGTTGAGTAGCAGAAGGCTTCCTCGCGGCACCGGTACGCTGCGTGGTTGCCCGGAGTCATCGCTGAGGACCAGGGATCCTTGCGGCGGGAGCAGGTTAGTCTCGAGGGTGAAGGACCTCGATCTGCATGGGCCGCTTCGCCGCCCAACGGGAGAATTGCCACCGAGCCTCTGCCGAGTCGTCCTGCGCCAGTACCGTGATCTTGGGCTCACGTCCGAACGAAACCCAGATGCCGATCACACTGATTCCAAACATAGTGAACGGGGTCTCGCGAAGCTCGTCATCGGGACGTGGTTGAGCGCGCCTCCTCAGCATGATGCGACCGCCTACCTAGGCCAAGAGCGATTGCTAGGCATCCCTCGCGTCAGCCGCTCGTTGTGCGGCGGCGACAAATGGGCGAAGGACGGCCGCGATCCGGTGCAAATACTGCCTCGTCGTGTTTCCCCCGATCATGATCTGGAAATCGGTGCGCTGCAGGATCTCATCGACCTCGGCCAGCGTCTCTAGGACCTTCTGGATCTCAGGCGGCGCTGAGGCGTGGAGGTTGAACGCGGCGGCGATCAGCTGTGCGTTCGAGTGGTTTTCTGCCTCCGACAGCGCGTAACACTCAGCGATGATGCGTCCTTTCACCAGCACGCGACGACCGCGGTTCGCAGCGTCAATATTGTCGACCACGGTCGCCAATGGCTCCCGTCGATCACTCATGTGCATTTCCCCCTGCGTTAACCTGAAAACGGCGTCATGACGAGGAGCCGTCACGGACGCAATGCTGCAAATTCAACGGTTTGAGGCTCTTCGGGTCGTTGTTGCAGAACCTCACCGAAAGTGCGGTTCTGCAACAACGGCAAAATCTGTCGATCAGTCAGGCGATTCATGCGCCACCGGCATTCTCGGCGCCGCGATCGCGCCGCTTTCAGGTTAA
>DASPUZ010000025.1:0-9494 GCA_035622635.1 bacterium | reverse complement strand
ATACCGGTGAGCGGTGGGCCGCGCTCACGGGCTCACCGAGCATCCGCGGCCTGCGCGTCGCATGGACGCCGGACCTAGGCGGCGCGGCTGCGGTGGATCCGGAGATCGTCTCGGTCTGCGCGGCCGCGGCACAAGCCTTCGTCGACCTCGGCTGCAGCGTCGACACGGCCTCCCCCGAGGTGGGCAACATCATGGAGCCGTTTCTCGCTCTGAACGTCTCCGTGAGGGTTGCCACGGTGGGCAAACACCTGGAGCAGTGGCGGGATCAGATGGATCCGATCCTCGTCCAGCGCCTCGATCTCAGCCGCGGGCTGACGCCGGAAGATATCGGGCAGGCAGAAGTCGCGCGGACGGCCTACCACCAGCGGCTGGTCCGTTTCTTCGAGCGGTATGACCTGCTCGTGCTCCCGACGACCTCGACCGCAGCCACGCCGCTCTCGGCGCTGCTGCCGAAGGAAATCGCGGGGCGCCCGATCACGCAGCATCTCGAGACGCTCGTCCCCACGTTCGCGTTCAACCTGACCGCCTTCCCGGCGATCTCGGTGCCGTGCGGATGGACGAATGCCGGGCTCCCGGTGGGGCTCCAGATCGTCGCGGGGTGGCGCCAGGATGCCCGCGCGCTCATCGCAGCCGCCGCCTTCGAGGCGGCCCGCCCGTGGACCAGCCGGCGGCCGCCGCTTCCGTGATCGGACGTGCCGACGGCCGCGGCCGTGGGGCCGGACCTCACCTGTGACCGAGCGTTTGCTGATACGACGCGCGATCGCCCCGCTCGACCTCGGCCACGTCCACCCACGTGCCCGCCACGGAGGCCTCGCAAACGGCCCAGACGAGCGCGATGTTGCGGGTGCCGTGGACCGCGTCCACCTCGGGCGCTGAACGGCGCTGCACGGCACGGATGAAATCCCCGATCTCTATCGCACAGAGCTTCCGGTCAATCTCCGCAAACGGCATCCCCAACGGCACCGGACGATCGTCGCCGTACACGGCCGCACTGATGTCGTCGAGGCGGTAGGCGGGCACCGCGTCCACGAGCAGAGCGCCTTCGAGGGCTCCCTCCCCGTCGGGCGTGAACACCGGTGACCGGCCGGATCGGTCCGGGGGCAGGCGGAGCGACCCCTTGCTGCCGTAGATCCAGCGCACCCGGCTCGCCTCGCCATGCGCGGCCTGGCTGATCGTCCAGGTACCCATCGCGCCGTTTCGGAACTGGAGGACGGCGACCGCTTCGTCCTCTGCGTCCGCCTCGGCCCGGGGCGGGAGCTCGGGCGTCCATTGCTCGTAATATGCTGCGCTGGACACCGGCCCGGGGCCGCCCCGCAACCAACGCACCGGCTCGACGAGCCGGATGCGCCCCGCCACACGGTCGACCGGTCCCGCGAGGTATTCCATGAGATCGGCGTGGTGGACCATCACGTCGAGCAGCATGCCCCCCGCGACCTTGCGATGACGCCAGGGCGTCAGCCAGATGGCGTCCGCCCCCGCGCACACCTGATCGACGACGATGCGGACCTCGCCGATGAGCCCGGCGGCGACCGCGGCGTGCGCCAGTCTCTGCCCGGCCTCACGCCTGACGTTCTCCGCGACGCCCACGATTCGCCCCGCGCGTGCGGCCGCGCGCTGCACCCGCCGGCAGTCGGCTATGGTCACCGCGAGCGGCTTCTCGACGAACACGTGAAGACCCGCCGCGAGGGCACTGCAGCATAGGTCGGCGTGCGACTCGGTCGCGGTGTTGATGTCCACGGCCTCGGCCACGCCGGCACGGACGAGCGCGTCCTGATCCGCAAATACGGCCGGACGCCGTCCGAGCAGGCGCTCGGCCTCGTCCGCGAGCGCGGCGGCGCGCGCCGGCACGCGGTCGGTGATCCCCGACAAGGTGATGACCGCCGTCCCCTGCACCCGCTGCAGTTCGGCGATCCCGTGAAGGTGACGCCGGCCCATCCCGCCGCAACCGACAAGGCCCAGGTTCACGGAACGACCTCGCACAGCACCGCGTCATGCAGGGGCAGCTCGAGCCGGTGGACGAGGCGCCCGCCATCGGTCGGCACGATCCCCTCCAGTTTGAGGCCGGACGCGACCCGCAACTCCTCCACCTGCGCCGCGGAGGGAGACTGGGGCGAGCCCTGCTCGAGCCACCGGGCGTGGCTGTTGCCGAGACGCCAGAATCGCATCGCACGGCCCGCGCTCTCGCAACACAGGTCGATGTGCACGGTGGCGTCCTTCCACCACGCGTCCACGTGACGGTACACGATCGCCGCCCGATCACCGGCCAGGACGCCGGCGCCCTCGGCCTGCGCGTGGACGCGGTGGTCACCGAGCCGCTCAAGCATGCGGAACCCGTCGAGCACCGGCAGTTCCACGTTCTCGTTGGTCACGAGCGTGCGGTTGCCCTCGAACCAGCGCTTGCCCTCGAAGTAGAACGCCCAGGTGGTGAACAGCTCGACCTCGCCGAGGCGAAGCATCTCGTCGGCGAGCGCGCAGAGCATCGTGGGATAGTACGTGGTGTTGCAGACGATGAAGTTCGGATTATCGAACACGCCATAGATCGTTCCCACGGCGGGATCGCACTCGTCGACGAGAATCGGCACATCGGGGAACCGGTCGCGGATCGCCGCGACGTTCCGCCGAACGTCGTCCAGCATGCGGCCGAGAGACGGCGAGTCCTTGGGGACCTCGAGAAACGGATTGTAATGGCGCCGGGGAGCATAGTGCGCGCCCTTTGTGTGAAACGACGCAAACTCCGGGCGGTCGATCCGCGCGAGCACCTGGCGCAGGAACTCCGTGCCGCGCGCCGTCGTCGCCGGGCCGCCGACCTGTGCGCGGGGCAGCGCCTCCTTCACGCCCGCCCGCGCGGCGTCGTACAGAGCGCAGTATTCCTCGACCGTTCCCTTCCAGTAGCTGGGGATGTCGGGCTCGTTCCAGACTTCGAACCGCCACCGCAGAACGCGCGCGCCGCCGTACCGGTCGACGAGATGCGCAACGAACGCCCGGCACAGCTCGCGCCAGCGCCCGCAGTCCTTTGGCGGGTGCTTCCACGCCCCGCCCTCATACGGCTCGCGCCCCGCATCGTGCCCGGCCCCGAAGCGCGCATCCGCGGAAGGCTCGCGCGAAAGATCCCGCGGCATGAAGCCAAGCTCGACGATCGGCTCGCAGCCGTGCTCGACGAACACGTCGTAGATCTGGTCGGCCCAGCGCCAGTCCAGCGCCATTCGTCCGTCGTGGAGCTCGTGGTAGAGGTTGGTCGACCCCCAGGCCGGTGCGCTCAAGCCGTTGCCGCTCGTGAACGCGTTGTGATTCCGCACCGCGAGGGGCCCGCCGAAGACCCGGCCGAGCGTATCGTAGAGCGCCCGGCCCCGCGGCGTGTACGTCCAGTTGATCTCATCGTACCCGATGCTGCGCCAGATCGGCCGGAGCGCACCCTCGCGGCGGCTGAAATCCACCCGCACCTCAGTTTGCGCCACCTCGACTCCCCCTCCCTCCCGCTCCGGGCCGCCTCGGACAGCGCAGCGATCCGGTACGCTGTGGCGCAGCCGGCCCGAGCGGGCCGTGCCGTTGCTTCGGCGGCTTCGTGAGGTCTCCTCGTCGATCACGGAGCAGGGACGCACCGGACACGACGGGAACCCCCGATGGGGAGACAGGATGGCGATCGAGACGGAATCGGGCCTCAGGGCCAGGGTCGCGGATGCCCGCGTGCGCACGCTGGGCTGGCTCGAGACGATGCAGGCTGCAGGACAGCCGCGCGGCGTCCTCCGCATCAGCGCGGCGCACGATCCTGCGCGCTGGCCGGGCGTCCTGCTGCCGGGTACCTACAACGGCGTGCTGTGCGGGCATCTGCTGGACGGGTCGTCGGATCTCCGTGCGGACGCCCGCGCGGCGCTGATCGACTGGCTCGAGTCGCACCGCCGGCCGGACGGCGTTTTCCGCGTGCCCGGCATGCGGGACGACGAGATCTTCAAGAAACCCGACCCGGCCGAGACACGGCGATACATCGACTTCCACGTGACGAACTACAGCCTCGGCGCGATCGAGGCCCTCGACCCCGATCGTGTACCGCTCCTCGATTTCGCCCGCCCATGGCTGGACCCCGTCACGCTGAAGGCGTGGCTCGCCGATCGGGATCTGCGCGATCCGTGGCAAGAGGGCAACAACATCGTGAACCTCGGCAGTTTCCTGCTCCTGATGCGCCGCTTCCGCTTGGCCGAGCCCGCGACGATCGACCGGGCGCTCACGATCCTGTTCGAGTGGCATGACCGCCTGCAGGAGCCGGCGACGGGGTTCTGGGGCGTCGGCCAGCTCTCGGACCCGCTCGCCGGCCTGCATGCGATGGCCGGGTCGATGCACTGCTACCACCTGTGGTACGCGACCGGCCGGCCGCTGCGTTACCAGGACAAGGCCGTGGACTACGCGCTCGCGCACCCGACCGACGTGGACTCGGCGTGCATCGACGTGGACCTCGTCGACCTCCTGGTTCACGGCCACATGCTGATCGACCACCGGCGCCTCGAGATCGAGGCGTGGCTGCGCCGCAAGCTCCTGGCGCTGCTCGACTTCCAGACGGACGACGGCGGGTTCCCGGACGAGCGCCTCGGCATCAGGCGACAGGACGGTTGGGTCCGCGGGTACGAGGAGCCACAGGGGCTCTCGAACACGTTCTCCACGTGGTTCCGTTGGATCGCCATTGCGATGATCACGGACCTGTGCTGGCCGGGCTGGCGGCCGTGGCGATTCCGCCGCATGGTCGGCATCGGTTACCGCCTGGGCGGCGACGGATGACCGGGCCTCGCGACCCCTTTGCTCACCTGCACGACGAGGCGTACGCGGACGCCTTCGCCGGACCGGGCATCGGGTGGCGCGATGCGGTGGCGATGGGCGGCCGCCGGCGTCTTTCGCTCGCCGGCCGATGGCGCTTCACGCCCGACCTGTTCGACGAGGGACTGCGCCAGCGCTGGTTCGAGCTGGAGCCCGCGCCGCCAAGCACGTGGGACCGCCCGCGGGACTACGACGGGGAGGGCGCGGAGACGCTGGACGTGCCCGCGTGCTGGACCTGCGCGAGACCGGACCGGCGCTTCTTCGAGGGCTCCGCCTGGTACGCTCGTGACTTCGAGTGGGCGCCCGGCCGCGCCGACCGGCTCGTGCTGCGCGTCGGCGCGGCGAACTACGAGGCCCGCGTGTTCCTGAACGGCCGGTTCCTGGGATCACACCGGGGCGGGTCGACGCCGTTCTTCGTCGAACTGACGGCCCGCGTGCGGAACGGGACGAACCACCTGCTGATCCAGGTGAACAACGAGCGCCGAGCCGACCGCGTGCCGATGCGGCACTTCGACTGGTTCAACGACGGCGGACTCTACCGCGAGATCGACCTGGTCCCCCTGCCGAGCGTCTTCATCCGGGCGTTCCACGTATCGCTCGCTCCGCGGGGCATCGCCGCCGAGGTGGTCCTCTCCGACCCCGTCTCCGGGACGGCGCGCGTCGCGATTCCAGGACTCGGTGTGGCGTTCGACGTGCCGGTCACCGACGGGCGCGGGACCGCGGCGGCGGAGGCGGCGCCGGCGCGATGGGCGCCCGAGACGCCCCGGCTCTACGAGGTGGAGGCACGGTTCGGGCAGGACCGGATCTTGGACCGCGTGGGGTTCCGGGAGATCCGGGTCGACGGCACGGACATCCTGTTGAACGGCGAGCCGCTGTACCTGCGCGGCATCTGCGTGCACGAGGACGACGTCGCGCTCGGCAAGGTCACGTCGGATGGCGACATCCGCCGGCGGCTCGCGCATGCGCGTGAGCTCCACTGCAACTTCCTCCGCTTGGTCCACTACCCGCATCACGAGCGGGTCGCGGAGCTCGCCGACGAGCACGGGTGCCTGCTCTGGGCAGAGATCCCCGTCTACTGGGCGATCGACTTCGCGAACCCTGACACCTACGCGGACGCCGAGAACCAGCTCCTCGAGCTGATCGCGCGTGACCGCAACCGGGTGTCGGTCGTGGTCTGGGGCGTCGGCAACGAGAACGCGGACACGGATGCCCGCTACGCGTTCATGTCTCGGCTCGCCGCCGCGGCACGCGCGGCCGATCCCGCGCGGCTCGTGGGGGCGGCGTGCCTCATCAACCGCGAGGCGTTTCGTATCGAGGACCGCCTGGCCGCGCGGCTCGACATCCTGGGGCTCAACGAGTACTTCGGCTGGTACGAGCGCGACTTCGCCGGCCTCGAGCGCCTGCTGGCCAACTCGCGACCGGACCGGCCCGTCGTCGTCACGGAAATGGGCGCCGACGCGCTCGCGGGGTTCCACGGTGGTGCGGACGAGCTGTTCACGGAGGAGTGCCAGGCCGAGGTCTACCGCCGGCAGCTCCAGATCCTGGACCGGGCTGCCTACGTGCGGGGCGTGTGTCCGTGGATCCTGTACGACTACCGGTCTGAACGCCGGCAGACACGCTACCAGCGCGGCTTCAACCGCAAGGGCCTGATCGCGGAGGACAAGACGACGAAAAAGCTCGCCTTTGGCGTCCTCCGCGACCACTACGCAAAGCGGGCCGCGCGCGTGCCCTGACCGACATGCCGGACGGTAGCCGCGCCGCCGGGGCACACCGCCCGGCGGCGCGGCACCGCGTCACTGCTTGGCGAGTGCCTTCAGCGCCGCCGTCATGTCCGTGATCGCCTGATCCACGGAGCGCTTGCCGTTGATCACGTCCACCATCGGCTGGCTGAACAGGAGCTTGCCCTCGGCTTCGCCCGTCCACGGCGTGTTGCCCCAGTCGGGGCCGCCGTAGCGGACTGCGGTCGCGAGCTGCGTCACCAGCGCCTTCCGAGCGTCGTTCTGCTGGAAGAACGACGTGTTCGCCGTCGCCTTGACAACTGGCAGCGCGGAGGCCGCCGTCGTGACGACGTACTGCGTGTACCACGCCGGGTCGTACATCCACCTGAGGAGCTGGAGGCCGCCCTGCGGGTTCGCCGACTTCTGGAAGACGAACAGATCGAAACCGCCGAGGAACGAGCGGCTCGTCTGGCCCGCGTGGTTGACCGGCGTGATGGTTGCGCCGACCGTCTGCAGCAGCGTCGGGGCCTGCTGCTCGATCGTCTGGAGTAGGTCGCCGTTGTACCAGAACATCGCGATCTTCTTCAGCAGGAACAGCTGCACCACGTCGTTGTTCTTGTAGGTCGGCGTCGCCGGCGGTGCCACCTTGTACTTCAGGTAGAGGTCCGTGACGAACTGCAGCCCCTCGCGCATCGCCGGGCTGTCCGAGACGATCTTGCCGGTCTTGTCGATCACGCGGCCGCCGTTCGAGATGCCGAGCGGGATCCACATCTGCCCCGGCCAGGTACCCTCCACCGCGATGCCGCACCCGTACTGGTCGCCGGTGGTCAGCTTCTGCGCGGCGGCGATCCATTCCGCCCATGTCGTCGGCGGCCGGACGCCGGCCCGGTCGAGGAGGTCTCTGTGATAAAAGAGGACCCGCGTCTCGTTGTACCACGGGATGGCGTAGACCTTTCCCTGGTACGTCACGTACGCGTCTCGCTGGAGCGGCAGGAACGTGCCGCCGAGCTCGCGTGCGACCGCCGTGAGATCCATCAGCGCTCCCGAAGCCGCGAACTGCGTGCCGACGTCCGGCCCCTGCTCGCCGAGTTCCGGGGGATTCCCCGCGGTGATCGCCGCGAGCATCTTCGCGATCGACTCCTGGAACACCATGAACTGTACGTCGGTCGTGGTCCCGTGCGCCCTGTCGAAGGCCGCGGCGTGATCCTTGAGCAGCGGCTCACGCGCCCCGTTGTTGAAGTTCTCGCGGCTCCAGAAGCTGATGTGCGACGGTGCCGCCGCCTCTGCCCGGCCGGACCCAACCGTCCCGGCGAGCCCCGCGACCGCCGGCATGAATCCTAACGCGATAGCATCCTTGACAAATGCCCGCCGAGACCTTCTCACCGCCATCCTGTCCGCCTCCTCCCACAGCATGGATGACGTGCGCGTCATCGAGCCGACTCCGGCTTCGTACCGAAATCACGCGATCCCAAAGATCGCCTCCCCCTATCATAGAGTCTCCATGCGCCCGCCACGATCAGGTACACGCCCGATTGCGCGCTGCCGCGTCCTCCCGTCTATGCCTTCACGGAGCCGGCGGCGAGACCGCCCACCAGGTACCGCTGGAACAGTACAAAGAGCGCCACGATCGGCACGGTCGTGAGCGTCGCCATCGCGAACAGCGCCGTGTAGTCGTTGTTCGCCTGTCCGTACGCCGCGAGCCCGGTCGCCAGCACCTTCCGCGCGTCGTTGTTGATCAGCACGAACGCAAACAGGAAGTCGTTCCACGAATTCACCATGGACAGGGTCGCGACCGCGGCGACGCCCGGCGCGGCCAGCGGCAAGGCGATCCGAAATAGCACGCCGAAGCGCCCGCACCCGTCGATACGGGCGGCGTCTTCCAGTTCCTTGGGAAGCCCCAGGAAATAGCCGCGCAGGAGCCAGGTCACGAACGGCAGGTTGAGGGTGACGAGCGCCAGCACCAGGCCGAGGTAGGTGTCGACCAGGTGGAGGCGCGCCATCACGAGGAAGAGCGGGATCAGCAACACCACAGGGGGGAACATCTGGATCAGGAGCAGCGTCACGGCGAAGACGTTCTTCCCCCGAAAGTCCATGCGCGCGAGCGCGTACGCGCCCCACGAGCCGGCAATGATCACGAGCGCGGTCGTCGACGCCGAGACGATCAGGCTGTTCTTGAAGTACAGCACGAACGGGATCGTCGGGGACGTCAGGACGCGCACGAAATTGAGCCACGTCACGGTCCCGGGCCACACCGTCGGATGGAGCGAGAACGCGCCCGCCTGCGGCGTGAACGCGGTGCGCAGCATCCAGTAGAACGGGAACAGAGCCAGCGCGGCAAGCCCGATGACGCCGACGAACGCCGCGGTGTCTGCGGCTCGGCGGCGTGCGCGCCCGCTAACCAAGGGACTGCACCTCGCGTACGTACTGCCACAGGTACGCGGCTCCCATGACCAGCACGAACACAAACATCAGCGTCGCGATCGCGGCGGCCATCCCGAAATCACCGCCGAGGAACGCGGTGTTGTAGACGGCGATCGGGACCACGTTGGTCGCGTTCGCCGGCCCGCCCTGGGTCAGGATCCACGGGATCGGGAAATACTGGAACGCGTTGATCGCCGCGAGGAGCACCGCGATCATCGAAATGGAACGGAGCAGGGGAAACGTCACCAGCCAGAACCGCTGCCACGCCGTGGCCCCGTCCACCTCCGCGGCGCGCTGGATCTCGTCGTCGATCGCCGACAGCCCGGCGAGCAGCACGACGAACTGGAATGGGAAGCTCTTCCAGATCATCACGGCGATGAGCGACGCGAGCGCATACTGGGCGCTCAGGAAGATCGGCGGATGCCGGATGCCGACGTCGTGCGCGAGGGCGGTCAGGATGCCGAACTGGTCGTTGTACATCCACCCCCACACGAGCGCAGCGACGAACGCCGGCATCGCCCACGGCACGATGAACACCGCGCGCAGCACGCC
>DASPUZ010000024.1:0-39567 GCA_035622635.1 bacterium | reverse complement strand
TCACGCGCGCATTCGCGGGTCCAACACGTCGCGCAACCCATCGCCCAACAGCACGAAGCCGAGAGTCGCGAGCATGATCGCCGCACCCGGGAACGCCGACGGCCACCACTGGCCGAGCACGAGGTCGTCCTTGCCGGTGCTGACCATCGCGCCCCACTCGGGTGTCGGCGGGGAGATCCCGAGTCCGAGAAACCCCAGCGCCGCGATGTACAGAATCGTCTCCCCCAGCGAGAGCGCGGAGAAGACGATGATCTGCGGCATCGCGTTGGGCAGCACGTGGCGTCGCAGAACTCGGAGCCAGCCAGCGCCGAGTGCGCGTGCAGCTTCCACGAACTGACGCTCCCTGAGCGCCAGCGCGACGCTCCGTATGAGACGTGCCATCGTCGGCGTGTTCACGATCCCGATCGCGATCACGGCGTTGAGCACGCCCTGTCCGAGGACCGCCATGATTGCAATGGCCAGGATGATGTAGGGAAAGGCGAGCAGCACATCGACCACGCGCATCAGGACCACATCCGCCCAACCACCGAAATACCCGGTCGTCACCCCGATGGAGACACCAAGCAGGTTCATCAGCAGAATAGCGACCGTGCCGACGAACAACGAGATCCGTGTGCCGTACATGACGCGGCTCAGGATGTCCCGACCCAGCTCGTCTGTCCCGAGCGGGTGCACGAGGTTGCCCGCCCAGATCCCCGGAGCGAGCCGCGCGTCGAGGTTCTGCGCGAGCGGGTCATGGGGTGCGAGCTGCGGCGCCAGCGCGGCGATGCCGAGCAGCACCGCGATGATGACACAGCCGGTCAAGGCCAACGGGTTACGACACACCCGGCGCCAGAATCCAGGCGGACGCCGGCGCGCTCGCCCGTCGTGACGCCACTCCATCGTGTTGAGGCCGGTGGCCATGACGCCGACTCCAAGGCGTCGTCTCCGGGGGTCAGAGCAGGCGCAACGTCCGCGGCGCCCCCGACAGGAACTCGACGCCCTCCTCCGTGACAACGAGCGTATCTTCAAGCTGCAGGCCGCCGAACCCCACCTCGTAGTACGGGGTCTCGACGTTGACGACCATGCCCGCCTCGAGCGAGTCGTCCGAGGCTGCCAGCAGGATGGGAAGGTCGTACGGCTCGAGGCCGATCCCATGCCCAACATGGCGGCGATCGAACCGCGGAATCCCGTTGGAGCGCGCGGCACGGACGGCATGATCAAACATGTCTGCCACGGCCCGACCGGGACGGATCCGGGCGATCGCCGCGGCCTCCGCGGCGTGCACCGCCGCATAACGCTCGGTCACGCGCGGACCCGGATCGCCCACGATCGCCGTGCGCGCCAGATCCGCGTAATACCCGCAGTACTCGCATCCGAAGTCGACCATGACGAGGTCTCCCCGGGCGATGGCGCGGCTTGTCGGCAGGCGGTCGACGAGCGCGGACGCCGCGCCGGCGCCGACGTACCACAGCGTCGGGCGCGCCCCCGCGTCCGTGATGACGCGGCTGGCCCGCCGGGCAAGCTCGATCTCGGTCGCGCCCGGGCGCGTGTGGCGCCAGACCTCTTCCATGGCGACTTCGATGATCCCGGCCGCGTCGCGTAACCGCTCGATCTCCTCCGAGTCCTTGACGGCGCGGACGCGTCGCCACGTGTCTCCCGCGGGTACGCACTCGATGTCCGTGAGGGACTCCGCAAGCGCGCAATACAGGCTCGCGGCGCCCCCGTCATCCACACCGATGCGCCGGACGCGCGCGTCCCGAAGCACGACCGTGGCCGCGTGCACCGCGTCCGGGAACGTCGTATCCGGCTTGAGCGCCTCGATCACCGCGCGCTCGTCGCGCCCCAAGTCCTGTGCGCCCTCGGGTAGCGCGACGTAGTTCCGACCGTACGAGCGGGTCGCGGCGGTGACGCCTCGAAAGACGGCCGGGACCATATCGGTTATCGGCGCGACCAGTACAGGTGGTCCGGTCGAAACAAGAATGCCGACCAGGGGATGGCCTCCGGCAAAGAGCTCAAGGGACTGCATCCGGAGCGCGAACCCGGTGAGATACTCGACATTTGCGGCCGAGGTGGCGACCAAGGCATCCAGGCCAGCCCGCACCATCGCCTCCCGGAGGCGGCGGAGCCGAGCGTCCCGGGGCCGGACTCCGCCGAGCGTCGTCACCGCCGCACCGACGCGAACCGAGTCAGGCCGTCCGGGGAGATCGTCACCCCGGTGAACGCCTTCCGGTAGACCCACGCGTACGCAGGATGCATCAAAGGGATAATCGGCGCGTCGTCCATGTAAATCCGTTGGATCTGCTGGTAAATGCGGTTGCGGGTCGCGACGTCGAACGTCTGCGACGCCTTTTGCGCCATCGCACGCAGCTCCTGGCCCCGGGAGGTATCGGGATAGTAGGTCGCGGACTCCTTCCCGAGCAGTGCGACGTTGATGAGAAAGTCCGGCTGCGGCGGCGTGTACCATCCCTTCATCGTCAGCTCGCCCTTCAGGGTGTTGATGCTCGACCAGTACACGGACGAGTCCAGCACCGACAGTTTCGCGTTCACCCCCACGGCTGCGAGATCGGCCTGCACCCGCTGCGCGACCTCCAGAACGTTGGGAATGAACGGCCGCTCCACGTTGAACGTCCACAATTGCGTGGCGAACCCGCTCGCATACCCTGCCTGGCGCAGCAGATCCCTGGCCTTGGCGGGATCGTACGGGTACTTGGCCACATTCGGATTGTAGCCGGGCATCCACCCCGGGATCATGCTCTCCGCGACGATTCCGAGACCTCCCTCGATGGTCCGCATGATCGCTTGACGGTCGACCGCGTAGATGAGTGCCCGGCGGACGAGCACGTTGTCAAAGGGTTTCTTCTGGTCGTTGATCGCCACGTAGCCGATGCACGAGCAGGGCTTGGTCACGAGCGCGAGTCCCGAGTCCGACTCGACCGCTTGACGCTGGTCGGGCGCCATGCCCTTCAGAAAGTCGCCCGAACCGCGCCGGAGCTCGAGCAATCGGCTGCTCGGATCCGGGACGACCCTGAAGATGACCCGGTCCAGGGCGGGCGCGCCACCCCAGTAGTCCTTGTTTGCCTCGAGCGTGATGTGGTCGCCCTTCACCCACTCTGCGAGCTTGTAAGGACCCGAGCCCACCGGCTGGCGCGCGAAGTCGTCACCCAACTTCCGCACCGCGGCCGGGCTGACGATCGGGACCGGCCACGCCGCGAGCATCTCGGGCAGCAGGGCGTACGGCTGCTTGAGCTCGATCCGGACCGTCAAAGCGTCCACGACATCGGCGTGCACCACGAGATCACCGAGCCAAATCCCGAGCGACGAACTCCGCCCCTTGGCGAAGAACGGTGAGTCCGGAGTGAGCCGGTTGAGGCTGAACGCGACCGCATCCGCGTCCACGGGGGTGCCGTCGGTGAACCGGACACCCTTCCTGAGCCTGAACGTCCACACGCGCCCTCCCACATTGTCCCACGATGTGGCGAGGCCCGGCTCGACCGCGCCTGAGGCGCTGGTGCGTAACAAACTGTCGAAGACGTTGACGGCGACGTCGAGGTCCTCCGTGATCGTGGTGAACCCCGGATCGAGGTAGTTGGCGTCCGCTGATCGGACGTAGACGAGCGTCCCTCCGGGCTGCCCCACCGCAGGGATGCCGGCGGTTCCCAATCCCAGGCCAAGTACTGCCACGAGCAATACGAACGCGCGCACGCGCCAGAGCCTCATCGACCCTCCTCCTCTTTGCCGATTCGCTCTCACGGATGACATCCGCAGCACGACCGACCCCTTCGTGTTCCCTCCGCCCCCCGCGCGGTGCCCACCACCGTCGCCACAGAGCTACTCCCGTGGGGCGGTCGTGCGCGCCTCACCCAGCACCTCCTGCGCGACCGCCACTGCCCGTTCCACATCCGCCTGCGTCACGTCCAGGTGCGTCACCGCTCGGATCCGCTTCCGCGTGTTCGCCCCCATCCGCACCCCGTGCGCCCCGAGCCGCGCCACTACCTCCGCCGCCGTCAGCCCTGTCCCCGTCACATCGAAGAACACCAGGTTCGTCTCCACTTGCTCGACCTCGATCCCTGGAATCTCCGCCAGTCCCGACGCGAGCAACTTCGCGTTCGTGTGGTCCTCGGCCAACCGTGCCACATTGTGATCCAGCGCGTACAGCCCAGCCGCCGCGATGATCCCCGCCTGCCGCATCGCCCCCCCAAACAGGTGCTTGTACCGCCGTGCCTCCTCGACGAACTCCCGACTCCCGGCCAGCAGCGCCCCCACGGGGCACCCCAGTCCCTTCGTCAGGCAGAACGTCACCGAATCGTACCCACGCGCCTGCTCCACTGCTTCCACCCCGGAAGCCACTACGGCATTCATCACACGCGCCCCATCCATGTGCGTCCGCAACCCATGGCTGTGCGCCGTTTGCGCCACCGCCCGCAGCCGCGCCAGCGGCCACACCGTCCCCCCGCCAGAATTGTGTGTCTGCTCCACGCATACCAGCCGCGTCCGCGGACGGTGCGGATCGTCCTGGCGAATCCCGTCGACGACCTGCTGCTCTGTGAACACCCCACGCACCCCGGTGACCATGTGCAGCATGACCCCCGACAGCATGGCCGGCCCCCCCGTCTCGGACGTCACCAGGTGCGCCGTCCGCTCCAGGATCACCTCGTCCCCCGGCTGCGTGTGCGTCTTCACCGCGATCTCGTTTGCCATCGTCGCCGACGGCAGGTAGAGCGCCGCCTCTTTCCCCAGCAGCACCGCCACCCGCTCCTGCAGCGCGTTCACCGTCGGGTCTTCTCGCCGCTGGTCATCCCCCACTTCCGCCTGCGCCATGCACGCCCGCATTCCCATCGACGGCCGTGTCGCCGTGTCACTCGACAGGTCAATCATCATCGCTACCCAGCCTCCCCTCGTACCCCGCGCGCCGCGGGACGTCGGAATCTACGTGCGGAGACATCGAACAACTACCGGAATTCACCTCCGGCCAGGGGCACGAGATAATGATCGCCGCGATGCCGGTTCGGAACGTGGACGGCCCGATCCCGAGCCTGTTGCCAAGCTTCGCGCGTCGCCCACCCGCCGGGCCGGCCACGCGCCTCCAGGGACGAGACCGATATCACGCCTAACTCTCAGTGCGCCCAGTTGGCGCCTGGCCCGCGAGCACCGGCGTGTCCGGCACATTCCCGCGCGCGGCGCCGCGCTGGAGCTCGGCGATGAAGATCTCGGCGGTTTCTCGGAGATGCGCGACTGTCACGCGGCGCGCGGTCGCTCCGTCGCCCGCCAAACACGCGGCAAGGATCTCCGCGTGCCGTCGCATCGACTGTGGGATGTTCCGCTCGACCACGATGTATAGGCGCACGTAGCGTTCAATGTCTTGTCGGAGCTGCTCGATCAGACCGACGAGGCGGATCGACCCGGACGCCCGGTAGACGGTCATGTGAAACGCCCGGTCGGCGGTGATCCACCGCCCGTGATCGCGCACCGCGTCCCGCATCTTGTCCATGAGGACCTGAAGTTGCGCGCGCTCACCCGCTCCGGTCTTGCGCGCGCCGAGTGCCGCCGCTTCGCCCTCGAGAAGACGACGCAGGAGAAAGATCTCCCGGATCTCTTCGATGGACAGCTCGGCAACGGTCGCACCGCGATACGACTGAATCGCCACGAGTCCCTCCGCCGCAAGCTGGCGGAGCGCTTCGCGGACGGGCATCGGGCTTACGTCGAACTTCGTTGCGAGCTCCTCCACGATGAGCCGCGTTCGCGGGGCGAGGCGGCCGGCCACGATCTTCTCCCGCAGCTCCCGCGTGATCGCCTCCCGAATGGTGGAGAACTTGGGCATATCACTCATCCGGCACGGGGCCAACGAACGAGCGCCGGGGCCCGATCCGGAGTTCCCGAAACTCGCGCGCCACCTCGACGATGCGCGCGGCGGCGGCCTCCACGATCCGCTCGCCCTTCGCCGCCGTCGCAAGCGTCGGATCGCCGCCGATCCCCGTGTCGGTCTGGGTGCTTCGCCAGTCCGTAAACTTTACCGGCGAGCTTCCCATGAGATCCTCCCAGAAGTACTTGGTGCGCGTACGCACGCCCCGGACGATACGATCGCGCTTGACGTGTTCGGGATCGAGGTACAGATAGGTCGACGTCTCGAACTCGCACGCGTGGCTTGTGCCGCCCGGGAACGGCGACTGGCGGATCGCCGCAAACTCTTCTTCGACCAAGGCCCAGTAGGACACGCTGGCTACCTTCGCCGCACTGCCCAAGGTGGCCAGGCGGGCCGCCTGCTCGAGGAGGTGCGCATTGCTCCCGTGGCCGTTGATGAGCAACACGCGGCGAAACCCCATGCGGCCGAAACTCTTCGCCACGTCGGTGCAGTAGTGTACAAAATGGTCCGGGTCCACCGTCACTGTCCCCGGAAAGTCCATGTTGTGCTCGTTGAATCCGTAGTGAATCGGCGGGGCGCACACGAGAAGGTCCGGCGCCGCCTGGCCCGCCCGGAGACACACCGTCTCCACGGACAGGTTGTCCGTATCCACGGGAAGATGCGGTCCGTGTTGCTCGATGGCGCCGACGGGGAGCAGTACCACCCGCCGGGCGGCGGCCGCCTGGTTGACATCCTCCCACGTCATCTTGGCGAGCAGGTGCGTCATGAAATGCCTCCGATTTGATCAAATATCAGTTCCTTTTTCTGGACGGCGGCACGGCTCTCCTCCTGGCGCGGTGCAGCCTGACGCCGGCGCGACAGTTGATCGCGGCGCGGATCTGGAGGTCGCACGGCCAGTAGGCCACGCACGCGCGAGAAGAGCCCCGGCGCACGGCGGACGAGGTCGCAACTAGTCCAGGTACGCGCCGCCGTTCACGTCCATGATCTCGCCCGTGATCCACGCGGCCGCCGGGGACGCAAAGAACGCGACGGCGGCCGCGACGTCGTCGGGCTGGCCCAGCCGGCCAGCCGGAATCCCGGCGAGAATCTCCGGCATCCACTCCTCGCGTATCACGACGCCCGCCGTCCCGCGCGTATGGATCAGCCCCGGGCACACAGCGTTCACGGTGACGTTAGGGGCCAGCTCCTTGGCTAATCCCGCGGTCAGCCCGATGATGCCCGCCTTGCTCGCCGCGTAAGCCGCCTTGCTCACAGAGAAGCGGCCGCCGCCGCCGGTCTTCCCGCTCACGGACGAGATCGACACGATCCGACCCCAGCGGCGCGACACCATGCCCGGCGCGAGCGCCTTCACCCAGTGGAAGATGGAGGTCAGATTCACGTCGAGCACGCGCTGCCAATCCGCAATGTCGAGCTCCGGCACAGGCCTGGGCTCCTAGATCCCGGCCGTGTTGACCAGGGCGTCGACGGGGCCCAGGTCCCGCGCCGCCCGCGCCGCGGCCTCCCTCACCGCCTCCTGCACCGCCACGTCCCCGCCGAGCACGATAGCTCGTCGCCCGAGCGCCCGGGCTTGACCCGCGAGCACGTCCGCCCGTTCGACGACGACGTCCTGCACCGCCACGTCGGCGCCCGCGCGTGCGAGTGCCAGCACGCACGCGCCGCCGATGTTGCCGCCGCCGCCGGTGACCAGCGCCACGCGTCCTGCAAGCCCGAATTCTGTCATCTTGACCGCCTCCTGAGTTAGACTGCCCAGATCGCCGCCGCCACGTCTGCAAGACCATCACGCAGGTGCACCTTGAGCATGGCGTCAAGGAACGAGCGTAGCGCACTCCCACTCGCTGCCGGATCTCTGAAACAACCGCCGGTCGTGAAGTCGCTCCTCCGATCCATGCCAGGTTTCGATCTCGAGGGGCACCACGTAAATGCCCATCAGGCTGGGTGGCGGTGGCACCGACTCATCGTCCGGGTAGCGATGTCGCAGCGAGTGAATGCCAGCCAGGAACTCCTGTCGTGAGGCAACTCGTTCGCTCTGGGGCCGGAACTCCGTGTAATAGTGCTCCAGCAATTTCGATCCGTGACCCTTGCGTCGCCAGTATGCCTCGATCCGCTCGGGCTCCATCGGCATGATTCCTCCCCAAATCCGGTATTGCCGACGCACGCTGGGCCAGTGAATCAAAAGTGTTCCCGTCCCGGCCCGTGACAGCTGTCGCCACTTGGGGCTGGTGCGGTTGATCAGGATCCCGACCCCGCGCTCGGTGATATCCCGCAGCGTCAGCGCGCGCGCTTCCGCGCGCTCGGTCGACGCCACAGTCACCAGATAACAGACATCTGTAAGGGGATCGCCAAGCGATCGGGCCCGCTCGCGTTCCTGTCCGATCTCCTCAACCGGATCGATCATTGCATGGCACCTCCTCGCGCATGCTAAATCGTTTGCAGTCGTGCCTCGAGGCAAGCAGGGCGATCGTCTTCCCCCCATAGCGATGATCCGAGAGTTGCATCTTGGTCTCCGGGCTCCGGTGGTCGTTCTCGGCAGTTTGAGGACCTCTGCCGCGAGTTTGGCCAATCGACGATCGGCTGATGCATTGTGGCCACCGTTTGGCAGATCCCGCCAGACCTACCGGGACACTGGTGATACAAGGACCTTTCGATCTGGCACAACAGGAACATTGTCTCTCTCACGCTCAAGACCTCCGAGTTCTTGGGCCGCCGGGAAGAGTCGGGACGGAAAGCCGGGCCGGCGCCCTCGGTAGGAGGAGTTGATGGATCAAAACGCAAAGTCTCGCGATGCACGATGCTGGCCCACAAGCGGTCCCCTGGCGGAGATCATTACGACGTCCAGCGTCAACAGTGACCGGACCGAGTTCCGCTCCTGGTTCGGTCGCACAACCGGTACCATCATATCGACGGGTCAGGGACGCCAACGTGCTGAACGTGGACCTGATCGCGTCCGTGTACAGCATCCCTCGGGAGCAGGTCCGGATCATCCCGTACGATCCGGCCTACTCCATCAAGATCACGATCCCCCGGCCGTACATTTCTGGCGACCTGGACGACGGCGATACGTTCGGGGGGCAGCAGTACGGCCCGCTGGTGAACCTTGAGATCCCGGAGCCCTGAGCACTCGGGCGCGCGGGCAGCTACAGGCGCCTGCCCGCGTGCCCGTCACCCGCATCACCGCATGTCGGAACCCGCCGCGTTATGCCAGGGAACCTGGCGTAACATGGAAGACGCGCTGTAACCGACGGTCCCGGGAGCCCGATGAAAGCCTCGGCCGCCCTCTCCACCTCGTCAGCGGCGGCCGATAGGGCCAGGCATATGCTCCGTGGTGTGGCGAACCAGGTGCTTCATCGAACCGTTCATGTTGAATCCTTTCGACGGCAGCTCCTGGGCATGGATCGGGATCCTTGCGGGTGCGCTGGGTTTCTCACGGAAGCGAGGCTTTCCAGACGATCGGCCCGATCGCCACTCCTTCAGGGGCAAGGCTTCTGCAACACGGACCCATCCTCTGCCGTGCTCAGTCGTGGATTCACCAACGAGTGCCACGCCCAAAGGCCCACGACCGTGCCCTGCGGTCCAAGCACTGGGGCGCCGCTGTCGCCGGGAACCGGCGGATTCGATGAGTCAACGTTGAAGATCGGCGTGCCATCCTGGGCCGTGCCGGTGCCGACGACCCGCCCCGTCGCCGTCCACTCGGACGGGATGGCGGAGATACCTCCAAAGCCGACAACCGTCACCTGTCCGTCGGCCTGTCCCCCGATCGTCAGAAACGGGAATGTCGGCATCTCCGAATCCGTGTGGGCGGTCGCGAGGACGATCTGTTCCCCGCTCGGCGTCCGAATGAAATTTCGCCGGTGTCCCTCGGGCATCGTCGACGGAGCGAGTCGAATTTCGGCGACATCCCGGCTGAGTATCGTGATGCTCTTGGGATTGCTCGGGTCATAGGGAAGCTTGCTGGCGCAAACAACGTTTGCGTCGAACATCTCCTGGCCGACGATGGCGAGCAGTCGATATTTGCCGGGGTCATGCACGACCGTGTACACGACGTGACTGGCGGTCAACGCCGTCCCGTCCGCTGCGATGAAGAACCCGGTCCCGTAGCCGTGCCCGTGAAAGAATCCATCCGGCTGGAGCTGTGCATCCAGGACCTGCAACCGGAAGACTGCAGTCGTCGGATCCACGGATTGCGCTGAGGCCGTCGTGCCTATGCAGAGCAAGGCGATGACCAGGGTCCAAATGATCTTCACGCCCACCTTCCCCAACGCAGAGTGTCGTCGACGGAGATCAACGTCTCGAAGCCACTGCACGTCGCGCCAGGCGAGTGATCGTTGGTTGTGGCAAAGATATCATCCGGGGTGGGCGCGCCCCTCCCGGTCTTGGGATCGAACGCGTCGGGCACTACAGTGGCGCAAGCGAGAGTTCCCGGGCGAGAGACTGCAGGCCAGCGGTGATGTGATCGTCGAGCGGGATGCCGTCCCGCCGGCGGGCCTCGGCAAAGTCGAACTCGATCTCTCCGGGAACGTAGATCCGCTCCGTGCCCGGCGCCGGTGGGATGGCGTGGACCGCACGGACATAGGCGTCCACCTCCCGGGTGAACTCCTCGAGCGGCCGAAACTGCCGGACGTCGATCGCCATGAACACGTGGCCGATGTTCTGGGGCCGTGGGTTGGCGGGAAGCGCCATCCCGGTTACGGACGATGACCATCCGGCTCCCGTCAGCGCACCGCACAGCAGATCAAAGACTACCGCGAGGCCGAAGCCCTTGTAGCCGCCCGTCGGCAGCAGCATCCCGCCGTCCAGAATGACTTCGGGTCTGTCGGTGGGGTGGCCGTTCCGATCGACCCCCCAGCCGAGCGGAACACGGATCCCACGTCCGGCGGCGCGCTGGATCTTGCCCTGCGCGACGACGCTCGTCGCCATGTCGAGGACCACTGGGCGCTCGCGGCCGCCCGGGAGTGCGTAGGCAACGGGGTTGTTTCCGACGACCGCGGCGGCGCCGCCCTCCGGCGGCATGAGCGGAATGGTGTTGGTGATCGCCATACCGATCATTCCCTGGGTGCAGGCCCGCAGCACGTAGTAAGCGGCCGCGCCAAAGTGCGTCGAACGGCGCACGCCCACGAACCCGACGCCGGCCGCCTGCGCTTTGTCGATTGCGAGGTCCATCGCACGGACGCTCACCACCTGGCCGAGGCCGTCGTGTCCGTCGACCTCGGCGAAGGCCGGCCCCTCCCGGATGACCGACAGCGTCGTCTCAGGCCGTACGATGCCGGCCTGCAGACGCCGAATGTAGCTCGGCAGCCGCATCACGCCGTGCGAGTGCACCCCGCGCAGGTCCGCCTCGATCAACGTGTCGGCAACCAGGTCGGCGTCGGGCGCGGGCACCCCGACGCGCTGGAACGCCGCGCTCGCGAACGCCCCTAGCCGGGACGCCGTAACCGTGACCATCGTAACCTCCGCACCGTCCGTTGGATTCGGGGGAATGATCTGGCGCGCTGCTGTGCGCGCTAGAATCGATTGTACTGCATGTAGAGGGCGCCCACCGACTCCCCTTGCCGGACGCGCCGACGAATCTCCGTCTCTGTCGCCACGCACTCCTCCGACTCCAGGAGCACCTCGACCGTCAGGGCGGCGGGAACGACGACCACGCCGTCGGCGTCCCCGACGATGAAATCGCCGGGAGCGACGGGGACGCCGCCCAGCTGCACCAGGCACTCGAAATCCACGACGTTCCACCGTCCCTTCGCGTCGGCCGGGGACCGGTACCGGCAGAAGACGGGAAACTTCAGGTCGAGGATGGCGGCCGTGTCACGGATGCCGCCGTCGATCACAGCCCCGGTCCCGCCCCGCACGATCGCCCCGTTGGAGAGCAGTTCACCCCAATGGCCGGTGACCTGCTCGCCGGAGCAGTCCATCACGACCACGGTGTAAGGCCTGACCGCATCGACCGCCCTCGCGCCCTTCCGGATCGCGCGGTCGGTGCTCCGCTCCGGACGGCCCAGCATCGTCACCGCCGGGCCCGCCACCCGCATCTCCAGCAAGAGCGGCTGGATGTGGTGGTCGACGATCTGATGCCACAGCCCTTTGTCGTCGAGCACGTCGGCGATCGCCCCGGTGTACAATCGTCGGTACCTCGCACACAACTCCTCGAGCGGGATCTGGGTTCCTGGCATGTCGGTCTCCTCCGATGCTCGCGATGCACCGAGCCTACGGTGCGGCAGCAAGCGAATCCGCAATCTCCTTGCCGTGGACGAAGTTGTTGGGCGCGCCGCCGGTGTGGACAAACACGACGGTATCCGAGGACGTCACCGCGCCGGTGCGGACGGCGTGGGCGAGTGCGGCCCACGCCTTGCCCGTATAGATCGGGTCCAGGAGCAGCCCCTCGGCTCGGGCGGCCAGCGCCACCGCGTGCAGGCTGTCGACGGTCGGAATGCCGTAGCCGGGTCCAACGTGCGCGTCCGTGATCTCGATCTCGTTGTCGCGCACGGTCGGTGGCAGGCCGAGGATGTCCTCGGCCGCGCGAATCTGATCTCGGACACGCCTGTGCATCTCGTCGGCCGCGGTGTTGACGGAGGCACCGAGCACGCGCGCCGCGACCCCGCTGGCGCGCAGCCCCAAGAGCAATCCCGCGTGGGTGCCGCCCGATCCCACGGCAAGGACGATACGATCACACTCGAGCTCGCGCTCTCTCAGTTGAGCCGCCAGCTCTTGCGCTGCGGGCACGTACCCGACGGTCGCGAGTCCGGCGGAGAACGCGGCGAGGTGAATCACGTACGGCCGACCTCCGCGGTCCTTGATCTCCTGCTCCAGACGCCGCATCTCGGCGATCGTGGAGTCCGCATACGGGTCCTCGGTGTCGAGGTAGACGATCCGGTCTGCGAACAGCCGCATCAGCAGGAGGTTCCCTTCCGGCGCAAGGTCCGCCCTGCCTCGCACCGCCAGGATCGCGCGCATGCCGAACCGGCGCGCTCCCGCCGACACGATACGCAGGAAGTTCGAGTGCGCGCTCGCCGTCGTGATGATCGTGTCGGCCCGTTGGGCGAGCGCGTCACCGAACAGGAACTCGAGTTTCCGAACCTTGTTCCCGCCGAGAGCGAGGTCGGTGAGATCCTCCCGTTTGACCAAGAGGCGGCCTACGCCCAGGGCGGCGGCGAGGCGCGGGGCGTCCTCCAGGGGAGTCGGCGTTCGGACGAGGGGCACGCGCGGCAGGCTCCACAGATTTCGCATCTCACTGAGCCTCCTTCTCTAGGTGCACGCGCCGCCCTTCGACACCGCGCCCCCCCGTCATCGCCCGCCCAGTTGCGACCGCTGCGATCGCGGCGGCCACGTCACCACCCGAAGACGCGGACGAGCCCACGCCGCGCCACCCACGGGCCACGCCTTTATCGCCGCACGGTGACGCTCTGGAACGTCGGGTAGCTCGGGGTCGCAACGAATCCTTCGACGCCCTGGCGGTACACGTATGTCTGGATCAGCTCGACCGGGTAGATGCCGATCGCGTCGTCCCACACGATCTCGCACGCCTCCCCGTATAGGACCTTGCGCCTCACCTGATCGACGGTCGCGGCCGCCGCATTCAGGATCTGGTCGAGTTGAGGATTGGAGTACCCCAAGCGGTTCGCCTGGGTCGTGTACAGGCGCCGGAGGACAAAATCGGCATCGCCAGTGGTGTCCCCGTTCGCCTGGAAGTCCATGTCCCAGTCGAGCCTGAGCAGCTTGTCCAGCCACAAGGAGCGTTCCGCCTGACCGTCGTGCACCCTGACCCCGACGGCGTTCCAGTACGAGAAGAGCGCCTGGGCGAGCTCACGGTCCTGCGGGGCAGAGTCCGGGTTCCAGATCATCGTGCAATCGAACCCGTTGGGATGTCCGGCCGCCGCGAGGAGTTGCTTGGCCCGCGTGGGGTCGTAGGCGTACGGGCGCTGTGGCGCATACCCGAACGCCAGGGATGGGATCGGGGCGGTCATCCGGCGTCCGATCCCCGGCATCAGCGTCTTCACCATGGTATCGACATCCAGCGCGTATGCCATCGCTTGGCGGACCCGCTTGTCCGTGAACGGGTCGCGCTTGCAGTTCATCCAGATCATGTGGTACCGGAACGACGGCTCGCTCACCATGCGGATGTCCTTTTGGCCCCGGATCGAGGCGATCTGGTCGGGAGGCAATCCGTAACTCAGGTCGATCTCCCCGGTGATGAGGGCCGTCACGCGCGCCGCGATCTCGGGGATGTCCTTGAACCGGAGCGTCTTGACGCCGGGCGCGGGGCCCCAGTAGCCGGGGTACGCCTCCAACACCAGTTCGCTGTCTGGCTGGTACGAGACGACGCGAAAAGGACCCGACCCTATCGGTTTGTTGAAGAATCCCTGCTGGTCCATCTTCGCCGCCGGCGCGACAGACAGCAGGGAAAGATTGGGAAGCATCGTCCCGAGCGGCGTCTTCGTCTTGATGCGGACGGTGGTGTCGCTTGGAGTGTCGACGGTGTCGAGGGCGGTCCACAAGGGGGTGAACGGGCCCTTGAGGTCGACCAGCCGCTGGAGCGATGCTTTGACGTCTCCGCCGGTCACGGGGGTCCCGTCGTGGAACTTCGCTCCGGGCCGCAGCGTGAACACCCACGTCAACGGGTCCGGAGTCTCCCATTTCGTCGCCAGGGACGGAAGGTACTTGGCCGAGTTGGGACTCCGCACAACGAGTGAGTCGAAGATGTGGGCGGCTGCGGTCCGCACGGAATCCTCGGCGGCCTGAGTGCCGATTGGATCGAGACCCACGATCCGCGCCGGCAGCGAGACCGTGAGTGTACCGGTCGGCGTCCTTCCCGCCGCGGGACCGGCCGCGGCCGTGAGCGGGGCGCCCAGAGCGGCGGCCGCACGGTCCGTCCATGCACCACCAGCTACCGCGCCAGCGACTAGGGCTGCTCCCTGCAGCCACTCTCTACGCGTCATCCGTCCTTCGCGCTTCGCTCCCACTATCGGGTGCGTCATCCTGACTCCTCCTTCCCCGGGTTCCCCGGGATCGCGAGACTTCGCCCGCCGAGCTGGCGCCAATGTGTCGGGCGCTGCACCGCTCGGAACGGTGGTCACCTGTCGAAACTCCCCACGTTCACGTGTCACCGTTGTCGACCGTTCTTCCGCACGAGCATCCCGGCCGCCCAGCCCGTCCCGACGCTAGTTCGAGACCGTCCTCGGGTTGAGAAAGTCGCTGAGCTGATCGCCGAACAACCCGACCGCCAGGATCACAAGGCTCAGGGCGATCCCGGGGATCGTCGAAATCCACCACGCGGTGCTCAGGTAGTCCCGTCCGTTGGCGATCACCAAGCCCCAGGACGGATGGTCGGGCGGCGTGCCCAGCCCCAAGAAGCTGAGCGACGCTTCCGCGAGAATAACCAACCCGAGCTCGACGGTCGCCACCACGACCAACGGGGTGACCGTGAGCGGCACGATGTGGCGGCCCATGATGCGATTGGTGCTCGCGCCGCTGGCGCGGGCGGCCATCACGAACTCCCGCTCCCGCGTCGCCAGCGTCGTGGCTCGCACGACCCGGGCGAAGGTCACCCAGCGGGTCACCGACAGGGTGATGATCACGTTCGTGACGCTCCGCCCGAGCACGGCAGCGATCAGGATCGCCAGCAGTAGCGACGGAAACGCCAGCTGGAGATCCGCTATGCGCATCAGGAACCCGTCCAGGGCGCCGCCGAAGTACCCCGCTGGGATCCCCACCGCCAACCCGATGCAGCCGGCCGTGAGCACCGTTGCGACGCCGACAAGGAGCGAGATCCGGGCGCCCTGCAGCACCTGGGCCAGCAGGTCTTTGCCGACCTGGTCAGTTCCCAGCCAGGCTCGCGTGCCGCTCGTGAGTACGGCCCCCGGGGGCCGGAGCCGATCCCCGAGCCGGACCGTCACGGGATCGTAGGGAACCAAGATCGGCCCCACGACCGCGACGGCGACGAACAGCGCGATGGGGACAGCCCACGCCGCGAGGCGCCACGCCCGCCGCCGCTGCCGCAGACGGCTTGCCGCCTGTGACACCGTCTCGCGTGCCTGCGCTTCCGGTGGCCGTGTCGCCGGGGCTCGAGAGAAGTTCGTCGTCATCGATACCTGATCCGGGGATCGATATACGCGTAGCTGAGGTCGACGAGCAGGTTGACGAGGATGAATCCCGTCGTAATGAACAGGATCGCTACCTGGACAATGGGATAATCGCGGTTGCTGATCGCGTCCACCAGCAACCGCCCTACCCCCGCCCACCCGAATACCGTCTCGACGATCACGGCACCGGCCAGAAGCGACCCCAACTGGAGGCCCACTACCGTGATTACGGGAATCAGCATGTTCGGCAGCGCGTGCCGGTTGATCACGCGCCGGAGGGTCAACCCTTTGGCATAGGCGGAACGGACGTATTCCTCGTCCAAGACGTCGAGCAGGCCGCTACGGACGAGCCGTGTGAGCACGCCGACGAGCAGCAGCGCCAGCGTGGCGGCTGGCAGCACCAGATGGTCCACCCCGCCTGTGCCAGCGCTCGGGAACCATCGAAGTTCCCGTGCAAAGATCAGAATGAACATGATGCCCAGCCAGAAGTTGGGTACCGACTGACCGAGGAGCGAGATGACCGAGACGGCACGGTCCAGCACCGACTGCTTGTGTAGCGCGGCGAAGATCCCGAGCGGCATGCTGACCGCGATCCCGAGTCCCATCGCGGTTGCCGCGAGCAACGCGGTCACGGGAACCCGTTGTGAGACCGCCTGCGCGGCCGGCACCTCGAGTCGGAGCGAGTCCCCGAAGTCCAGGTGGGCCGCCTGCCCCAGATAGCGCACATACTGCACGGCGAGCGGTTGGTCCAGGCCGAAGCGATGCCGAAGTGCCTCGACGTCCGCCTTGGTGCCTTCGGCTCCCACCATCAACTGGGCCGGATCACCCGGGATCAACCGCACGACGACAAAGACAATCGTCACGGCACCCCAGATCACGAATACCGAGTAGGCGAGCCGTCTGACGAGGTACGACCCCACACAACCTCCCTCCACCGGCATCGACCCACGAGTGCGTCCCAGGCGAACACGCCTGGCGGCAAAACCCGCACTTCGGTCCGAACCGTATCACATCATCGCATCGTTACATCCTTCCACCAGCAGCACATGTCCCCATGGCAATTCACTCCTTGAGGACAAGGTACACGATAACCTTGAGGGCGTCGCTTGGGCGCAGCTCGCCGGCGAGGCGGAGCCAGCCGCCGAAGTGAGACACCCGACCGAAGGTCACCCCCGGTTCCGCGCGAAGCGGGATCGTTGTGCCTTCATCCGTCCAGAGCATGCCATCGGGGGACAGCTGCACTCGGGCGGCGGCGCCTGGCCCGAGCGTGCCGGGCTCAAGCGTCCGGACGAAGAACACCGCCTCGGACGCCCATGCGGCTTCGTACGGTTCGCTTGCAAACGGCCCGGTCCAGAGGACGTCGCGTTCCACGACGGCGGTGTGGCTGCGGCGGATCATGAGTCCACCTCCGCAGAGAGGATCACCGAGTCCACGTACAGGAAGGCCCGCGTGGCGGCGTCGGCCTCGACCCACATCAGCGGGTTGATCATGCACCACGCGTTCGGCACGGCGGGGAACCGCATCGGAGCGATGCCCGACGCGTCGAACACGCGGTCGTTGCAGCGGAACTCCGTGAACGACATCGACCCGAGGTCGAATCCGATTCGAACATAGTACCAGTTGTGCTTGGTCGCGATCTCGTTGTAGCATAGCCGCTGTGCGCCGTCGGGCACGTCCTCCCACCCCGTCGGCGCAAGATGGAAGTGCGAGCGTGTCCTGCCACTGTCGCCGATGTCGCGCATCGGCTCCACCGCTCGCTTGAACTGCCACTTCTCCATCCGCCGGCCCTCGAGCGCGTTCACGTAGCGGAGGTGCGGCATGACCCGCTCCACGGGGCCGGAGGCGCGGTCACCCACCTGGAGGTCGAACGCGAAGCCAAATGCCCGCACCTGGGTTTCGAGCAACTCGAGCGCCACGGCCTCGGGTTTGTAGGTGAAGATCACCTCGAGGCGAAGCGGACCAGCGTACCGCCAGGTCAGGCGCTTGAGCGCCACGGCCATGCTGCCAGCCTTCGGCCTGGTCGCCAGCTTGAGCGCATAAGTGCCGTCGAGGCCGCCCACGGTCCCGGTGTCCCACATCGAGATGTTGCTGAGCATGGGGGGACGCAGGTCCCGGTACTCCGGCAACATGCTGCCGAGCGAGCGTTCGTAATTCCCGACCAACGCCGTCCAGCCGTTCAGCCCGCGATCAAAGTCGTCAAAAAACAGGATCCGCGACAGCGGCGTGAATCGGCTCAGCGCCGGGTCGAGCCACACGGTAGTGCTGCTGGGAGCGCCTCGTGGTGTCATCGTACTGTCATCCCTCCGCCCGTCCTCGCGATGCGGCCGACGGCCCTCGCTGCCGCAGGTCGTCCCCCTACGTGACCGCGTAGTGGGCTAGCGCATCCGGGTCGATCTCGATGCCGAGCCCCGGGCCCTGCGGCACCGGCACCTGCCCATCGACCAATTGCGCCGGTCCTCCCACCGGCGTTGTGGCCAGACGCTCTCGCAGCGGGTTCACCGTGTACATGCACTCGTACGTGAGAAAGTTCGTGACCGCGGCGGCCAGATGGAGTGTTGCCGCGGCGCACACGCTTGACGAGAACCCCACATGGGGTGCATAGGCCACGTGGTGCGCGCCGGCCAGGTCGACAATCTTGCGCGTCTCGCTGATCCCGCCAGACCGCGTGACATCCGGCTGGATGACGTCGATGACTCCGGCCGCCAGGAGGTCACGCGCACCGAAGCGTGTAAACTCCGCTTCCCCCGCGGCCAGCGGGATCCCCGTGACGGCCCGGATCCGGCGGTAGCCGTCCAGGTCGTCAGCCACGGTTGGTTCTTCGAACCACGCGATCCGGCAGTCCTCGACACGATGGATCAGGTCGATCGCCTCCGCGGCCCGGTACGCGCCGTTCGCGTCGATCATGATGCCCATACGCTCGCCCACGGCTCGGCGGATGCCCCGGATGATGACCGCGTCGCTCTCCACTCCGGTGCCGATCTTGATCTTCAGCGCCCGGAATCCCTGCGCGGCGAGGCCTGCGGCGTCCAGGGCCATGGCCTCCGGGTCGCGCACCATCACCGACGAGGCGTAGGCGTCGAGTCGGGTCCGGACAGCCCCGCCGAGAAGCGCGTACAGCGGCAGCCCCGTTGCCTTTCCCTTCAGGTCCCAGAGCGCGATGTCGACCCCGGCGATCGCCTCGACCAACATCCCGCGGCTATGGCCGCTGAAGGACCGAAAATCCCGGAACATGCGCGCCCACAGGCGTTCGGTATCGAAGGGGTCCTGCGCGATGACGAGCGGAGCGAGCAAGTCGTCCACGATGGCGGCCCAGACGCGCGGCGCGTAACGTCCGAGGCACTCGCCGTATCCGACGAGGCCGGTGTCCGATCGAATCTCGACGAGCGTGACGCCAAGCTTTGTGAACGTCGCCAGGCCGATCCGCTGTGGCGTTTCCAGCGTCGCGAGCAGCGGAATCGCCCGCACAGTCTCGATGCGCATGCGTCCTCCTCGGAGCGGGTCTACGCTCGCCGAACGTTCAGGAACGTAGGGAAACCGGGGTTCGAAACCACTCCTTCGGTCCCCGACCGGAATGCCAGGGTCTGGATGAGTCCGATCGGGTAGATCCCAAGGGCGTCATCCCAGATCGGGGCGCAGGCTTCCGCGTGCGGTACCTTGCGGTTTGCTCGGTCGAGCGAGTGTGCCGCCTTGAGAATCCTATCCAACCGCGGGCCCGAATAGCCCGTCCGATGGGCGCGCGGCGTACAAGCGTGCCATGATCGCCTGTCGGTCTCGTGCATCGCCTGCTCCGCGTTCTTGTCCCGCACGGAGGGCGACGCCGTCTGGTGCATGTTACATGCAATTACGTAATCGCTTGCAGGTTTCCTGCAGATCGAGCCGGAATGAGGCGTTCGTCTCGTCGCCGGGCTCGATCTCCACGAAAGGACGACCGGCAACAATGACCAGCGGTCGATCTCTTGAAGGACGCGACGCAGGCATCCTGGCGGGTATCTTTCCGCTTTTGCTCCTAGCGACATCGGTTGCCGGGGTGATGCTGGGGCTCGCCGGTGCGGTACTCGCCCTGTGGTGCGTGTCCGACTTCGTGTTCTTCGGCAGAGGCACTCCTGCACCCTTCGCTCCGCCTCGTCGGCTGGTGACACACGGTCCGTACCGCTTCGTGCGGAATCCCATGTACATCGGTGGAACACTGATCCTCGCCGGCGCGGCAGTCTTCTACAAGTCACTGCCGCTCCTCGGCTATACCTGTCTCTTCGTCCTCGCCAGTCACCTCTTCGTGGTGTGGTACGAGGAACCCACATTGCGGCGGACTTTCGGGCACGAATACGAAGCGTACTGCAGCCGGGTCAGGCGATGGCGGCCTCGGGTCGGGAATGGAGGAAAGGCATGGGGAGACTCGCGGACAAGGTAGCGGTCATCACGGGCGGGAGCCGCGGATTCGGCCGGGCCATGGTGACAGCCTTTGCGCAGGAGGGCGCCAACGTTGTCGTCGCCTACCGCGCCGCTGAGCGGGAAGCGGCGGAAGCCGTGGCCGAAGTCGAGCAGGCGGGTCGGCGGGCGATTGCGGTACGAACGGACGTCGCCCGCCCCGCCGATACTGAGTCCCTCGCCGTGCGAGCGCTGGACGTGTTTGGTCACGTGGACATCCTGATCAACAACGCGGGCATCATGGATGTTGCACCGTTCGCGACGCAGGCCCCTGGGGCGTGGACCCGGATGATCGAAGTGAACGTCTACGGTATTCTGACGCTGACGCGCGCCTTGCTTCCGGCCATGATCACCCGGAGAACGGGGCGCATTATCAACCTGTCCTCACAGCTCGGGCATGTCGGCGGCGAGAACTTCGCAGTCTACTCGGGGACAAAGGGCTTCGTCCTTGCGTACACCAAGTCGCTTGCCCGGGAAGTTGGACAGTACGGGATCACGGTGAACGCCATCTGTCCGGGCGGCATCGTCACGGACATGAACCGGCACATCTATCCGCCCGAGCGGCAGAAGACGCGCGCCATGGAACTCCCGCTGCGGCGGATGGGGGTTCCCGATGACATTGCGCGGGCAGCTTTATATTTGGCTTCGGAGGACGGGCGCTTCGTGACCGGTCAGTGTCTCGACGTGAACGGAGGCTCGATCATGGTGTAGCCGTCCGCGCTCAACCGAGTAATGCCTTCCCCAGACGGTCCAGCATCGGCACGCCACGCACCTCCGTATCGTACAGCGGCACCACGGCGCGCACGAGGCCGTCGAATGTCTCGCGGATCTCCCCCATGTGTTCTTCCTGCATCGCCATGCGGTTGCGCACGAACTCGGGCACCTCCGACCCGGCCGTCTCCGGCCGGATGATTCCGTTCACCACCACTCCGCCGATCGGAATCCCGAACTCCGTAAACCAAGTGATGAAGCGGCGAATGACCGCGATGGGAAGAGCCTCGGCGAGCGTCACGAAGAAGAACGCGGTTCTCTCGGGATCGGTCAAGAGGCCCCGCACCCGCTCCATGCGGCCCTGGAGATTGACAAGGTACTCCATCAAGGGATCTTCCTCTTTCTTCTTCGTGAATGAGAGAGCTTCGCGCAGACTCTGCGCCTCCTGCCGTGACTTGACCATCTTGTTGACCCACAGCGAGTAGACCTTGGACATCCCGAGAAGGCGGCGTGCATTGGCGGTGGGCGCCGTGTCGAAAACGTAGACCTCGTACTCATCCCTGAACATGAGGTCCACCATGTTCTCGAACATCGCCGACTCTTCGAACGCCGGGTTCATCGTGGCGGATTCGACGAATTCATCCGCCTTGGTGGAAATCTCGGCAAACTTCAGGAACCACTGGATCTTGCTCTTGATCTCCTGCTTGGATCGGGCGATGGTATCCTTGGTATCGATCTCGTAGGCCGTCAGGTTGTTCACCCCGCGCACGGCCGTCGGGCGGCCGAAGACGTCCTGATCCAGCAGGCCCGAAAGACTGTGCACCGGGTTGGTGGAGGCGAAGATCGTCCGCCGGCCTTGACCGGCGAACCAAACGGCCGTCGCGCCGGCCATCACCGTTTTGCCCACCCCACCCTTTCCCCCGAAGAAGAGATACTTGAGGTGGCCGTGCTGGTCGACGTACTGGCGCAGCGAAGTCGTGACGAGCGCCGTGCTCGCAGGAGTCTCGACCGAACCCTCTCCCGACACCATCTCAGACCCCATACATGATCTGGGCCAGCCGCTCAATCATCGGCAGCCCGGTGACGTCACGCTCAAGTTCGGGAACATAGGCCAGCACGTCCTGGCCGAACATCTGCTGGATCTTGCCCAGGTGCCGGCGCTGCATCTCGATCTGGTTGCGGAGGTACGCTGGCACTTGGTCCCGCAGCAGCGACTCCGGCAGTACCCGATTCACGACATAGCCCGAGATCGGCACGTCGAACTTGCTGAACAACTCTGCTGCCTTCTGCGTGTCAATCAACGCCATCTCCTCCGGGATCACGACGAAGAAGAAGCCGGTCTTTTCCTTGTCGGTGAGGATCCGGGATGAGGTAGTGATCCGGTGGCGGATATCTTGTAGTTCCGCGAGGATCTGGTCTTCCTCGCTCACCTTCTGCCGCTTGATCCGAGAGACCATCTCATCGTATTCCGCCATCTCTTCGCGCAACTTGGTGATCTTGCTGATCCACTCGTCGTACACCTTGGCCATGCTCAGGTAGTACAGGGCATGGCCGAGCGGCACGAGGTCGTAGATGTAGTAGTCGTAGTCACCCTTGATCACGATGTCCACGACCGCATCGAAGATCGCGCTCTCTTCCATCGCGGGCTCGGCCGAGGCCGCCTGAATATACTCTTCGATCTCGTCGGGCACCCGGTCCATCCCGTACATGTCGAGGATCTTCTTTCGAATCTCGCCCTGGTAGGTCCTGATGCGATCGTCTGCGTCGACCTCCTGCGCCCACAAGCGATCCACGATCGGGACGGGCCCCTTACCAAAGATGTCTCGCTGGAAGATGTCCGACAGGCTGGCCTGGGGATCGACGGAGAAGACGAGCACCCGGTGCCCCTGCTGTGCCAGCCAGAAGGCCGTGGCGGCCGAGAACGTCGTCTTGCCCAACCCCCCCTTCCCGCCGAACATGATGTAGCGACGTCCCGGGTGCTGAGTAAACGCCTGGGCTAGAGAAATGTTAGGATTCCTCCTTGCGGCCGGCGCGGGGTCTAGAACACGGCATCCGTGAGATCCTTTTCACGCAGCATCCGCCGCTTCCAGGTGGAAATCTGCGGGACGACATGCGGCAGGAGCCGCAGCGAATAGTAGGGCGGGAGGATCGGCACGCCGAGCAGATCGCCCATGGTGATGAGGATGAACAGGTGCTCCATGCTCGCCCGTGTGCGGAGCGCATAGCGCGTCATGTCGTGCGCGGCCATCCCGTAGGTGACCTCGCGGACCGCGCCGAACAAGCGTCGCAAGCCGCCGGCCTTCTTCGGTGCGCTCCCCGTTTCGCGATCCTCAGGCATGTCGCGTCCTCGCCTCCGTCGTGATTAGATACCGTGCAGGTCGTAGTCGTGGTCGTCCGTGATCTCCCGCTCGCGGAGCACGCGCCGCTTCCATGTGGCCACCTCGGGTGTTACGTACGGGAGCAGCCGCAGCGAGTAGTACGGCGGAATCACGGGAATGCCGATGATGTCTCCTACGGTCGTCACCATGAAGAGCGTTTCCAGGGTGGCGCGCATCTCCGCGGCATGCCGGGCAAACTCGTAGCCCGTCATCCCGAACAGAAACTCCCGCAGCGCCAACAAAAAACCGCCCCCCCGGCGTTCGCGGCCGTCCGGGCCCAGCGGTTCAATAGACACACCACGCCCCCCCGGCGATACCGTTCGTTTCCAATTGTAACCCCGATCCCCCGACTGTCAAGCCGACGACCTCGTCCTGTGCGCCGGTCGACTATAATGGGACCATCATGGCGTCGATTCTGACGATGACACTCGTCGTGATCGTCGTGTTGTGGTTTGCGGTGGGCGTACAGTGGAACGTCCGGAAAGGCAACGCCCTGCTGCGCTGGCTCCAGGGAGGCTTGCCGCTGCTCGGCCGGCGCACCACGTTGCGCTGGCTCGGCAGTTCTGTGGTCGAGCTCAAAATCACGCAGCCGGCGGAGCCCTTCCTCGACGCCCAGGTGCTGATCGTGCTCGAGCCGAGGGACGTGGGGCCAATATGGGGATGGGGCCGACTTCACGGCCGGAGGGACTTCCTGATCCTACGGGCCAGGCTGGGCCGGCCGCCGCGGTTTGAGGTCGAGGTCGGCGACCGGCGCGGATGGACGGGGCGTGATGCGCTGCGCCGTCTCGCGCCGGACGAATGGCAGCACGATCAGTGGGGCGACGCGAACGCCCAAGTCGCCCACAGAGGCGGGCGGGCGCCCGAGATCGCCCGCCGCCTCTGGGACGACTTCCGGCGCAGCAGTAACGGCGTCTGGCGGCTCTCGATCCGACAAACGCATCCGCACCTCGAGGTCCACCTCATCCCCCCCGATCCCGCGCGGACCGGTGCCGAACCACTCTTCCAGACCTTCTGCGCGTTGTCGCGCGCCGTGGTGGAGGAGCGGTAGTCGGACCGCACGGATTTCGCCGCATCCTGCGGGCTCAACAACCCTGCGGGAAGCGCCCGCGGACGGTCCCCCTCCCACGAATGCGCCCAGTGCCTCGCGTATGCCGATCAGCCACCTCTGGCCGCGGCCGGGGTGAGTCCCGGACGCACCGTGCGGTACCGGGTCCACGCGTGCCATCCGTCGATGGCGATCACGACGGCGGCTACGAGTAGCAAGACGGCCACGCCGATCATGACCCACGCACCGACCACCGAGATGCCCGGCATGTGGGGCTTCAGGATGATCGTCGCATAGAGATTGTAGCCCGTGACCAGGGTTGCGGCCAGCGTCGTCACGTACATGAAGACCATCGGGATGCCGGCGTAGGCGGGGTTGCGCCCTACGGAGGCCAGCCACACGGTGACGATGAGGAGGCTCAGCGCGGCCATCAACTGGTTCGACGCACCGAACAGCTGCCACAGGTAGACCCATGTGCCCGACAGCACCAGAAGCATGGCGATGATCATCGAAGTGATCGTCGCCACGTGCTGGTTCTTGAACCCCACCCACGCCTCACCCAGCCACTCGCCGAGCGTGACGCGCATGAGGCGGAACACCAGCTGGACGACGGTCAGAACGATCACGACGAACACGCCGAACCCGAGGGCCGTCCCGTAACTGAGGGGCACCGCGCCGAAGGTCGCGACGTTGAGCAATTCTCCCACGCCGCTCGCAAACGCAACCGCTCCGGCACCGCCTGCCACGGCCACCGCCGTAAGAGAGAGCAGCGCCAGCGCGTTCTCGCTGAACATCGCGCCTCCGCCGACCGGCAGGCCGTCCGTCTCGTACTCCAGCTGGCGTGCCGTGCCGACCGAACCGAACAGGGCGTGCCACCCCGAGATCGCCCCGCAGGCAATCGTCACGAACAGCATCGGCCACAGCGGCTGGAACGCTCCCGTTGTCTGAGCCGGGAAGAATCCCTTATATGCCGCCACTTTGAAGGCCGCCACCGCGGGTTGCGTGAACGGGGCCAGCAGCGCGCCGATGGCGCACCCGAAGATCGTCAGCCCGGTGACCCAGAAGCCGATGTAGTTGACCGGCTGCGCAAACCGCCAGATCGGCAGGTTGGTCCCGAGGTAACTGAAGGCCAGAAGAAACACTGCCCACAAGAGGTAACTGGGCATGACCTTGATCGTGCCGGTCGCGGCGTCGTAGACGGGGGTGCTGGGCCGCGTGCCGTCCTTCCCAGGCGGCGGGATGCGTGGATCGGATCCCGTGGGATCGACCACACCGTACAGCCCCCCGGCTCTGTCCAGGGAGTGGTTGATCGCGGTCACCGCGCCGCTGATCGGTCCGCTGCTCCAGTTCACAGGCGTCTTCGTCAGGTTTACGCCGACCGGGCCGAGGGCCATGGCCAGAATTGTGGCCACCACGACGATCAGCGTGACCAGCACCAGATCCATCTTCATGCGGTACAGCATGTGGCCGGCCAGCAACCCCATCACGGCGAGGACAAAGATCCCGAACGGCACGTCGGGACGCGCGCCAAGGATCGCGGTCATGATGCCGACAAACGCCGCGGCTACAAGCAGCAGGTAGAAGAAGATAAAGACGAACAACACCGTTCGCGTGCGCGGTGAAATCAGGCGGTGGGCGATCGCGCTCAGCGAGTTGCCATCGTTGCGCACGGCGACCATGATGGCGCTGTAGTCACTCGCCCATCCGATGAAGGAGACCCCGATCATGAGCCATACGATGGAGGGCGCCCACCCCCACAGGTTGGCTGCGGTAATGACGCCCACGATGGGCCCCGCCGCCGCGATGGATTTGAAGTGATATCCGTACAACACGTTGCGACTCGTGGGCATGAAATCCACGCCGTCCATGTACATCCTCGCCGGGGTCGCCCGCTTCGGATCGGACTGGATGACATCGCGGTCGATCCGCTTGGCGTAGAAATTGTACGCCAGGTAGATGACTACGACTCCGATGATTACGACCCATAGCGAATTCATTCGCACCCTCCCAGGGTTGACATCAGGTATGCGTGGAGACGGTTGGCGACGTAATCCTCAAAGGTGCTCGAGGCAACAACGTTCAATCCGCGTCATCCCCCCTTTCCGATTCAACGCGCCTCCGCGAGACGAACGCTGGTGCCGGTAGATAGCGGTCGATCAGGCGCCGCACCGTGGGGGTGTCCAGTCCCGCGCACGTTTCCCTGCCCGCGACGATCACCGCCGGGTAGCGGCGCACATGGTGGCGGAGGGACTTCCAGAACCCTTCCACCGAAGCCGCGTCGATGACCTTGACGACGATCCTGCCGCCGTAGTCGTCCGCGAGAGCGCGCACCCAGTCGGACAGCGCCTGGTAGTCGTGCTGAAGATCTTCCGGCAGGATGCGCGCAAGCTGCTCTTCTCGAATGCGGCGGCCCAACCCGACTTCCTCGAATGTCACCTCGCAGTGCTGGCAGTGGAAAAACGCGGTGGGGGCATAGGCGACGATCTCGACCCGAACGGGACTCGGAGCGGGCTCGTCGGCGTTCATCTAAGCGCCATCCAGACCAGACGCCTGGTTATTGCGGCCATCACACCGCCTCGACACGAAGCGGATTCCCACAACTACCCGCTAGTGTAACACATCCGGCCGCCTTGCCGTCATGCCAAGGCCAGTTCGTGCAACGGCGCGCTGAGCGACGGATGAGGCAAGATGGACACGCCGCTGTTGTCACCGGCGCGTGCGGAGAGCGAGCAAGGGACGGACCCAGGATCCTAGGAGTTGTTCGCGAAAACCCGGAGCCAAGGGATGAGTATGCCAATATGAACCCGCGTGTGGCATGGGCAGGGATCTTCCACCTGTGCGTCATTTATCTCGTGTGGGGCAGCACGTACTTGGGCATCCGGGTGGCCATCCTCGAAGGCTTTCCTCCATTCGTGCTCGGGGCCCTGCGGGTCCTCGTGGCCGGAGGACTGCTGTTGCTGTGGGCGGTTCTCCGCCGGGCCCGGGTGCGCATCTCCTGGGAGGAAGCCCGAATTCTAGCTGTCTCCGGGCTGTTGTTCTGGGTCGGTGCCAACGGCCTAGTGATGTGGGGAGAGCAGCGGTCGGCCTCGGGATACGCTGCCCTGCTCGCAGCGCTCGCGCCGATCTGGGCGGCCGTTCTCGAGGCCGGCCTGAATCGCCGCGCTCCTTCCTGGCTCACTGTCCTCGCTCTGGTCACCGGATTCTGCGGGGTGGGGGTGTTGAGTCTCCCGGAGCGCACAGCCCCACAAGCGGGAGATCTCGGGAGCACACTCGCGCTGCTGATCGCGGCGATGTGCTGGGCGGCGGGTTCCGTGTTCCAGCAGCGCCGTCGGGTCCAAGTTGAACCTGCCGTCAGCTCGGGGTACCAGCAGCTCTTTGCCGGGCTGGGGTTCGCGATTGCGGCTCTGGCGGCCCGGGAATCCCTCCCGCACGTCTCGCCATCGGGCTGGGTCGCCTGGGGATACCTCGTAGTCTTTGGATCCCTCCTCGCCTTCACGTCGTATGTGGTGGTGCTGCGGCTGCTCCCCGTCAGCATCGCGACGACGGCGAACTACGTGAACCCCGCGGTGGCCGTCTTCTTGGGCTGGCTCGTGCTTCGCGAGAGCGTGACGGTGTGGACGCTCTCAGGCACGGCGCTCGTGCTGCTGGGGGTGGCCGGCGTGTTCCATGACCGGTCGCGATATCTTCGGTCAACGGGCCCCGCCACGTCTCTGCGTCAGAGGGAAGCGGGAACCTGAGCCGAGAGGGTGTCCTCACTCCCGGGAGCGATGTCGGCACGGCAAGGAAACCGGGCCGATTCGATATGGACGAGTTCGCTGGCCTAGGGGCGCTCCGCGCCGCCCCGGCGCCGGGACGCCATGGGCGGGCGCGCCGAGTGCCGCGCCAAGTATTCGGTCGGTTTGTGGACCTGGGCCAGGTGATGCGCGGTATTGATCAGGCTGATGTGAGAAAACGCTTGCGGGAAATTCCCGACGAGCCGTCCGGCGGCCGGATCGTATTCCTCCGAAAGCAACCCGACGTCGTTCCGCAACGCGAGGAGGCGCTGGAAGAGCCGGCACGCGTCGTCGTAGCGCCCCAGGAGCACGAGATTGTCTGCGAGCCAAAAGCTGCACGCGAGGAATGCCCCTTCGCTCCCGGACAGACCGTCACGCCCGGTGCTTGGATCGTAGCGCAGCACCAGCCCATCGACCATGAGACGCCGTTCGATCGCCTCAACCGTCCCGCGCATCCGGGCGTCGGTTGCCGGCAGAAAGCCGACGAGCGGGATGAGCAGGGTGCTTGCATCGAGCGCATCCGATCCGTAGCTCTGGACGAAGGCTCCGACGCGCGGGTTGAACGCCTCTTGACAGACCTCCTCGTGAATCTGGCGACGTACCGCACGCCACCGCTCCACCGGCCCTTGAAGGCCGAACTGCTCAACGCTTCTGATCGCGCGATCGAACGCCACCCAGGCCATGACCTTGGAATGCGTGAAGTGCCTCCGGCTGCAACGGACTTCCCAAATTCCCTCATCCGGCTCCGTCCACGCCGTCTCCAGATGCTTGAGGAACTCCATCTGAAGCATCCACCCGGCTTCGTCCGCCGCCAGTTTCCCGACCCGCGCGTGATGGAGCGCGTCCATGACCTCTCCGTAGATGTCGAGCTGCACCTGCTCCGCCGCCGCGTTGCCGATGCGGACCGGCGCAGCTCCCTCGTACCCTCGGAGCCAGGGCACCTCCCATTCGGTCAAACGGCGTTCTCCCGCGAGGCCGTACATGATTTGAACCTGCGACGGATGGCCGGCAACGGTACGAAGCAGCCACGCCCGCCAGGCTCTCGCCTCGTCGTAATAGCCGCTGTTCATCAACGCCAGCAGGGCGAACGTCGCGTCGCGCAGCCAGCAGAACCGGTAATCCCAGTTCCGCGACCCGCCGAGCTGCTCTGGCAGCGAGGTGGTCGCAGCGGCCACCATGCCGCCGGTCGGCCGATAGGTGAGAGCCTTCAGCGTGATGAGCGAGCGAATCGCCGGTTCGGCCCAATCACTCGCGCCGTGGAGTTGACGGAAGCGGCTCGCCCAGTTCCGCCAAAACGCCTCCGTGTCGGCCAATGCTTTCAGTGGATCGATCCGGCCGGGGAATCTCAAGTGTGAGGCTCCATGGGTGAGCACAAACGGGACCGTCTCACCGGCGGATACGCGGAATTCGCCGACCGTCGTCAGGCCTTCGCCGCGGAGCGGAACGGGAGTGCGCAGCACAACCATATCGGGGCCCGATATTGCGCAGAGGGTCCCGTCCTTGCGGCGCGTCACCCATGGCACGAGAGATCCATAGTCGAATCGGATGATGAGCTCGGTCTGCATGGTGACCGTGCCGCGCGTCCCTACGACGAGCCGCACCAAGTCCGAAGCTCTGGCGCGCGGGGGCATGAAATCGACGAGCGTGACGGCGCCCTCGCGCGCGTCAAATTCTGTCTCGAGAATCAGCGTGTCGCCGCGATAGCGGCGTCCGACGCATCTGTGTTCGTCGCGCGGAGCGATGAGCCAGCGTCCGTTCTCGGGGCCGCCTAGCAGGGCCGCAAAACACGCACCGCTGTCGAAGCGAGGCCAACACAACCAGTCAACGGAACCCGTACGGGCCACCAATGCGCTTGTTTCACAATCTCCTAGGAGCGCATAGTCTTCGATCTTTGAGGACATCGCAGCACCTCCGAGAGGTGCGCCTTATGAGCATCTCGGGGCGCGACGCGGTCGCCGGTGCGTCGTCACCAGGACGGCCGGACACTTGGCCCGATTTGGTATGGACGGTCAGATGCTCACCTCAGGATCATGTGCCCTGTCGCCGCGAGAATGACCAGTGCAGTCAAGAAAAAGACCAGGAACATGCTCGATTCCCCCTTCGGCGAGGCGGCTTCTCGGCTCATGCCCTGTGTTGCTCGTGTGCACCGCCCCTCCGCGGCCTCGCGAGCAGCCGCACTTCGCTCCTCCACCCTGATGTCTCGAAGCGGGCCTTCCCCCCTCGGGGCCGTCCTTCGTCCCGCGCAGGCCTGGGAGGGACCGGCGCTCGGTATTGTGCGTATGGAACGTCTTCGTCGACCCTCAACGAGGTACTTACCCCGATGACCGACCGGCCTATCGCTGCGGGTCGATTCGTCGGGGAATCCTTGGGTTGAGGCCGCCGAGGCCGTCACGCGAGAGCCTGCGGATTACGAGTCGGACTGTCGCCTCCGGCGGTACCACCGGATCAGCGCATTCGTGGAACTGTCGTGTGAGAGACTGGGGTCGGCGGACGCGCCCAATTCCGCAGTGATGCGCGTCGCGAGCACCTTCCCCAGTTCCACTCCCCACTGGTCGAACGAGTCGATCTGCCAGATCGCGCCTTGCGTGAACACGCTGTGCTCGTACAGCGCCACCAGCTTGCCGAGCGTCTCGGGTGTCAACCGCTCGGCTAGGATCACCGTGGACGGCCGGTTGCCGGGGCACACCCGATGGGGCACCAGCGCGTCCGGCGTCCCTTCCCGCTTGACCTCCTCTGCCGTTTTGCCGAAGGCGAGCGCCTCCGCCTGGGCGATAAGGTTCGCCAGCAGCAGGTCGTGGTGCCCGTCGAGCGGGGTCAACGGCCGCGCAAAGCCGATGAAATCACACGGAACAAGCCTGGTCCCCTGGTGGAGCAACTGATAGAAGGAGTGCTGACCGTTCGTACCCGGCTCGCCCCAATAGACGGGGCCGGTGTCGCGCGTGACCGCAGAACCGTCGAGCCTGACCGACTTGCCGTTGCTCTCCATCGTCAGTTGCTGCAGATACGCCGGGAACCGATGAAGGTACTGATCGTACGGCAACACAGCCACGGTCTGCGCGCCGAAGAAATTGCCGTACCAGACGGCCAACAGCCCCATCAGCACCGGCAGGTTGCGCGCAAGCGGTGCCGTGCGGAAATGCTTGTCCATCGCGTGGAACCCGGCGAGCATCGCCCGGAACTGCTCCGGACCGATGGCGATCATCGTCGACAGGCCGATCGCCGAGTCCATCGAGTACCGTCCGCCGACCCAATCCCAAAAGCCGAACATGTTCGCGGTGTCGATGCCGAATGCGGCCACCTCTTTCGCGTTGGTGGAGACGGCCACGAAGTGCCGGGCGATCGCCTGCTCGTCGCCGAGTGCACGCAGCGTCCAGGCGCGGGCGGACTTTGCGTTCGTGATGGTCTCGAGCGTGGTGAAGGTTTTCGAGGACACGATGAACAGGGTCTCGGCGGGATCAAGATCGCGGGTGGCCTCCACAAAGTCGGTGCCGTCGATGTTCGACACGAACCGAAACGTCATGTCGCGCCGGCTGTACCACCGCAGCGCCTCGTACGCCATCACGGGTCCGAGGTCCGAGCCGCCGATGCCGATGTTGACGATGTTGCGGATCGGCTTGCCCGTGTGCCCGCGCCACGCACCGTTCCGCACACGCTCCGCAAATGCCGCCATCCGGTCGAGCACTTCGAACACGTCCGGAACGACGTCCCGGCCGTCCATGACGATCGCCGTGCCCCGGGGGGCGCGGAGTGCGACGTGCAGGACCGCGCGGTGCTCGGTCGTGTTGATCTTCGCGCCTCGGAACATGGCGTCGATTCGCTCCCGGAGGCCGGACGCCTCCGCCAGCCCGCACAACAGCCTGAGAGTCTCGTCGGTGATCCGGTGCTTGGAGTAGTCGAGGCGGAGGCCCGCGGCGTCGGCGGTCATGCGCTCGCCGCGATCCGGGTCCTCGCCGAACAAGTCACGGAGGTGGAGGGGCGAGATCTTCGCGTGGTGCGCCGCGAGCGCACTCCACGCAGCGTCGGCCGACCGAACCGCCGTCATGGCCGTTCGTCTCCTTCCCCGGCCGCGTGACTTGTGCGAAGGCGATCATCGCCCGGATCCTCCGGCCGGTAGCACGTCAGCGCCATTGCGAGGCCCTCCTCGCGTCTTCCATGGTCTCCTCCGGCTCGCCCGGACACCCGCCGGCGCAGGATGAATCTGGCGAACCGCTCAAGCGTCATCGACCGTGCAGACGGGCTCCAGGTGGACGGTTCCCTCCTTTTGCGACACCCTAACTAACTATCGACGTACGTCGCCGCCCCGCCTCCACCCGGATGTCCCCGCGCGCGCTCTTCCGCGCGGCGCGGACGGAGGCGCGACTACCGCGACCGCCGGTACACCTCGGCAACGGGCTCGAACGTAACGTCGTCGTCCAGCGGAAACATCGGACGCCGGCAGACCCGGTGTCCGAGCGACCGCAGGTCCGCGCTCGTCGATCCCGGCACGTCGATGTTGAAGTCCTTCTCGGCCCACTCGTCGAACATGTGGTATTCGCAGTACGGCGACTTCACGACGGTCAGGTGGTAACGCCTGGGATCGCGCCCGTGTGCCAAGAACATTGCCCGGTCGAACAGGCTAACCGCCCGGGTCATCGCAAGGATCGTGAGGTTGCCGGCGATGAGCACTGCGGTCGGACCGGCGTCGAGCGGGCTCCCGCTGTTCTCGAGCGCGGCGCGGCCCCGCGAGAGCATGTCCACCTCGACGGCCACCTCCACCGGAGTGTAGCGTCGGTCCAGCGCGCCGCCGAGTCGCACGTGAAGCGATGCGCCCACGCCCGCCCGGAACGCGGCGGCAACGGCGGGAGGATCGACGATCGGCACCAGTGCGGGCTTGTCGTAGTCGGCGCGAAGCAGCCCCGCCAGAATCGCGTTGCTGTCCCCCGTGGCACCGGACGAAGTCGCGTCCGCGGCGTCCGTGAAGATCACGGGACCGTCCATGCTTCGCGACTGAGCGATCGCGCGGTCGAGCGAAATCAACTTGGCCTGCATCCGGAACCGGTGCGGCCAGAACTCCTGGGCGAGGCACACGGCATCGGACGCGGCGGCGTGCTCGTCCTCGGCGACGACGACCGCCTGGCTGCAGAGCTCCGGCACGTCGGTGAACGGATTGCCGATCATCATGGCGGCCGCGAGCGCCCGCCCCTCATACTCGAGGCGCTGCGCCTCGCGGATCACATCCCCGTAGCAGCCGGACTTGGTGATCAGTTCGTCGCCCCGGACGAGCGCGGGAACCATGACCCGCGCGATCACCGGCGTCAGCCTCCCATCGAGAATCCGCAGCAGCAACCGCGCGGCGCGTGCCCCTGTGTCAGCGAAATCGACGTGGGGATACGTATGGTAGACGGTCAGCCCGTCGATGGCGCGCAGCATCCGCACCGTAAGAATCCCGTGGAGGTCCAGGGAGACGACGATGGGGACCCCGTCGCCGACCAGACGCCGGGTGTGTTCCAGTAGAGTCCCCTCGGGGTCGAGGTCGCCGTCTGCGCCCATCGCGCCGTGCATGGAGAAGTACACGCCGTCGACGCCCCGGGCGCGCTCCGCTACCGCGTCGACCAGTTCGTCGGACAACCGACGCCACCCGACCGCTGACAGCAGGCCGGCGCTCGTCGCGCGTGCGCTGTACGTCGGGACCAACTCGACGTCCCCGCGGCCGTCGAATACCGCCGCCGCGCCACCGATGGCAGTGTTCCGGCCGCGCTGGTCGAGTACCGCATCCCCTCGCCTCACGGTGAAGTTCTCGTACTCGCTCGGCACCGGGTTGAACGACGAGATCTCCTGAGCACACTCAGCGACGAGAATTCTCGGCACCCCGCACCCCCCGGACGTGCAGTCCCAGTCGTTCCCGGATGATCACTTTCTCGGCCAGGGGGCCGCCATCCCCCCGGAGCCGCTGCCTCGTGGCCGAGACCGCGGCGGCGTTCCTATGAAACGGCGGTGACCAATCCCGCCACCATAATCTCCTGGATCGCCTTCCGACCCGATCCGCCTGGTTGCTACAATGGCGGTGTTCTTCCTCCTGCGACCGACAGCATGATTAGGAAGGGGTGGTTCACGGTGTCCTCGGGCTCGATCCCGATGTTCCAACGGATCAACCACGTCGGCGTGATCGTGGGTGACCTCGAAGAGGCGCGCCGCTGGCTCGGCGAGGTGTTTGGCCTGCCGCTGCGCAGGACCGCGGATCTCCCGGCAGGACGGATCCACGGTGAGTTCTATGGCTGCGGAGACGTCGACATCGAGGTGATCACCATCGGCGACCCGGAGGTACGGCAGCGTCGGCTCGGGAATGCGCGCGCGCGCATCGAGCACATCGCGGTCGAAGTCAGCGATCTCGGCGCCGTGCTCAACCGCCTGGCGGAACTGGGCGTGAGAACGACGACCCCGGAACCTCAAAGGGTCGGGAATAATCTCGTTGCTTGGACTGTGGAAGAAACCACGGGAGGGATTTCGTACCAATTGATCGAGCCCGTGGTACGCGGCGCCTCCGCGTCGCCGTAGCAAGGGTATGCGGAAGGCTCTCCCGGTCCTAGGCCCGGTTCTGCAGACCATGGCGCCCGAACCTTGGCAGCGAGCGCCGGCACCGGTCGCGGTGTAACGAGGATGCAACACCGGTAGGGGCCGGCACTCCGGGGGGAGAATCCTCCCCCCACACGCGAGGGAGGCTACCCGAGCCATGACGTTTTTGTGGCCGGCGTTTCTGTGGGGGCTCGTCGTCCTGCCGCTCGCGCTGGTGCTCCTGGCTCGTGGATTGCGGCGGCGCCGCCGGCCCGCAGTGACGTTCTCCCAGCTCGACGCTGTCGCCGAAGCGACGACGCACCAGAGCAGGACGCTGCGGCGCTATATCGCGCCCGCCGTGTTCGTCGGGGCCGTCATGGTCGTGCCGGTAGCACTCGCGCGCCCCGTGGTCTCGCTGCCTGTTCCTTCCGACCAGGCGGCCGTCATGCTGGCGATCGATGTCAGCGGCAGCATGATGTCGCAGGACGTCAAACCCTCCCGGCTGCAGGCGGCGCAGAACGCCGCGAAGGCTTTCGTTCTGGGGCTGCCGAGCCAGGTGCGCGTCGGCCTGGTCGTGTTCGCTGGATACGCCACGCTGCTCTCGCCCCCGACCACGGAGCACGCCCAGGTTGTGCGGACGATCGACGGCATCACCGTGCAGCATCGGACGGCCATTGGCGACGGGCTGATGGAAGCGGTCGCCGCCCTGCCGGGGCGGGTCCGGCCGGCTCCGGATGGGACACTCCCGCCGCTGCCACCGGGCTCCCTGCCCCCCGGTTTCGTCGTGCTCCTCTCCGACGGCCAAAACAACGCGGGAATGGACCCGATGCAGGCGGCCGATCTTGCCCGGCGCGAGTCTGTGACGGTCTACACCGTGGGCATCGGCAACGAGGCGATCTCGGACAACGGCGCCTTCATGATCGGTGGAGCGCTTGACGAGACGACGCTTCGTGGTATCGCTAGCCGCACCGGCGGCCTCTACTACCATCCGCAAAGCGGCCGGGAGCTTTCGGACATCTACCACAGGCTTGCCCGGACGATCGGCTGGCGGCAGCGCCCGACGGAGATGACGGGCGGCGCCGCGGCCGCGGCGGCCGTCCTGCTCGTCGGGGCGCTTGTCCTGTCGGTGCTGACGAGACCGATCCTCGTCTGACAACGACGCACTATCGGCGGGGCGCTTTGTGCCGCAGGAGCCGGCGCACCGGCCCCGAACCTTCCTCGCACGCGTGTCCACGGCGGCCACGGAGGGCCCGAAAGGACCCATCAAACGAACTCTCCTTGCGCGCGTGCCCACAGCTCGTCCGACCCGCCGTGCAAACGACGGGGCGCATGATGGCGTCCCTCTTCATCCTGATCTCGGCCTTCCTGTACGGGATCTCACCAATCCTGGCGAAGATCGCATATGCGTCGGGTGTCACACCCTTCACCCTGCTGTCCCTGCGATCGACGGTCGGCGCGCTGTTGGTGTGGGCCGGCTTGGTGGTCACCCGGGGCGCCGCTCCATCCGCACGCGGTCTGCTTCTCCCGCTGGTGGCGCTCGGCACCACGGTCGTGCCCCTCCAGGTCTTCGCGTACTTCTACGCTCTGACGGTGTTGCCGGCATCGTCCGCATCGGTCATCGTCAACACCGCCCCGGTGCACGTGGCGTGGATGGGCCGTCTGCTTCTCGGCGAGGCGCTGCGGCCGTTTGACTTGACCATCCTGCTCGTGATCGTCTCCGGGGCGATGCTCGTGGCCGGGCAGACACCGCACGGTGGGCATATCCTGGGATTCGCCGGGCTTGCGGTCTCCACGCTCGGATCCGCGTTCTACCTCGTCGCCCAGCGTCGCCTCGTGCGGAACGCCCACCCGCTCGCGGTACTGGCCGTCATCCTCCCGTGCTCGGCGATGGTGTACTGGATCGGCGGCCTGCTGGTGGGACAGATCGACCTAGCCATGCCGCTCACCGGCATGCTGGCCGTCGGAGGCGTCACGGTGGCGGCGGCGGCCGCATCCATCCTCGTACTCGTCGCGCTTCGCGCAATTCTTGCCACGCGGGCCGCGCTGCTCGGGATGCTGGAGCCGGTCGTGGCGGTCGTGTGCAGCGTCCTCCTGTTGGGGGACACGATGACGTGGCTGCGCGCCACCGGGATCGGCGTCGTGCTCTTCGGGATTGCGGCGCTGCAGATCAGGCGCACGCCGTAGACCCGGTACACAACGACGCCGCCGCGGCGGGCGGTGCACCCAGGCCCTGCGCGACCTGCCACGGCACCGCGTGGCCGGAGGCGCAGCGGCTCCGAGCGCAGACGGGGCGGCGGAGTTCTACGACGAACCTCCGGAGACCCGGACGTCGAGGGCGGCGCTTGAGGAGGTCTTGGGGCGCGCCGGGTTACGTCGGCCGGGTGGGGTCCACCGCTCGTCGCGCCGCAAGCAGGTTCTCGTGCGCGGCCTGGTACGGAATAACGCAGCCGGGCGCGACGATCACCCGGCCATTCGTCTGGCGTATGGCGTCGCGCACCTCGGCCGCGGCCTGGTCAGGCTGGCCCGACGCGATGGCGCGGCGCCGCGCGATCCCGCCCACGAGCGCGCGCGTCGTCAGGCTCATTGCTTCGGCAAGCGAGGGGGACGTCTCACGATCGTGCCAGTTGACCGCGTCGATCGGGTACTCGTCCGCCAGCTCGAACATTGGGTCGAGGCCGTGCAGGTGCAGGATCGTACACCACGCCCCCGCGCGCAGCGCCCCTAGGACCTGGAGGTCAAACGGCACGCCGAATCTCCGGTACATTCCCTCGGGAAGCGCGCTGGCCGCCGCGAGCTGCGTCGCAAAGAAGAAGCCATTCGCCCCGGCGTCGAGACAGGCGCGCCCGAACGCCACCACGTCGTCCGCCATACGCGCGAGTGCGCCGCGCAGAATCTGCGGACGCTCCTCGGCAGCGCGCACCACGGCGTCGGCGGCACCAGCCAGCTTCACTGCCATGGTGAGCGGGCTGAAGATCGTCTGCACGACCGGCGTACCGGCGCCCAGCGCCGCGCGCACGAGACGCACGGTTTCGACCTGGGCCCCAAGCGTGCCGGTCGACGCGGAGACGGACGGCAACCGCCCCCAGTCCTCCGTCGCGCGAATCGGCCCGGAGTCGAAGCGCGTGGTCCCGATCGCATCGCCGGACGGGGCCACGCGAACGCCGTAGTCCATCACGGCGTACATTCCGGTCGGCATGAGCTTCACCAAATCCACGTCGTACGCTCGTTGAAACGCCACGGTCGCATCCGCGAGACCTCGCGGTGTCCCGTCCTGCCCCGGGAAATGACGCCACAGACTGATTGCCGGCCGGTCGGTCGGCTCGCGCCGCAGTGCCGCTCGGATGCGCTCGCAGCGTCCCATTGTGCCCTGCCCGTCCGTCATGATCACTCCCCTCCCGCAACGACCGGCCGCCGCTCTCGATCCATTTCCGCCGTGCGCCGGCGTCGTCACACGCCGCCGCCGGGCCATGCTACACTCGGATGAAGTCGCGCCTGGTCCAGGTCAAGAGTTCCGGCTCCTCCTCGGTGACGACCACCGTGGCGGAGCGGCCGCCTTGCGATCTTCTCCGCCGCTCTCGGTTTCGACCTGCTGGGGAACGCGGTCTACCCGAGACTCGGATCCGTCTGGTGGCACGCGGCGGGCTCGGCCGCCGCATGCATCCGGCCACCCAGCCCGGGGAGGATGCCCGCGCACGTGCGATGGCACTGTGCCGGAGTATCCAAGCCTCACCGGCCTGGTGGGGTTGGGACGAGAGCGCAGACGGCGGCGATATTGAAGTATGGCGGTCGTGCGGGTGGTGGAGCCAGCGAGTACCGCAGCCGGGCACCGTGGAATCCCATCACGGTGGCAAGTGCTGTTGACATCGGACGGCAGACAGGATATTTTCCTGAATGAACGTCCATTCACCAAAGATCGGCTCAGACTCCGCCGGGAGCGGCGGGGAATGATGCACACCGTGTCCGCCGTTGTCAGTCACGGTTGGCCCGTCCTGGTTGGAAGGGGGAAGCTCACCGATGCAGCGCCTAGCGGGCACAACAGGCCCGAGGATCCTGGAACGAACGGCGACGACGCACTCAACGCGGCGGACCGAGTACTCCGTGCCCGGCGCTCTTGCCCGCTGGCGCCGGCGGGCTTGGATCCCGATAGCGCTGGCCGCGCTCGTCCTGGCAGGGTGTACAAGTGCGCGCAGCCGCGGGCAGGATGCACCCGCCGCCGCAGCCCCGCCGCCGCCGAGTGTCGTCGTCACGGCGGCCATTCAACGCACGGTGCCCATCTACGAGGAGAACATCGCACAGATGATTGCCCTACAGACCGTGGACCTGCGGGCACAGATCGGAGGGACGCTGGAGCAGGTGCTGTTCAAGCAAGGCGCCGGGGTAAAGCAGGGTCAACTGCTCTTCGTCATCGACCAGCGTCCGTACGTCGCCGCGCTCCAGTCGGCGCAGGCCCAGCTCGCGACAGCGCATGCTAATCTACGGCAGGCGCTCGAGCAAGTGCAACTGGCCCAGGCCAAAGCGCAACTCGCATCGCTCCAAGCCACCCTCGTGAACGCGCAGAAGCAGGTCCAGCGTGACCAGTACCTGGTGGCGCAACAGGCGCTCGCGCAGCAGCAACTGGACAACGATACCGCGACCGAGCAGGCGGCCGAGGCCAACGTCGCAGCCCAGCAGGCCGTGGTCGAGAACACGGCGTTGTCGACGCAGATCGGCATCGAACAGGCCCGGGCCGGCGTCCAGCAAGCCGAAGCGGCCGTCACGCAGGCCGAGCTCAACCTCCGCTATACGACCATCC
>DASPUZ010000023.1:0-5458 GCA_035622635.1 bacterium | reverse complement strand
TACCTCAACGCCGGCCGCTTCGTCCGCCATCCGCACCGCTGCGGCTATCGCAACGGCGTCTATCGCCGCCGCTTGGGCACCACCTGGGGCACGATTCCCGATCTCCACACCCCCCGCTCGCGCACCACGGGGTTTCGCCCCTCGGTGCTCGCGCACTACCAGCAGCGGGCCCCCCAGGTCGATGCCCTCATCCGCAGTGTGTTCCTGGGGGGCCTCAGCACGCGGCAGGTCGGCCCACTACTCGCGCCCCTCCTCCAGGATACGGTCAGTCCCACGACCGTCTCCAAGGTCACCCAGACCCTCGATCGCGCCGTCGCGGCGTTCCATACCCGGCCCCTGCAGGATCGCTATCAGTACCTGCTCCTCGATGCCGTACACTTCAAGGGCGGCCCAGGAGAGGAGGAAGCAGACCGTGGGAGTTGTGCAAATCGCCAGCCTGCTCGTTCCTGCTCTTGTCGGATGGGCGCTTTGCGGAGTGACGATTGCTGTCGGGAGAGCGGTCACGTCCTTGCGGAATGCGCTGATCGTACACGCCATTGCCGCGCCCGTCATTTTCGCCGCGGCAGCCTTCGTGTATTTTCGTGAGTTTCACGACACGACGCCGTTGCAAACAGCGATCATCTATGTTTCGCTCGTGATCGCGCTTGATCTCGCGGTGGTAGCGACGCTAATTGAGAAGAGTTACGCGATGTTCGCAAGCATCCTCGGAACGTGGATACCCTTCGCGCTGATATTCGCGGCTACGTACTTGGTGGGAATGTACGTCAGAAGGTGAATCGTCGGAGAATGACCGCCAAGTGAAGACCGGCCTTGGGATAGGCGCTTTGTCAGCCGAGCTACGCACCGTCGCTTAGGGGAGCATCATTCCTCGGTCACCCGAGGCCGGTCCAAAGGAGTTCCTTTGGACAGACGCCGCCCGTGATTTCGACGCCTCGGAAAATGCGCGTCGCCACGGCCCTTTGCAGGACCACCCTTTGGACATGGGGTTTTTGCGCCTGCGGGCGACACCACGGCCGTTAGCAATATCAGGAGACCTGCCCGGCCCTCAGAAGGCGCAGAATGGTCGCGGTGGTGGTGCCGCCCGGACACCCGACGTGCCAGCCCTGCTGCCCGCTCGTCCCCGTGAAATGCCGGAGTCGGTGCGGGGACACACTCACGAACCACTAGCGACCAAATGGAAACGTCCGCTCCGGAAGAGTCCCGTTGAGGCTCGTTGACGCGAGTTGCTCCGAGATGACCTGAGGACGGATTCTCCAAGATTTCCAATGCTTTCCGTTGCGTTGAATTGAGGCGAGATGACCAAGCCTCGGCCACCCTGCCCCGCCCTACCGCGAGAAAACCCCCACGAAAACGCAGAAAACTCTGGGATCCCGACGAGATCACGATCGAATCTTGGAAACGCCGTGGAAACGTGGTGCGCACCAGTTAGGACCTCGATTGGACGAGGTTACCTCAAAAGTGCTGCCATAGCCCCTTCGAACGGGTAGCTGTCCGGCAAAGGACATGCAAGCTCTATCGTGTAATCCCCGCGCTAGGGGACGAGCGTATGAGCGCCCAAAGGGATTCTGCCTTTGTTCAGGTGCACGCGCACGATATATCATCGGGCGCCCTTAAAAGATGGCTGCCGGTAGTCGGCCTGACATTTCTGGCGGCCATCGTGTGCCTACTCTTCGTTGGGCGCAAGAGCTTCGATTTGGACGAAGCGGTAAGCACGGCTTACGCACAGATGGGATGGACAGCGTTCGTCCGCAGGATGCCCGACGACCCGAATATGCTACTCTACTATCTACTGCTCCGTGTTTGGGTGGCCGTGGGTTTTGGCACGGGTGACTTCGCAATCCGAACGCTCTCCGTCGTGTTCGCTGTAGCCACGGTCCCGTTAGTGTACCTACTCGGGACGCGGATGTTCGGTCCCCGAGCAGGTGCCATCGGTGCGTTGTTCCTCACGCTCAACTCTTTCTGGGTCTCCTACGCGCAGTATGCACGCAGTTATTCTCTCGTTGTGTTCCTCGTTACGCTCTCGATGCTTCTCTATCTACGATCCTTAGCGCGACCGTCGACCAAGAATTGGGTCGGCTACACGGTCGTGAGCACGTTTGCGGTGTACAGTCACTTCTTTGCGACTCCGGTATTGGCGGCCCAGTGGATCGCGTTAATCTTCCGCCCTCGTCGAGACGTTCCGTGGAAAGGTGTGCTCATTAGCGCGTTGATCATTTGCGGCGCGGCACTGCCCCTCGCATACGCCCTCATATTCAGAGACCGGAATCTAGTTTCATGGATCCCGAGAATAACGCCTCATCAGTTCTACTTCTCGCTCCTGTATCTTACGGGGGCGCGATCTGCGGGATGGGGAGGTAGAATCCTGCGTTGGCTCTACGGGATTAGCTGCCTTGCCGCTCTGATCATCGCAATCCGACTACGTGCCTATCCTACGTCGAGAATCTCCTCGGACCTCTGGCATTTCGGGCTACTGCTTTCGTGGCTGACCGTTCCACCTATCCTCGCGTACGTGGTCTCGGTGATTGTGACGCCTATTTATCAGGAGTATTATTTGCTGATCGTGAGCCCGGCACTGTTTCTGCTGGCAGCGGGGATCCTCTCGCGCCTCCGCTCACCCTGGGTGCTGTCAGGCATCGTAACGTTGGTGGTTTTGGCGATGTGCCAGTCCATCGCAATATACTACGAAGCTCCGGCACCGGAAGAGTATCGAGGAGCAACGCAATATATCGTCGCAAACACCCGCCAAGGGGATGCCATTATCCTGTACAGTAGCCGGGGGATAACACCTTATGCTCACTACGTGAGGAATGGCGCAGGTCCAGTCGTCATCTATCCGACAACTAGCTTCAGCACCGGGGACGATAGCGCCGTGTTAATGGACGTTGGATTCTGGAAGGCTGTATCCCGATACTCACGTGTGTGGCTGCTGGTGAGCCATGACAATAGCGGAATCACCGACGTGATCCAGGGCAACCTAAGCCACCGGGACCGTTTGATAGAAACGAGGCGATTTTCCAAGGGAGTGCTCGTCCAATTGTACAACCATAGGTTGTGAGAAAGGATCGATTCGGGTGTGGGGTCTTAGGTGACAGGCGACCCAAGACACCGTAGCGTTGTCCTACGGGAAGGTTACTGCGCTGCTAGCGTTGCGAATAGCGTCTCCAGCCTGGCGATCGCGGCCGGCTTCTGCGCGCTGCCTTCGTCGATAGCAGACGTGTCGACGCTTAGGGTGAACGCCCCGTCGTGGTGCCCCAAAATCAGTGCTGCCGTCTCGGGATCAACGTTTCGCCCGATCAAGAAACTGGCCGTGGTGTGTCGCAGATCGTGGAGCCGGATGCGCGAAACGCCCGCCCGCTCGATGAGCTTCGAGAAGTCGTTGACCCACAAATTGGGCGTCCGCAGAGGCCGGCCGCTGTGCGTCGCAAAGACGAAGCCTCGGGGAGCATAGACTTCACCGAGGGCGAGTTTGACCGCGCCCTGCCGCACCTTGAGCTTCTTGGGCGCCTCCACCAGTGAGGGACGCAACGGGATCGCGCGCCGCGAATTCTTGGTCTTTTCCTCGGTGATCATTGCACACCTCACCGAGGAGGCTTGCCGCACACGCGATTGCGGGTCCGGAGGGAATCGCCCCCCGACCAGACCCCCTCATCGGCGTGGGAACTCGGTCTGCACAAACAAGGGGGGCGCGCCCAGAGGCTCGCCCCGCGTTCCCTGCGCCCGGCCCTGCTGCGGGCGGCTTACGGGAGTTGCACATAGAGGGTATCACCCTCGCCCCATTACGGTCTATCGGGTTTTCACCCGATAAACCGTTCAGTTTCCGTCCGATCCCAGCCGGCGCCTCCTGGAGCGATTTCCAGGCAAAGATCGCCGTCGCGGGGCGTGGACGAGGGATAGGCCTTCGCGGAGGAATGGGCCCGGCGATGTCCGGACCGCGTGTCGGCTGGCGGCGCGCCCCGATGTTTTTCAGGAATGGCGCGACCTGCTGAAGATCCTGCACTGAGGAACGTCGGTTTCTTCACCGCAACGACCCAGGGAATGGGCGTGAAGCTCAATACGGTCATTCGGGAGCAGGTTGTCAGGCGCCCAATTGTTCCCTCGCACGGCTCTCGAGACTCTGGCGGTGGGGCGCCCCGAGGAACGGTGCGCCATCTCCCAGCGTGAGGCACGGACGTTCGCCCTTGCCGGGGAAGTATCGCAGGCTCACCAGCAAGCCCAGACCATTGACCGGCCAGCCGGCCACGGTATTGACGACCAGAAACTGTCCGATCGAGAGATGCGTCAGCGCGATGTACAGGCCGGCAGATCTCGCGAGAAACAGAACCCCCCAGAGCCACGTCAGAGGCCACAATGCCGCCAGCGCAGCGGGTGTCAAGACGGCACGTTCCCCGGCCAACACGTTCAGCCCCTGAACAAGCAGCGGCCTGCAGAACGCCACCGAGCCGAGAAGCAGCAAAGCCCAGACCACATTCTCCACAATGCCCGCTCCGGCGTAGACCGACGGATTGTGCGTGGAGAGTGCCACCGTACCTTGCACCAGCGCAAGGAGCAGTCCGTAGACGAGAAACGGGTCCAGCGATCTACGGCGAGCCAGGTACCAGATTTGGAGCCCCACGGTCCAACCCCCGGCGGCCGCCAGGGCGGCGATCCACCCTTCGGATCGCAGACCCACGTAGAACAGCAACTGTGGCACCACCACGCCCAGCACGAACCGTGCCGGCAGGGACCGGGTCACGTGGTGCGGTAGCCTCAGCTCGCTCAGCACATCATCGCTCCCCCGGCGTCAGCGCGGGCAGAAAGCTGGCCACATCACACACAACGTCTCTCTGTTGCAGTTTCCTCGGGTAGTCGAATGGGCCCCGCCGAAACCGACGCGGCCGGCGGGTCGCTCTGGGTCTCCGGTGCCCGTTTGTCGCGTGACTTGTGCAAGGCGCTCAGTTGTGAGGGCGCGATCATCGTCCTCCCCTCAACGTGTGAATACCCTGAATGCCTAATTCGAGGACGCACGCGCTTGGATTCCGCACGCACCGGCCAGCGGGTTCTTGAGTCACTTCGCCGGAGGAAGCCGCGGGCTTCGGCCCGGCCATCTCCACCAGGATCTGCACGCCCCATGCGGTGAGCGGTCGGGCCGGAATGCTACGATTGTCGGTCGGGCCTGGCGGATTTGAACCGCCCCACCACTTGACCCCATTGAGGAAACTGCCCCGCCCGTATGCCGCAACGGTTTGCAAACGGTCAACGACCTACTAATGCAGCGGGGAGTCCCCGCGGCGGGGGTCCCCGATGGTGCCTTGCGGCGTCTTGTGAACCTCGTACAACCTAGTCAGGCATCAACTGCGTCCTGTTCGGACTTCAGATCCTTGGTGGTCCTGTCCCGCCCGTTCGCCATGACCACCAGATTGCAGACCAAGCTGGCGCCGAATCGCTCGGCGCTGCGTGGGGCATGCGTCCTGGCGCGTCC
>DASPUZ010000022.1:0-3815 GCA_035622635.1 bacterium | reverse complement strand
GTCGAACGCACCGGGTCATGGCACAATCGGTTCCGGAAACTCCTCATCCGCTTTGAGAAGCGGATGGAGAACTACCGGGGGCTGGTGCATTTCGCATGTGCACTCATCGTCTACCGACTGTCGGTTTTGGGATAGGCTCTTAATCAACACGGAGAATCAGGCAGCTTGTGTCGATGCTTACATGGGTACGGACGTATTCGCTATGATGAGTTCCCCTAGCTTCGCCGCGGCGTTCTCGTCGAGCAGGGCATTGTCAAACTTGCTCAAGAGTACTTCCTTATCCGCCTTCTCTTCCAGCTGAAAGTACACGATAAGCGACAACCGCGTCTAATGCATTTGCTCGTGCCCGAGGAATTTTCAAACCTTGAACTCTTCCATGAGCGCATCGAGCCGAACGAGTGCATCAACAATGCGCGCACGTGCTACGTCAACGCACGGTACCTCTCGAAGGGGGGCGATTTCGGCTCGTTCGGTGTCGTGCAGGGGGAAGCCATGGCTCCTGACCGATTCACAAGCAGACGCCTTCGCCCACCCGCCGGAGCCGGGTCGCCAAACGTGTGGCGTTCGGCGCCGGTGAAGCGTCCGTGTAGCGTGCCCCACGAAGGCCTCGTCCCCCCGACGTCGCCCCGTGAGAAGCTCTATGCCGCTTGCCGTGCATGCCAGGGGGGACGGTTCACGAGATACATATCGGACCTTCACAACTCATACACAAGTCTCCGATACATTGAGTATGATCGAATCACTTCCGGCTATGGAGGACAAGCAACTACGGGAGGCGTGCCGATGCGTAGTCGTTGGCTTGTGGTTCTCATGATTGTGGCGGTCGTCGCCGCATTGGGCGGCGCAGTGGTTCCGGGTGTTTCAACGCCCTTGGCGCTGGCCCAGCAGGGTCTCCAGTTGAGCGCTCAAAGTGCCCCGGCGCCCAGCCCTCCGGGCGGTCCCCAAGGTCCCGGAACTCCCAGTTACGGCCCGGGATATCGAGGCTACGGTCCGGGTTTTGGCCCGGGCTACGGCCCGGGGTTCAGACCCGGACGATTTCGCCGGGGCGGGTTTGGAGCCGGGCGGGGTATCGGCATCGCCGCCGGCTTTTTCGGGCTTCTTATGCTCCTGCGCTTCCTGTTGCTGATCGCCTTGCTCGTCATCGCTTGGAAGGTGATCACCGCGCATTGGCTGTGGGGCCGTCGGGACGGTACGATCCAGATCATCCGGAGCCGGTTCGCCCGGGGTGAGATCACCGAGGAGGAATACCGCAAGTTGCTGGCGGCTCTATAGCGCGCCGAGGGCTGGCAGTCGCACGATTCCCGCGGGAGGGACCCGCTCCGCTGCTCGTAGAACCATTGCAGAAAGGAGTTTGGAATGCCTTCCCAGACCACGCCGGCGGGAACCCCAGTGCAGACGCGGACAAACGGCTTCTCGGCGCTGCCCGCGCGTTTCGACGCCGTTGCCGCGTACACCGTGCTCCGCGCTGCACTCGGGTTTGCGATGTTCATGCACGGGATCGCGCGGCTCGTTGGAGGCATCGACATCTACGCGCACCGCTACATTGCGGGATTCGCTGGAGTGGCTCTCCCGCACAGCCTTGTCGTCTTGTTCATCTATGCGATTCCGTATTTTGAGGTGATTATCGGGGCGCCGATTGTTCTCGGGTTGTTGACCCGTTGGGCTCTGCTCGCCAATGCTGCCTTGCTCCTTGTTTTCATCTTCGGCACGAGCATGCAGCAGGGCTGGGGCGGTGTCGAGACTCAACTGGTGTATACGCTGATCGTCTCGCTCCTGTTGCTCGGGTTGGGCCTCAACGTTGTCTCGCTGGACAATCTCTTCAGGCGACGGGGCGGCCGTCTGAGCTCACGCTGAGGCGCTCCGATCGGCCACGCAGCCGATCGATCGCCGGTTGCGACGACCATCCATCCGCGCGGGGGCCTGGCCAGGCGTGCCGGGCCCTTTGCCCTATGATGCCCGGCGCGCCAGCGCCGCCTTGACTCGCTCGGGCGTGAATGGCGCCGTGCGCACCCGCGCCCCGGTCGCGTCGAAAATCGCATTGGCGATAGCCGGCGCCGTCGCCACGGACGCCGGTTCCCCCGCGCCGGACGGCGGCAGATCCACATGGTTGATCAGCACGATGTCGATGGCGTCAGGGGCTTCCTGAGCCATCAGCACCGGATAGGTGCGCCAGTCCACGCTGGTTACGCCGGACCGGTCGAACCGCACCTCTTCCTTCAGGGCGCGGCTCATCGACTGAATCAGGTTGGCTTCGATCGTCCCCCGCAGACCGTCCGGGTTGATGATGAGCCCGCAGTCGTGGGCGATCACGAGCCGGGTCACGCGTACCTCCCCGGTCGCCTGGTTCACCTCCACCTCGGCGACCGTAGCGACGACGGTATTGTTTCGGGGCGCGTACGCGATTCCCCGCCCCACAGCCAGGCCTGAGCGCGGTGCGTCCCGGCGCGGCGACGGGCGGGGCACCCACCCGGCTTTCTCCGCCGCGGCACGGACCACCGCCACGTGCCGGGGGTCGTGCAGGTAGCGCAGCCGGAACTGGACCGGGTCCGCTCTCACGGCGGACGCGACTTCGTCCACAAAAGACTCGCTGCCGAAGGTCGTCGCCGGCTGGCTGGGGGCCCGCAGGTTGGAGGTCCTCAGCGGCGACGCCTCCTGCGGCCATGGCACGACCTCTCCGATCACGCGCTTGGCTGCGAACACGTAGCTTTCCTGAAGCGGGGGCGGAAAGTCACCACCGCTCACGGGCCGTCCCATCAACTGCCCGACCAGCAGGGCGCCCGCGGTGCTCGGATTCGGGGATGTCCCGCTGCCTGAGAAACCGCGCGCCACGTAATCCCACGCCGTGACGCCGCCCTGCGCATCGAGGCCGGCGCGGACGGCCATCACGACGGGCGGCCCCTTGGGATCCCACCCCGTCTCATCGGCGCGCGTCCACTGCACCCGCACCGGACGGCCGGTGGCCTGCGAGAGGACCGCCGCGTCGCCGGCGGCGTCGTCGCTGCCCGCTCGGCCATACGAGCCGGATCCCTCCACCCACACGACGTGCACCCGCTCGGCGGGCAGGTCCAGTAGCTCCGCGATCCCGCGCTGGAGCTGGTGCGGATGCTGGGTACCCGACCAGATCGTGGCACCGCCCGCCCGCACGTCGGCCACCGCGCAGGCCGGGCCCATCATCGCGTGTGACTGGAACGGCCATTCGTAGCGCGCGTCGAGCGTACGCGCGGCCGCCGCGAGCGCCGCGTTGATGTCCCCGGTTTCCGCCGTGACCCGGCGGATCGTCGGCGACATCGTCCACATCACTGCGTAGAGATCGGCCATCGCGGGCCACCGCGCATCGGACGTCGACCACGTGACCGCAAGCCTGCGCGCTGCCTGGATCGCCGTCCATTCGGTCTCGGCCACCACGCCGACGAAGTTGTCCTTCGTGACGACCTTGATCACGCCGGGAAGGCCCTGCGCGTCCTCAATACGGACCAGTCTGGCGCCCGGTACGGGCGGTCGCACCACGCGGCCGTGGACCATGCCCGGCACCTGCACGTCGACGACGTACGCGAACCGGCCGGCTACCTTTGGCGGGATATCCGCCCGCGGTACGGCCGTGCCGACGACCTTGTACTGACCCGGCGGTTTCGGTCTGGCAGCGCCGGCGGCGTTCGTGCCGGTGCTGCCGAGGCTCGCGAGTGTCACGTCGAACCGCCGGCCGCCGATCAGGTCGCCGTACGACACGCTTTTGGCGGGATCGTCTGCGCGCCGTACGACGCCGTTCTGAACCGTCAGGCGGTCGACCGGCGCACCGAGACGGGCCGAGGCGAGTT
>DASPUZ010000021.1:0-10133 GCA_035622635.1 bacterium | reverse complement strand
GAGCACCTCAGCAGGGCCCGGGACCGGCGTCGGCACCTCCTCGTAGCACAACACCTCGGGTCCTCCATACTCGTGGACGCGGACCGCCTTCATCGTGTCCTCCTCCTCCGGGCGCCCGCCCTCCGGCCGCGCCCCGCAGCTTCCCTCCTATGCCAAGGCCCCCGCCGCCGATCGGGCAGGCTGGGTGCCGCGGTGGAATCTTCCCCGCCGCCGTGCTCCGGCCGCGCGCTACGAGAGGTGCAGCACGATCATCTTCAGCTCGGACATCTCCTGGACGGCGTACTTCGGACCTTCCTTCCCGAACCCGCTCTCCTTCAAGCCGCCGTAGGGCATGAGGTCGGCGCGCCACTGCGGCCCCCAGTTGATGTGGATGTTGCCGGCCTCGATCTCCCGCGCGAACCGCATCGCCGAGTTGATGTTCTCCGTGAAGACGCCCGCAGAGAGCCCGTAATCGGTATCATTGGCCAGCGCGATCGCGTCGTCGACGGTCTTCACCGGCGTCACCGCGACCGCCGGCCCGAACAGCTCGCTTTTCGCGATCCGCATCCCCGGTGTCACGTCGGCCAGGATCGTCGGCGCATGGATCGCCCCGTGACGCTCGCCTCCGACGATCAGCCTGGCTCCTCCCGCGACGGCTTCCTTCACCCACGTCTCGACGCGCTCCGCATCCGCCTCCCGCACCATCGGCCCCATCTTGGTGCTCTCATCCAGCGGGTTGCCGGTCGTCAATGCGGCGACCTTCGGCGTGAGCACGTCGAGGAAATCCCGGTAGATCGATTGCAGGGGGATGACGCGCTGTGCGCTGATGCAGACCTGCCCCGCGTTGGCGTATCCGGTCGCGGCCACCGCGTTCGCGACCTTCTCGAGGTTCGCATCCGGCATGACGATGAGGGGCGAGTTGCTGCCGAGCTCCATCGTCACCTTCTTCAGGCCGGCGACCTTACAGATCCGCTCGCCCACGTCCCGGCTGCCCGTGAACGTGATCTTTCGCACCCGCGGGTCCGCGCACAGTGCCTCGCCGACCTCCTTGCCGCTTCCGGTAATGCACTGGATCGCCTCGGCCGGCACACCGCACTCGAGGAGCAGAGCCGTCAGCTTCAACGCGCTGAGCGGGGTGTCGGTCGCTGGCTTGACAACGATGCTGTTGCCCGCGGCGAGCGCAGGACCGACCTTGTGCGACACGAGATGGAGCGGGAAGTTGAACGGGCTGATGCCCACGACGATGCCGCACGGCACGCGCAGGGTGAATCCCATCTGCGTCTTGACGCCGGGAGCGCCGTCGAGCGGAATGACCTCGCCGTACAGACGCTTGGCCTCCTCGGCCGACAGCGCGAGAATCTCCGCGGCGCGTGCGACCTCGACCCTGGCCTCGGCGATGATCTTGCCTTCCTCCAGGGTGATCGTGCGCGCGAACTCCTCGCCGCGCGCGAGCAGCAGATCCGCGGCCTTGCGGAGCATCTGAAAGCGCTCGTAGCCCGTCAGCCGGCGCATGACCGCGGCGCCCCGCACCGCCGTCGCGAGCGCGCGCTCCACGTCGTCCGCATCCGCTCTGGGGATCGTGTCAACCACCGAGCCGTCGTACGGATTGACCACGGGAATCGTCTGCCGCTTGTCGATCCACTCGCCGCCCACGTACATCTTCATCGTTCTCCCTCCTTGCGCGTCCGGGCGCCTCGGGGCCCGCCGCTCGAGTGACCCTATGGAGTACCCTTCATGAAACCTCTTCCCGTCCCCGGCCGAGATGCACCCGATGGAACTCCAGGGCTTTCGCCCCATCCAACCCGTCCGACCACCACCGCCGGTCCCGCGACAACACGGCAGGCCGGGGCGGCATGTCCTCGTACGGGGAAACGACGAGGTTCACGGTCGCCACACTTGCTCGGTGCGCCCCGACATCGCCGCCACCTCCATCGTCCCACGCTGCCGGCGGCGATCTTTCCGCGGCACATCGGCTCACGCTTTCGTTCGCGCCGCCCGGATATCCCCCGGGCAGCCCCAGCTGCCCTGCCCCTGCTCGGTTCCCGCTGCGCCGCACCTGCCCCTTCCCCGCCGGCCGGCGCGGGCGGCGCGCGCACACACCCAAACGACTCCATTCCATCATAGCCCGATGCGGCCGGAAATGGTGGCGGGGGCCGCCTGTGCGGATGAACCGCGCGCGCCGGCGTCGAAGGACGCACGTATGAGAATTCTTGCTTGTGCCGACCTGCATGGCTATGCCGAGAGAATCGCACGCGTGCGCTCGCTCGTCGACAAGCACGCCCCGGCCGTGCTCCTGCTGCCGGGAGACCTGACTCATGCCGGACGCGGCGAAGAGGCGCTCGATCTCCTGGGCGCGCTCACGATCCCGGTCCTCGCCGTCCCAGGGAATATGGACGACGCCCACGCGGTGTCCGAGATCGATCGCCGTGGCTCACTCGCCGGAAGCGGTGTGGTCGAGATCGCCGGGGTCACGTTCGGCGGCCCGCGGGTTGCGTCCCGCTGTGACGTCCTGGTCACGCACGAGCCGCCCGCCGGAACCCTCGATCTCGCGCGCGCCGGCCGCCACATCGGAACGCGGACGGTCCTCGACCTCCTAACGAGGCTCCGGCCGCGCGTACTCGCGTGCGGCCACGTTCACGAAGCGGGCGGTATTCAGCGTCTCGGCGAAACGCTGATCGTCAACTGCACGATGGGCGACGGCAAAACCGGCGGCGCTCTCATCGAGGTGGAGCCCGACGGCGTCACGGCACGGCTTCTTCAGTGATCATCGCCGCGGTCCGGCGGAGGTGAGGACGTGACGGGTCGGCCTATGGCGCGGGCCACGACGTGCCAGGCGCGGTGCTCTTATGAAGAGTGAATCAAAAGACGCGTCCGAGCCTGGACGGCTGATGCGCCAAGAGATCTTCGAGCAGCCCGAGATCGTCGCGCGCCTCTGTGACGCCCAGGGGTGGGCCATCGCGGCACTGGGCCGCCGGCTCCGGCGCGCGCCGCCGGACACGATCGTGCTCGCCGCTCGGGGCACGTCCGACAACGCCGCGCTCTATGGGCGGTATCTGATCGAAACGTTGCTGGGGATTCCCGTCTCCCTGGCGGCCCCGTCGGTCCTGACCCTCTACGGAGCACGGCTCCGCTTGCGCGGCACAGTGGTCGTCGGGCTGTCGCAGTCGGGCGCCTCGCCGGACATCGTCGAGTTCGTCGACACCGCGCGGCGCCGCGGCGCCCGCACGATTGCCGTGACGAACCAACAACGATCTCCGCTCGCGCGGGCCGCGCACGACACGATACTGCTCCTGACGGGACCCGAGCGGAGCGTCGCGGCCACCAAAACCTACACGGCACAACTCACGGTGCTTAGCCTGCTCGTGTCAGAGGCCTCAGGCCGCCGGCGGCTCGTCGAAGCGCACGGAGGATTGCCGGCGCTTATGGCGCGCACGCTCGAGGCAGACGACCGGATTCGGAACGTCGCCCGCCGTTGGCGCCGGGTCGAGGAGTGCCTGGTGACGTCTCGCGGATACAACTACGCGACTGCGCAAGAAGCCGCCTTGAAGCTCAAGGAAACCTGCTACCTGGTGGCGGAACCGATCTCGGCGGCCGACCTCCTGCACGGGCCGATCGCCGTGGTCGAGCCGGGGTTCCCCGTGCTGCTCGTCGCGCCGCCCGGCCGCGTGCTGGCCAATCTCTCGGCGCTGGCCTCACGGCTGCATCGGTGCAGGGCCGAGACCGTCATCGTGTCGTCGGATCCCGCGATGCTGCGCAAGGCCGGTATTCCGCTCCCGATGCCTGTGGTCCCGGACGAACGATTGACTCCGCACGTGTACGTCCTCCCGCTGCAGCTGCTCGCGTACCACTTGTCCCGAATGCGCGGGCACGATCCGGACCATCCTCGCGGCCTTCGCAAGATCACGCGGGCGCGTTAGGCACCGCTCGGTCCGCCATTCGGCCGGACACCGCCGGGAGGAGGCTGGCGTCGTGCCGGCTACCCGGCCACGAGCAGGATTCTCGACCAGTTCGGGAATATGAAGACCCCGAGGAGAAGCGCAAGGAGGGGCGCAGGGAGGGGAAGCCGATGGCCGACGTGATCCGGTTGGTGGATTACTATTATGTGCAGGCGGCCGACAAACCGGGGGAGGGGGCCCAGATGCTCCGCTACCTACGAGATGCCGGCGTCAATCTCGCGGTTCTGTACGCCTTCCCGAGCGGACGGCGGACGCAGGTCGACTTCGTAGCCACGGACAGCGCGGCGCTCAAGCGCGCAGCCAGATCCGCGAAGTGGAAGATCGTCGGGCCGAAGAAGACGTTCGTGATCGAGGGCGACGACCGGGTCGGCGCGCTCGCGGACTATTTCGACAAGCTGGGCGAAGCGAAGATCAACGTGATCGCCGCGAGCGCCATCGCCGCGGGGACCGGCCGTTTCGGGGCGATCCTCTGGGTGGAACCGCGCAACGTGAAACGGGCGGCCCAGCTCCTGGGCGCGACCGCTTCAACGTAGCGAAGATTCGCCGAACCTTAACGTTTCCGTCATGGACGCCGCTCGCGAGCGTCCTCATAATCGTATTGTGTCCGATCGCTGCACTGACCCGACCGCCAAAGGAACCCCCACGCTGAACCGCGAAGGTGTAATGGTTAACCCGTGAGTATGCACGCCGCAAGATCCGGTCTCATCGCTGGCCTCCTGGCTGCCGTTCTCCTGGCGGCGCTGTGTCCCTTCCCCGCGGCGGGCCGCGGTGGGGTGCTTGTCTTTGCCCTGTCCGGCGGCCCGGACACGCTCGACCCGCAAAAGACCTCGGCCACGCTCAGCTTCCAGATCATGAAGAGCCTGTACGACACGCTGGTGGAACCGGACGATCACGGCATCCTCGTTCCCGACCTCGCCCAGTCGTGGACGATGTCGGCCGACGGGAAGCAGTGGACCTTCAGGCTCAAGCCGGGTGTCCGCTTTCATAACGGGAAGACGCTTGATGCCCAGGACGTGGTGGCGACCTTTACGCGCGTCCTCGACGCGTCGACCGCCTCGCCGAAACGAACCGACTACGGTGCCATCGACGGTGTCGAAGCCGTCGATCCGCTGACGGTCCGATTCACTCTCAAGCAGGCGTTCGCGCCGTTTCTGGCGGCTCTCGGACAGGGATGGGGCGCCATCCTGCCTCGTGACGCAATCGCCGCCGGCAACGACTTCGGCGGCCGGCCCATCGGCACTGGTCCCTTTCGGACCGCGGAATGGGTGCGCGACAGCTATCTTCGCCTGGTCCGGTTCGACGGTTATTTCGCGAGAGGAGAGCCAGCGCTCGACGGTGTCACCTTCAGGTTCGTGTCCGAGGACGCCGTCAAGACCGCGGGGCTCCTCACCGGGGAGTTCGATGTCGTGGACGCGGTGGATCCTCTGGAAATCCCGCGGCTGCAGAGCAATCCCGGAGTCGTACTGGCCCCGCGGCGGAATGCCACCATCAACGTGGTGGCCATCAACAATGCCCGGAAGCCGTACACGGATATTCGGGTGAGACAAGCGCTGTGGTACGCGATCGACCGGGCGACTCTGCTCAAGACCGCCTACGGATCCGGCTCCACACCGGTCGCCGAGTTCATGGACGTCTCGAGTCCGTTCTACGTCGATCTGGGCGACCCTTACCCGTACAATCCCGCCAAAGCAAAACAGCTCCTGTCGGAAGCGGGCCTCGCGTCCGGATTCTCGACGGACCTCGCGCTTCCGCAACCCTACCAGGCCCACGTCAAGGCTGGCGAACTGCTGCAGGCCATGCTCGCGCAGGTGGGTATCCAGGCGAAGATTCGCGTGGTCGAATTCGGATTCTGGCTGTCGAGGATCTACGGCGGACCTCACGACTACGATCTGACGATCATCGGCCACACGGGCAAGTTGGATCCCGACGGCCGCCTCGCCGGATTCGGCGATCCGACGACCAACTACGTGCAGTACAACAACCCGCAGGTCGCCGCGCTGATCGATGCGGGCCGCTTCACCCTGCGCACGGATTTGAGAAAGCGAATCTACGCCGAGGTCCTCCGCCACATGACGCAGGACGCCATGATGGTGTTTCTCGGCCAACCCCAGGACTACGTCATCACCCGGACCGGCGTCCGCAACGTCAAGGAGATGTACGCAATCGACACGTACGATCTCAGGACTGCCACGAAGTAGCCCGCGCGATGCGCGCGGTCCGTGTCCTGGCCATTATTCCGACCGTCGTGGTGACCGCCACGATTGCCTTTGTCCTCTTGCGGGTGATCCCCGGGGATCCGGCCGCCCTCATGCTCGGCCTCGACGCCTCGCCCGGGGAGCTGCAACAGCTTCGGCACGAGTTGGGAGAGGATCACCCGATCTGGGAGCAGTACGCCGACTGGCTTGGCGGGCTGGCACGCGGCCGTTTCGGCGACTCGATCCACTACCACGCCCCGGTGGCTCAGCTCATCGCGGAACGACTGCCAGTCACGTTGTGGCTGGCCGCCGCGGCGATGGCCGTCACGGTCTTGATCGCCCTGCCGCTCGGCATTTTCGCCGCCGTGCGTGTGTGGTCGCCATTCGACCTCGGAGTCCTCGCCGCGACCCAGGTGGGGCTCGCGGTCCCCAACTTCTGGGCTGGGATCCTGCTACTGCTCGTGTTCAGCGTCACGTTCAAATGGTTCCCGCTGCAGGGCTACGCACCGCTGAGCGCCGGCGTCGGCGCGTGGGTGTCGCACCTGGCGCTGCCGGCCGTCGCGCTGGGAGCCGCGCGAGCCGCGCAGCTCATGCGCTTCGTGCGCGGCTCGGTCGTCGAGGAGTTGAGCCGTGAATACGTCCGCACCGCTCGGGGCAAAGGGCTCGGCGAACGAACCGTGCTCCTCGTGCACGTCCTTCGCAACGCCCTCATCCCGGTGTTGACGATTGCCGGGTTGCAGTTTGGGTTCCTCTTCGGCGGGGCGATCGTCATCGAACAGGTCTTCGGCCTGCCCGGGATGGGCCAGCTCGTCTTGGAGGGGATCTTCGCGCGGGACCTCCCCGTCGTCCAGGGCGCCGTGGTCGTCCTCGCCGTGCTCGTCTCCGCGCTGAACATCGTGGTGGACCTGCTCTATGGCCTCATCGACCCCCGTGTGAGCGTGGAATGAGCGCTCGCCGCAACCGGCCGCTTGCCGTCGGTCTGACCCTCCTCACGATCGTCCTCGCCGGCGTCTGCTACGAGACGCTGCTGGGCGGGAACGCCGACATTCGGATCGCGGTTGCGGACCGACTCGAGCCCCCCACGCGGGTCCACGTGTTCGGCACCGACGACCTCGGCCGCGATGTCCTCGCACGCGTGCTCGGCGGCGGCGGGATTGCCTTCGAGGTCGGGTTCGTCGCGGTGGGCATCGGGCTCGCAGCTGGCGTGCCCCTCGCCATGGCGGCCGTCAGGTGGCGCCGGTGGCCGGCGCGAGCCATCGGGCAGATCATGGATGGGCTGATGGCGTTCCCCGCCATCCTGCTGGCGCTTGCCATCGTCGCGGTGCTCGGCAGCGGTTACGTGCAGGCGATGATCGGGATCGGGGTCGGGCTCGTCCCGGTCTTCTGGCGGCAGACGCGCGCACAGGCGCTGGTCATCGAGAACTTGGATTTCGTCACGGCCGCGCGCGCCCTCGGCGCAAGCGAGAACCGCATCCTCCGGCGCCACATCCTGCCGCAGATCGTTCCATTGCTGGTGATCCAGGCGACGGTGGCGTTCAGCGGGGCAGTATTGAGCGAGGCGTCGCTGAGCTTCCTCGGCGTGGGCACCCAGCCTCCGACGCCGTCATGGGGGCGCATGCTCCTCGATGCGACACACGCGCTCTCCGTGGCGCCGTGGATGGCGATCTTTCCGGGGATTGCACTGGGCGTCACCGTCCTTGGGATCAACCTGCTCGGAGACGGCCTCCGCGACGCACTGGATCCCCGCCTCCGGCGGGCGGCCGGCGTCTGACGTACTCCCACCGCCTCCGCGCGAGCGGACGCCGGAGCACCGCTTCTCATGAGGCAATCGTGCGCGGCCGGTCTCGAAAGGAGTCCGGGACCAAACACAGCGAACGTCCTGGCCCAGGGAGGGTCGTGCATGCCGCAATACGACGCGATCGTGGTCGGCGTGGGCGCGATGGGGAGCGCCGCGGTGTACCAACTGGCCCGCCGGGGGCTACGCGTGCTCGGGATCGAGCGGTTCGACATCCCGCACGACCGCGGCTCCTCGCACGGCGTCAACCGCATCATCCGGCTCGCGTACTGGGAACACCCGTCCTACGTTCCGCTGCTGCGCCGCGCCTACGAGTTGTGGCGGGAGCTCGAGCACGTCTCAGGGGAACGGCTGCTGGTCATCACCGGTAGCGTCGATGCGGGGCCGGAGGAGAGCCCCACGGTCGAAGGATCGCTCCTTTCGTGCACGCTGCATCATCTGGCCCACGAGCTGCTTCCCGCGGATCGCCTCCATGCCCGCTTCCCCGCGTACCGGCTTGCGCCGGACATGGTCGCCGTGTACCAACCGGACGGCGGATTTGTGCTGTCGGAACGCGCCATCGTGTCCTACGTGACCGCGGCCCTCGACTGCGGTGCCGACATCCGCGCCAGAGAGCCTGTCCTCGGTTGGGAGCCGGAAGGCCACGGGGTGCGTGTCCGCACCTCCCGCGGGGCCTACACTGCGTCCAGGCTCGTGCTCACGGCCGGTGCATGGGCCGGGAAGCTCGCTCCGATGCTCGCGCGCCTTGCGGTTCCGGAGCGCCAGGTCCTGATGTGGACGCAGCCGCGCGAGCCCGAACACTTTCGATTGGGCGCGTTTCCCGTCTTCAACATGGAGGCGCCGGAAGGACGATTCTACGGCTTTCCTGTCTTCGGCGTGCCCGGGTTCAAGATCGGGAGATACCATCACCGCGGCGAACGCACGGACGCAGACGAGGTCGACCGGGAACTCCACCCCGAGGACGAGGCGGTGCTGCGGGAGGGGATCCGCCGATACTTCCCCGACGCCGACGGGCCGATCCTGGCGCTCAAGACCTGCCTGTTCACCAACAGTCCGGACGAGCATTTCATCATCGACGTGCATCCGGATCTTCCCCAGGTCGCGATCGCCGCGGGGTTTTCGGGCCACGGATTCAAGTTTGCAAGCGTGGTCGGGGAGATCATGGCCGACCTCTCGACCGAGGGACACAGCCGCTTCGATCTCGGCCTGTTCCGCCTCGCGCGGTTCGGCGCGTGATCGCGGCCCGGGGATCGGCGTCCCCGCAAGCTGGCAGGACGGGCAAGGAGTTTCGCGCGCCGCCGCCAACCTGTGAAACGACCGGGCGGCGAGCGGTCGCCGGCATATCCTCGCGACGGATGTGACGCAGGCGCACGGCGTGCCCGTGGGCCTGTCCCCGCGGCGTGAGTCAGTACCGGGCCCTGTGCCTACCGCGTGAGCCAGTACTGGGCCTACGGCGTGGACCACACCGCGGGGGGAAACGATGCAACGCGGAGGATGTCATGACCTCGGATGAGCTCTGCTGGACGCCTGCGCAGGACTTGGCCCGGATGATCCGGGTCAAAGACGTGTCGCCGGTCGAGGTGATCGATGCGGTGCTCGCGCGGATCGAGCGAGTCAACCCGACGATCAACGCGTACGTCACCGTGACAGCCGACCGCGCGCGGTCGGCCGCCAAAGCGGCGGAGACCGCAGTGGCGCGCGGGGACGCGCTCGGGCCGCTGCACGGCGTGCCGTTTTCCCTCAAGGATCTCACCCCGACCAAAGGGATCCGGACCACGATGGGGTCGAAGATCTTCGAACACAACATTCCGGAGGAGGACGCGCTCCTCGTCGAGCGCCTGCGCAGCGCGGGCGCGATCCTCGTCGGCAAGACCAACACGCCGGAGTTCGGGTGTAAACCGTTCACCGACAACCGCGTGTTCGGCACCACGCGCAATCCTTGGGCGCTCGACCGCTCCGCCGGCGGATCGAGCGGTGGGGCGGCCGCCGCGGTCGTCTGCGGGCTCGCTCCCCTCGCGGAGGGGAGCGATCTGGCCGGATCGATCCGCCACCCGTCGGCGTGGTGCGGCGCGGTCGGGTTCAAACCCTCGCAGGGCCGGATCGCGCGCCATCCGAACGCGGCCGGCTGGAACGCGATGTCGACGAACGGTCCCATCGCCAGGACCGTCGCGGACGCGGCGCTGATGTTCTCGGTGATGGCGGGACCGG
>DASPUZ010000020.1:0-44535 GCA_035622635.1 bacterium | reverse complement strand
GATCATTGCGAAGAGCGCGTCTGAGCTGTTCAGTGCGGCGGCGGCAGGGAAGGGGGATACGTAACTTCACCTTGGATGTTGTCAGTGTTCCTCTGGCAAAAGTGTTTGGGTTCGCAAGCCTTCCTCGCACTTGGCAGTGTTGTCTACGGGATTAGCAAGCTTATTGGCGGCGACGACTAGAAGTGATGTTTGTCATTCCCGCCTTAACCCAGAAGTTTCTGGGCCATTTCAACAGCTTCGCCCGGACTTGTGGTCGTCCTCAAGGTAACACCAAACACCTTAGCGGTGCACGTTCCTGTTTCCGGTGCTGGGTTGGGTCATGACCATTCTCGGCGGTGCGAAAGACGCTCTGCGAGCACACGGCTTCGAGCCGCGATGGCGATCGCGATGATTATCAGACCCGCGGCCACAGCGAACGTCGCTCGCATGCCGGTAGCGACGGCCTCGGGACGCGCCGTCGTCGTGTCGGTCGTCGCCGATACGAGTGCAAACACGGCGCCCATGACCGATGCTCCGGTGATGAGTCCGAGATTGCGCGACAGGCTGAGCATACCGGAGATGACCCCCCGCTGGTCCGAGCGCACATCCGTCATGATGACGGTATTGTTGGCCGTCTGGAACAATGCATAGCTGGCGGTAATAACGACGATGGGGGCGATGTAGCCGGCGATGCCGAACCTCGGTGGCATGGTTGATAGAATTGAAGAGCCGCTCGCTATGCCGACGAGTCCAACGATGATCATGTGTTGTGCGCCAAGACGGTCCACGATGCGCCCGGCGGGCACGCCGGTCAGCGCGGCGACAAGCGGGCCGACTGACAAGACCAGTCCGACAAGAGCCGGTTTGAGCCCGAGCGCGCGAGAGAGATAGAACGGCGCGACTACCAGGGTCGTCATCATCACCGTCATAACGAGCGTGCTCATCGTGAGGCTCGCGCTCAGCGTTGGGTCGCGGAACATCGGTAGGCGGAGCAACGGCGATGCTGTTCTCGCTTCGGCCAACACAAAGAAGCCGGCCCCGAAGACGGCGGCCAAGAGCAGAACCACGTTGAGCGGACCAAACCTGCCACGCCCTATCGTCATGGCGAGGGCATAAGCCCCGAGTGTCAACATGAGCAGCAGTGTACCGATAATGTCGAAGCCGGCCCGATCAGTTTTCGCCGCCGGCCGATCAAGGGACAGGTAGCGATGCGCGAGGAGAAAATTCAGGATACCCAGCGGCACGTTGATAAGGAAGATTAGTCGCCAGCCGAATCCGGCTATCAACGCACCGCCGAGCGAAGGACCGAGCGTGGTGCCAATCGCGGACATCGTATTGAGCAGCCCCATGGCGGTACCGGTCTTTGCCTTCGGAACCGTCTCACCCACAAACGCCACGGTGAGGACCATCATGATAGCCGCACCGAGGCCCTGCCACGCCCGGGCGGCGATCAGGAACCAGAGTGTGGGCGCCACGCCGCACAGGAGCGAAGCCATCGTGAAAAAGAAGATTCCGGCCAGCAGCAGCCGTCGGCCGCCGATGATGTCACCAAGGCGTCCGACACTGACGATCAGCGTCGTGATCGCGAGGAGATATGCAAGGACGATCCACTGGACTTCCTGGAAGGAGGCAGTGAACGCCCGGGCCAACGTCGGCAAGCCCGCATTGGCAATGCTGGTGTCGAGTGAGGGCATCAACATGGATAGCGAAAGGCTAGCGAGCGCCCAGCTAGCCGAAGGTTTCAGTTCGGCAACTTCCAGCGACTGCTTCATCTCGTTCTTCCTTCATCTCGTTCTTCAATGATTGGCCTTAACACGACGTCCGTAGCCTTGCCCTCAAGAAGTGGTAAGCTGTATTCTGCCAGTTCAAGTCGACTTGAAGTCAAGGGGGTGAGGCCCCTGGACATAACTGAGGTCGTACAGCGCTCCGGTGTTCCTGCCTCGACGCTGCGGTTCTATGAGGAAAAGGGCCTGATCACCTCTATTGGCAGGCGGGGCTTGCGCCGTCTGTTCGATCCCGGCGTGCTGGAACGGCTGGCGCTGATCTCGCTGGGGCGCGCGGCCGGCTTTTCGCTCGATGAGATCGCGCGTATGTTCGCGCCGGACGGGCGGCCGCGCATCGACCGGCAAAAGCTCGCGGCCAAGGCGGAGGACCTGGACAGGACGATCCGCAAACTGAGGGCCATGCGTGACGGCCTACGGCACGCCGCGGCGTGCCCCGCGCCGAGCCACATGGAGTGCCCCACCTTCCGCCGCCTCTTACGGGCCGCCGCGTATGGAGCTATTAGAGCGCGAAAGAAAAAAGACTCTCACCCCACTGTAGCCTCACGCTTGTCAACGCGATCAGGCGATTACCCTCGCTAATGAGTGAAGGGTAGGGCTTACCTTGGGGCGGCACCGTTCTGGGACCCTGCACGGGTCCTGCTGTCAAGGGGATAACTGCCGATTATCTTAGCAGCGATGCGCCTTAACCTGACAACGGCGCGATTCCGGTCCACAGAAACGGAGGAACTTCTTGATCTCAACGCTTGACAAGCATCCCTGGTGCTTGTTGCAGAACCGCACTTTCGGTCAGGTTCTGCAACATCGGGCGAGACCAAGCCAACGGCTTGATTTGGTGCGATGCAATCGTCGCAAACGATTGTTATCATGCCGTTGTCAGGTTAAGAGTTGTTCGGCAGGAACCTCATACCGAACACCGGTAGGGAAGAGGCATGATAGACGTAGCTTGCCCCTACTGCAAGCGGGGCCTTTCGGAACTACGACGGAAGCCCTGCGAACGTGCCCTGATCGAGTTCTCGGACGGCGGCACGTCCGGCGCCTCTACGTTGAACGGGAGACGTGCATCAACCTCTACGCAGTCCCCAACGGTCTGCGCCTACTCGATTCCGTCCAAGCCATGCTGTCCAAGCATACTGTCGCCGTCCCTGGCCTCATCCTGGCGACTGCCGAGGGTAGGGGGAGGGCAACGGAAGCAATGATACGATTGTTGAGGGGAGCATGATATTGAGGTCGGAGGTAGAGAGTAATGTTGTTGCAGGGCGGTTACTGGTACTGGTATTTGACGCACGAATCGGGCGGATATTGGAGATGGGAAGTACTCCATAAGCCCAACGAGAATCGTGTAGTCAAAGCTGAGATACTGGCGAAGGGCAAGGAACGGACCAGGGAAGAAGCCAATGCCGTCGCACAAGCCGCGCTGGAGCGGGTTATGCGGGAGAATCGGAATGCCTCCAACTAGCCTCCAGACTTGCGAGAAATAAGCACGAGAAGAAGCGTTGGACCTGCCGTTGGTCGAAGGAAGTACAATTCTAAGACATGATCTCCAACATCCAAGGCGTCGTCCGAAGGACCGCGCGGGAACGTTTGCAAGAGTGGGCCCCGGTCGTAGAAGATCCGTGTGAGGGTGCCGGTTGAGCAACGCGTTTCCTACAATTTACCTGGCCAGGCACGGCGAAACTGCGTGGAGTCTCTCGGGGCAGCACACGGGACTCACCGATCTGCCACTGACTGAGCGTGGCGAGCGCAACGCCCGCAGGCTTGGGGAACGGCTGACCGGCCTGACGTTCGCCAAGGTGTTTACCAGCCCCTTGCAGCGCGCGGTCCGGACATGCGAGTTGGCCGGATTCGGGACTGGCGCGGAAGTCGATCACGACCTGGTTGAATGGAATTACGGCCTCTACGAGGGTCTCCGCACTGCCGAGATCCTTGCAAAGCGACCAGGTTGGCAACTGTTCCGTGACGGTTGCCCCGGAGGGGAATTACCTGACCAGGTTGGCGTGCGGGCGGACCGCATCGTAGCCCGGGTGCGTGCGGTCCAAGGGGACGTGCTGCTGTTTTCGAGCGGGCATTTCCTCCGGGTATTGGCCGCTCGCTGGCTGGGGCTCGAACCGGAGGCCGGCAGGTACTTCCTGCTGGACACGGCGAGCCTGAGTGTGCTGGGCTACGAACACGAGTGCCCCAAACCGGTGCTTCGATTGTGGAACGAGACTCGACCTGCGAACCTATGAACTAGTCCGGTGGTCGGAAGGTCGATGTGCCCCATGATCCACTCTATGTGGCGAGCGGACCCGGGATCGCATCGGAAGTGGCCTACCCGCTCATCGTGGATGGGCGTGTGCTCGGGGTGTTGGACGTCGCGAGCCCAGCTGTCGATGTGTTCCCGCGAGACGTTCGCGACGTGCTCGAGACGTTCGCCACCCTGGCTGGCCTGGCGATCCTATGCGCGCAGCATGACGACGATCTCAAGCGGCTCGCGCTGACGGGCGGCCTCACGGGGCTCGCGAACCATCGGGCGCTGTGGGACGCGCTGGAACGCGAAGTCACGCGGGCTCTGCGAGACGGACATTTCTTAATCCGTACTCATGGTGGAGATCGACCGGTTCAAGCTCGCGAACGATCATTTCGGTCATCTCCAGAGGGACGCGATTCTCAGCGCCGTGGCGGACGTGCTCAAACAGCATACTCGGGCTGGAGATCTGGCAGCCCGATTCGGGGGCGATGAGGTCGTCCTGCTCCTCCCGGGCGCATCCAAGGAAGATGCCGCCGGGATCGCGGAATGCGTCCGGCGCCGCGTCGAGGAGATCTCTCGGGGTGTGGAAGGGAGACAACTCACGGTGAGCATCGACCTGGCGGGCATGCCCGACGACGGGGCATGCCGACCGCGTTGATCGAGACCGCTGATCGAGCGATGTATCAGGCCAAGTACATCGGCGGGAATCATGTGAATATCGCCTGACGGCTCGTGGCCGCCCTCCCACGAAGTCAGGTACTTCGGAACAACGTCAGCAGTCGGCACCCTGAGCGCTGACTTCTCTCCCGAAGGTCATGCCCCAGTCCTCCGACCCAGAGATGCCGGCACGGCTGCGTGCTTCTTGTCGGCCCACCGCGTACCGGCTGGAGTCGCAAAGCCGCGTGAAGATCACGTCTGGGGCGCGGTACCCTTCACCGCCGCATCCGCAGTCCCCGTCCTCGGCCGCTCGGTGAGGAGCCGGATGTGTACGCCTTGCGCGTAGTCCACCCCGTATTGCCGGAGGAGATCGAGGGACGCTGCGTTCCCGACAAACTCGGCCGTCGTTTGCTTGTCGAGCGCCCGAGCCAGCGCGACGATGGCCCGGACGATATGCTGGTCCACCATGGTATTGGCGAGACCCTTGACGAAAGCCCCGTCGATCTTCAGATAGTCCACGGGAAGGTACTTGAGGTGGTAGAAGGAGGAGAACCCCACCCCGAAGTCGTCTAACGCGCACCGACAGCCAATGGCCTTGATACCCGTGACAAAAGCCTCGGCGTGCGCAAGGTTCGCGATCGCGACCGTCTCCGTAATCTCAAACAGCAGGCGGCCAGGCGGCACCGCCGCTGCGCTCAGTTCCTCCCGAATGAACGGTAGCAAATCGGGATCGGTGAGAGTGCGGCCGGAGAGGTTGATCGCGTATGTCGGGTCGCGGCCGAGGCGCCGCGCGTCGGCGATGAGGCGAATCGCGCGCCGCACGACCCACCGGTCGATCTCCTGGATCTGTCCAAATCGCTCTGCGGTGTCGAGGAATTGGGCCGGGAGGATCAGCTCACCATCGTCCCCCACCATGCGGAGCAGCAGTTCGTACTGTGCGACGGCCCCCGTCCGGAGCGCGAGAATCGGGTCCATCTCAAACTGGAACCGATCTTGGTCGAGCGCAGTCCGAACCCGCTCGTTCCACCGTAAGCGCACCTGGCTCTCCCGCTCGGCGCTCCCCCCGTGCCTGTACACCTCCACCCGATTACGGCCGTTCCCTTTGGCCTCGTACAGCGCGATGTCCGCTCGCGACAGCAGTTCTTCCAGTATGCTCCCATGAGCGGGGAACAGGGCAATCCCGGCGCTCGCGGTGATGCTAAGGGGTGTCCCCTGAATCACAAGCCCGCTGTTGCGAACGCTCTCCAGGACCTCGTGGGCTACCTTCAGCGCGTCGGCCGGGTCCGTGTGCGGTAAGAGCACCGCGAACTCATCCCCTCCCAGACGCCCGATCACGTCACTCTTGCGCATCCGGTCACGTAGGATGGCCGCCATCCATCTGAGCATCTCGTCGCCGGCGGGGTGGCCCAGGCTGTCGTTCACGTCCTTGAACTGGTCCAGATCAAGGAGCATGAGGGCCCCATGGGTCCCGTATCGGCGTGACTCAAGCAGGGCCTGCTCCAAGCTCTCTTCCAGCCGCCGTCGGTTATAGAGATTCGTCAGCGTGTCGTGGTTCGCGAGTTGGGCCAGTTGCGCTTCAATCCGCTTGCGCTCAGTGATATCGCGGGCGACGATCGAGTAACACTTCACCGTATCGTCGGCACCGAGGTGCGCCAGGACCACCTGCGACACGTCGATCTCCGCACCGTCACGAGCCTGGAGCACCATCTCGCCACTCCAGCCCCCATCCCGGACTGCCTTGGGAAGCATCTCGTTCAGTACCCACATGCGCAGACGCTCGGGATAGGCATCGGCGACCGTGAACCCGGAGACGTCGGCGTCGCCTGGGAGGCGGAGCATCTGGCGCCCCGCCCAGTTGATGTACATCCCTTGGCCCGGGACGTCCGTGATCATCACGAAATCGGTCGTCGAATCGAGGATCTCGCGAAACTGCAGGTAGGCACCCTCGGCCTGCTGCAGCGCCGTCACGTCGGCTACCACGGCCAGCACGCCAAGAGGTGCCGAGCCACGGTCTCGCACCAGCATGACCGCGCCGACGAGGTTGACCGGCGATCCGTCCTTGCGATGATACCGGAAGTTCACCGCACCGTATTCATCGGCCCCGTACTCCTCGCCACCCACGATCTGCGCACACTTCGTGAGGAAATCGTCCTCTACGTCCGCCTTCGACGGCAGCGGCCGACCGAGCACCTCAGACGCCTCCCAGCCGAACAGCCGTTCCGCAGCCATGTTCCACTGCGTAATGTTTCCGGCAAGATCGAGCCCGACGATTGCCGTGGGAGAGACGTGGAGTAGGGCTCCGAGGATCGCTTCGCTGGCCCGAAGTGAGGTGGTGGAGTGGACGCGGTTCAGCATGACGGTCATTACACTCGCGGCCGCTTCTAGAAACCTGACGTCATCGGCGGTAAACACCCGACGGTCGGCCGATGCGACGAGCAACGCGCCGCTCGGGGGACCCTGCTCGTGGAGTGGCACGCACAGGGCACTCCGGCATCCCAGCGCCTCAAGCACTCCGTCTTGAAATCGTCCGTCCCGCTCAAGGTCTTCTGCAACGGTGGAGGCGTTGCTCATCACCGTATAGCCGGGAAGCGATGCCACGCCGGGCTCGGCAACGGCATAGCCGATAACGCCCTCCGGCCACCCCCTGCCAGCACGCATGACCAGGCCGGAGTCATCGGGCCTCGACTCGTACACTGCCGCGTACTCAACGCTTAATGCCTCAGCAACCAGGGCGGCTGCTTCGTCGAGCCGCACGGTCGTAAGGTTCTCTCCAAGCCCCTTCCGCACGAACCTTAGCAGCCGACTCAGATAGTTTGTGCCGAGCGCGGAACGGGCGGCCCGCGTGAGCGGGTCAAGCGGGCGCGACGACTCGGGATGGGGAGTATACATCTATCGGCGCGCACCCATCGGGACGCGGGACAATCGCACGGCTATAGACGATGGCAACGAATCAGCCCGCGTGAGCCCGAGCGGAAACGGACGGAAGCACCTGGACGATTCCATCACCATTCACATGCCCAAAGACCGCCATGCGAGAGACAACGGTTTTGCCCTTGCCTGGGACCGGCGTGATTCCGGTCCTAGCCGTGCCGGTTCGGGGGATCAACGTCAACGGGCGCTGCAACGGCGCGATCGTATCCGAACTCTCCCGCGAACCGCGCGCGTCGCTGTCACCTGCCTACACCGCCCATCCCAGTTGGATCTTCGCGTCATCGGACATCATCGCCGGATCCCACGGAGGCTCCCACACCAGATCGACCTGAACGGATCGCGCCTCGGGGACCCCACAAACAAGCATCCGTCGCGTGAGGGCTCAATCACGGGGGCCCGTGGGCTCAGGCTCTCCTAAGTTGGAGCCACCGTTCGTCGGCTGAACGCCTGCCTCTTCGATTTCGAATACCTCTGCCAACGTCTTTTGGAACGCCGCTTGGAGTAGGCGGCGCACCTTGGGCCCAGGTGGGTGACGTCCGGAGAGTACCGCGGACAGGTGCGTCGGGTGGATGCCGATCGACCGCGAAGTCTGTCCTCGTGAGATCGCACTCGACAAAAGCCAGCTCGACGACGCGGGCGCGCACGCGAACCCGTATGCTAATTGCTCGATGCGGCACGATGTGAGCGCCTTTTTCGTCGATGGGCGCAACGCCTCCTGGCCGTATCGGTTACGCTGCGTGGTCCGCCGAAGTGGTCGCAGAGGACCGGGCATTCTCTGGAAAGATCTGTTCCCGCGTTTCCGACGAGAGGGTACACTGCGTCTCTGACGAACGAGCAAGGCATGCAGACGACGCCGGGCTCGACCACGGTGACCACTGTTCTTAGCGTTGAATCGGCAGTGAGGACGCTCTTCGACCAGGCGGAGGCCGAGTGCGGGCCAATCGACGTGCTGGTGAACAATGCCGGGATCATTAAGCTCTCGCCGTTGGCGGAGGTCGCCGACGAGGATTACCAGCGCCTAGTCGCTGTCAATCTCACCGGTACCTTCAACGGTATGCGCGAGGGCGCCAAGCGAGTGCGTGACGGGGGGCGCATCATCAATCTCTCGACGAGCATCATCGGCCACTACCTTCCCAACCATGGTGTCTACGTGGCGACCAAGGCGGCAGTGGAAGCGATGACCCATGTCCTCGCGAAAGAACTTGGCCCCCGCGGCGTTACCGTCAACGCTGTCGCGCCCGGGCCGGTCGCAACAGAGCTGTTCCTGACCGGCAGGTCTGAAGAGCTCATCCAGCGCCTGACGAGCGACATCCCGCTCGGCCGTCTCGGCCAGCCCGACGACATCGCCCGCGTCGTCTCCTTCCTGGCGAGCCCAGAGAGTGGCTGGATCAATGGTCAGGTCGTCAAGGCGAACGGCGGCCGGAACTGATCGACGGCTGGGAGCGGGCCGCCCGGCATTACAGGGGGGTCTTCACGTTGGTTCTTCGGACCCGTTTGCTGGCGACATGATGCCCAATCGTGTCCTGTTGCTCACAGGCGGCGGCTCCGAGTGGCTTCGTGCGGAGCTTCTGGGCGCCTTCCCCGGGAGCCGCTGGGTGGCGGAACCAAGGTGGGCGAATGTCCGGGGCTTCTACCGGTATGTCCTCATGATGAACGCCCGGCAGAGGTCGCGTGACCGCGCAACGGAAATGACTGCGGGTGAGTAATGCGGTGGGCACGTACCGGAAGCTCCAGCTTCGGTTGAACCTCGACCATCACCCCTATCGCCGCATCTCGGATGCCGTGACGCGATTCGTCGAGAACTCCGGGATCAGCATCTCCAGTTTGCTGCGGTGGGCGCTGCGCGAGTATCTGCCAGACGCTGCTTTTGCGACTGCTCAGCGGCAACCGCGGCCAACGGGCGGAAGCGTACGTGGGCAGTGGACGCCGCTCCTGGAGCTGACGGCGCAGTCGAGAACGCTGCCTGTGGCATCTGCGCGAAGCAGCGCCGACGTAGGGCGCAAGCTACGCATTTACGGACCGTGAGGCTCACGACGCGGACGACGTTTCGGACCGTATCATGGATACGCTTGCCGCCCTTGGCGTTCCGCCAGCACCACCACAGGAACCGGATGGCACGCCTATTTCCACCGTTGTGCAGTTTCGGCGTCACGAACCATCTGCTCAACCCATCGAATGGCTTCCTCCTGATCGGCACTCGAAAGGCTCGTAGCGCGGTTGCCACTTCCGGGGCCCCACGGTCTCATGTGCTTCTTCCAGAGGTTATATACAACCGACCCCCTGGCTGGTGTGGGGTAGACGCCCAGTGCGAAGCTTAGCATCTCCCGGTGCCGGTCATCCATGTGGTCGAGTTCATCTACCAATCTGCGGAGGTCGGCTTTGAGTTTGTCGCCAGCGACGAAACTTTGGTCGGGCCGAAGAAGCAACGGTGCGAGAGCTTGATGGACAAGGTCGCCTGAGGCGAACACCATGCAAAAGGGAAGGTAGTAGAGGTATTGGACGTCGAGCAGACTCGTTGGACGCCACCGGACGAGGTTGTAGCGTGTCGCGAGCAGCAGCACGAGGGTCGCCCGTAGAACGAACCAAGCATACGGAGCAAAGTCTCTGAGAAGCGAGCTGATACGGGATCTCCACCGTGCGCAGATCGCCCTTTCGTAAGGGGCCGGGAGCGAGAGTTGACCAAGGAGCCACTCCAACCACGCATCTTGGAGAGTGTGTGTGGCGAGGAGCCCATCCGCTGTGGGCGTCAGATGCTCTAGCTGCTCAACGTGAGGTAGTGTGATGTGGTGCGTGTCGAGTCGGCTCCGGAACGCGTCTAGGCTGATGCCCTTCGTGATCTGTCGCCAGTAATCCGCGAGCTCTCTTTCAAATTCCGAGAATCGCCCTCCGCTCCACTGGAGCAATGCTCGATTGAAAGCTGAGGGGCCGATGAGCGCGCCTCGTGAGCCGCCCGGTCCCTGTACGTGCGTGACGTTTTCGGGGATGATTTGACCGGTTGTCGGAACCGGAGCGCCCAACAATGCGGTGTAGACGAGCGTCAGATAGTCAACGTTCGTCACTGGGCCGCTCCCACCGAACTTCCCCGCGATTTCGGAGACTTGACTCTCAGCCGATTTCTTCCGACGCTGGCGTTTTGGCTGTTTCGCAAGATCGCCGAGGAGTTCCATCGCGAGTATGGGAGTAAGATTCTCCGTGAAGTGCTTATGAAGTAGAACGTGCTCCCGGCGTGACAGCGATTGGAAGGTCGACTTGTCTAGAATGATGACCGGTCCCACCCGTGCTCCCTGCCTTCTCGATCACTGTGAGGCTTAAGGTTAGGATTGCGGCGCAGTTTTCCTGCCACCCGCCGTCGTTGCTCTTCGCGGACACCAGTCGTTCAGCTGATCGACAGCGCAGGACCATCTTATTGTCGAACCAAACCACGTGTACGCGGCCGCGTCCACGAGCGGCGCGGTGGGGCGGACTGGGCGCGGTATGAGGTGCATGCAGATAGGGTATGGCGGTATCTCTGGGCGGCAAGGGAAAGACGCGCCTCTTGGGCCAGCCTCGTGTGCCTTGCCCGTATCCTGGCCCGATTGGAGGCACAATATGGGCCCCCAAAGGGATCGAGACCCTTTGCTACAGCGCCCCCGGCAGAATCTATGTACCCGTCAGTCCCGCCTCGCGCAGATCCACCGTACCATCCGGCGTCGCGTACACGCCCGTGGCGCCATTCCGGACGCCCGCGATGATCTGCGAGTTGTACAAGAAGACCGACGGCGCGTCGTTCCAGATCTGCCGGTTGATCGCTGCATAGTCCGCGTTACGCTTCGACTGGTCGGCGGTTGCGAGCGCGTCCCCAAGCAGCGTGTCGACTTGCGGATTCTTATAGAACGATAGGTTGAACAGCGTGGGCACCCACGATGCCCCTCCGTAGAGCGGTCGGAGCGCCCAGTCGGCGTCCCCCGTGGACGACGACCAGCCGACTAGGTTCATCTGCGACTGGTTCTCGCTGATCGGCTTGAAGCGAACCGCGGTTAGCGTCCCGGCCTCCATCGGGGCGAGGTGCACGGTTACGCCCACCTTCGCCAGCATCTGCTGGAGCATCTCCCCGACGCGCATGTTTTCCGTTTGGTTGGTCGACCAAAGGGTCGTCTCGAAGCCCCTGGGGAAACCCGCCTCGGTCAGCAGCGCTTTCGCCTTGGCCACATCGTACGGCCAGCCGCCCGCTTGGACCGGGGAGTACCCGGCGACACCGGGCGCCATCGGCGCCTCCAGCGGTCGGCCGAAATCCCGTAGCACGATCTTGACAAGTGCGTCCTTGTCCACGGCGTAGTTCATCGCCTGACGCACCCTGACATCCCGGAACGGCTCATGCTGGCAGTTCATCGCGACGTAGTACTGGTAAATGCTCCATCGCTTCTGAATGGTAACCCCGGGCGCCTTGGAGACCGTGTCCACCTGCACCCCAGGGATCGGATAGACGAATTGCGCTTCGCCGCTCAACAGCATCGGCACGCGCACGGCGTCCTCGGGGACGGGCTTGATCACGAGCCGGTCCACCCGCGACTGGCCGGTTTGCCAGAAGTCCGGGTTCCGTTCGAGCATGACCTGCTGGCCCGGCGCCCAACTCACGAACTTGAACGGGCCGGTGCCGACCGCGTTGCGCGCGACGTAGTCTGCGCCCTTGGCGAGAGCGGTCGGGCTAATCATGCGCGTGGCCATGTGGGCGAGCGCGTAGAGCATGGCGCCGAAGGGGCTATGCAGAGTCAGACGTACCGTCGAGTCGTTGACGACGTCGACGGACGAAATGGGCTCGTAAAGGCTGGCCCGCTTCAGCTTGTTGCCCGGGTCTCGGGCGCGGTCCAGGTTCACCTTCACCGCGGCTGCGTTGAACGGTGTCCCGTCGTGGAACCTTACCCCTTGGCGCAGGTGAAACGTGAACACGCGCGCGTCTTTCGAGACTTCCCACGACGTCGCCAGCTCCGCGCGAAGCTTCATCTCTTCGGGCGTAAACCCCAGCAACCCGTCGTACACCAGGCGCGCGATTGAAGGAGAGAGGTTGTCGTTGCTGTCGTAGGGGTCTAGGCTGATCACATCGGCCCACAGACCGATCGTCATCGTCCGAGCACCTTGCGCGGACGCCATCCGCACCCCCGGTACTCCAAGCCGGTACAGCGCGGCTCCGGCAGCGCCGGCCCCGGCCGCGCGCAATAGCCGCCGCCGCGTGATAGTCTTGTATCTCCGTGTGACCATAAACTTCACCTCCTTGCTCAACGCTGCCTCATGAGCAGCCACGGAAACGGTTCGGAGATACGATTATCCTCATCGGTGAGGTGCATTGGCAATGAATGTCGTGGAACCGAACAACCGCCCGGAACACCTATCATCCGAGACGACGTATATTCAGGATAGAAGCATTGGCATCCCATCGGACATCAGGCCAAGGCTCGATTTCCCATCTGGCAGCTTTAATTCGCTGATGGTACTTGTGGTTCCTCGACGTGACAGCCATGTCGATGCTCAAGGTCAATAAGGCGGTCGCCCGCAAGGCCCGTTTCCTCCTGAGTTTCTCGCAGAGCCGCTCCAACACGAGTTCCCCCGGATGCAACGCACCAGCAAGCAACGGCATGCCAATAGGCACTCTCGGTGGGCGAGCGGTGAAGCAGCAGAATTTCGTGTCGTTGGCTCACGAGCCGGTGGAGAGGCGCGCAAACTTCCGTATGCTCCTTTCTCGCTCCCTGTCTCAAGCGCTGCACACGACCAGTTCGTATCGTTGCGCCGATGGCGAGACGCGTTACGATGTCCGGATTCGCGGGACGCTGATAGCCGACGCTCTACGTTCCGCGCCACCGCGCAAACGTGTTCTCTCGTTGGCCTGCATACAGATCCATCATGTTCGACGGTGCTCGTATCCTTGTGGCGAGCGGTTGCGGCGTGAGCACGCATTACGCACCGTAGTTGAAGGCAAGAAATCGACCGTGGCGGATCGGAAGCCTAGAGTGCTCGCGGTGGCCAAGCCATGGTCCCAGTCACACTCGGTGTGCCTGCATATGCTCGCAGGTGTGCGACTCTCACGAGGCAGTCTCTGTAGTTTCCTATCGGCGATCTTGCTACTCGGAAGTGCGGCGCTGCCGCCCCACGGGGCCATACCGGCGCTTGACGGTCTTCTCCGGACCGGCATCGCCTCGTCCCGTGCCGGCGCGCCCGTCCACGCGCTCCAAGCATTCACGCTGGTAGCCAACAGCGCCCCGAGCAGCGCGCTGGCCGTCCTGTGGGCTGGCGTCGCTGCGGTTGCCGCCGGGCGGACCCGGGACGCGCGAATGTGGTTTCGCGTGACCCTCGACCGCCCGCACAGCATCGAGGAAGCGCACGTCGCCGAGGCATGGCTGGACCGGTTGACCGCCGTGGCGGTGCCGGTCCACCCGGGGGCCAGCACGTGGCTGCTCGTGGCCGGGCTGCCCCGCGCGAGCAACCCGCACCTCACCGACGCGCAGGCGCGATGAATCAGGCAGGCCATGGTGGTGGCGGCGCAACGTGAGGGGCTCGATCCCAGGCTGCTCGTTTCGGTGATCCACGTCGAGAGCCGGTTCAACCATTCGAGCGTGAGTTGGGCGGGGGCGATGGGATTTGGGCAACTGATGCCGGGACGCCGGCTGCGGCCGGCGTCGACCCGCGCGATCCGTGGGGGAACCTGCCCGGTGCGGCCGAGGTACTGCGCTTGAACTATCTCACGTTCCAGAGCCGGCCGCTTGCGCCCGCCGCGTACAACGCGGGATCAGGTGCGGTGCGACGCTACAACGGAGTGCCTCCCTTTGCCGAGACCACGTGGTACGTACAAGTCTGTCTTGAGGTCTACGCGCAGCTTCGTCGCTACGCCCGAACGGTGTCGTTTCTCACCCTTTTTGCAATCGTCTCACGAATTTCGCAGTGAGCCGAGATTTCGCATGATCGACTTTCCCGGTACAATCGCGGCTCACCTGGCGCGATCCCTGACCGGGAGTCTCCGAATCTTTTCTGAAGAGTCCCGCATGCCGTAGCCGACACCACACAACATGATCATTGGCCACTCACCTTCGACCTGAGGCGGAGAGTCTCGGAGAATCTGGCAAGCATTGCGGTGGAATAGGCAACCGGCAGGGGCGCCGGCAGACTATGCTTCACCATAAGGCGAGCAGGAACTTGGCAGTCTTATCGGCGGCGCCGACAGTCGGTGCAATTCTCGCTTGGAGGACGCCACAATGCAGAAGCGTAGACTTGGAAACAGCAACTTGGAAGTTTCGGCTCTTGGGCTCGGCTGCATGGGCCTGAGCCACGGGTACGGACCAGCCACGGACAAGCAAGCGGCGGTCGCGCTCATCCGGGCTGCTGTCGACCGCGGCGTGACGTTCTTCGATACCGCCCAGATCTACGGCCCTATGGTAAACGAGGAGGTCGTGGGCGAGGCGCTAGAGCCCTTCCGCAGCCACGTGGTGATCGCCACCAAGTTCGGATTCGCGCTCCAACCGGGCGATCAGCGACAGATCCTCAACAGCCGGCCCGAGTACATCCGGCAGGTGACCGAGGGCTCGCTCAAGCGGCTCCGCGTCGAGGCGATCGACCTCTACTACCAGCACCGCGTGGACCCGAACGTGCCGATTGAGGACGTTGCGGGTGCGGTGAAGGATCTGATCCAAGAGGGGAAAGTCAAGCACTTCGGGCTTTCCGAAGCGGGCGCACAGACGGTCCGGCGCGCCCACGCGGTGCAGCCGATCACGGCGATCCAGAGCGAATACTCGCTGTGGTGGCGAGAGCCTGAGGCGGAAGTGTTGCCGGCCTGCGAGGAGCTCGGGATTGGCTTTGTGCCCTTCAGCCCGCTGGGGAAGGGTTTCCTCACGGGGAAGATCGACGAGACCACCACCTTCGACAGCACCGACTTTCGCAATATCGTCCCGCGCTTCACACCGGAGAATCGAAAGGCGAATCGGGCTGTGGTCGATCTGCTGACCCGCATCGCGGCGGAGAAGCAGGTGACGCCGGCGCAGATCGCGCTCGCGTGGCTTCTCGCGCAGAAGCCATGGATCGTCCCGATTCCGGGCACCACGAAGCTCCATCGTCTTGAGGAGAACCTGGGCGCAGCCACCGTCGAGCTCACGATGGACGACCTTCGGAAGCTCGCGGACGCCGCCGCAAGAATCACCGTGCACGGGGCCCGGTACCCTGCACAACTGCAGCAGCGGGTCGGCCGCTGAACGCGCCGCCGCAAGTGTCTGCGCTAAACGGGGTGGGTTCACGAGATGAACATCAGCAGATCCGGCTCACCGTCTTCCGGCAAAGGACCGGCTGAGTATCTTACCGGTGCTGTCCTCATCGACCCCCTGTTCCAGGCACCCGATCCGGCACGCGCGACCGGCGCCAGTGTTACATTCGAGCCCGGCGCTCGGACGGCATGGCGCACGCAGCCGCTGGGCCAGACCCCGATTATGGCGTTGGCTGCGGCCATGCACGGCAATGGGGAGGCCCGATCGAGGAAATTCGACCAGGTGACGTGGTCTGGTTCCCGCCGGGCGAAAAACATTGGCACGGTGCGACACCGACCAAGGCCGTGACGCACATGGCCATTCAGGAACAGCTCGACGGCAAGACCGTAGACTGGATGGAGAAAGTCAGCGACGACCTATACCAGGCCGGACTCTAGGCCGGATACACTCAGCCGTCCCGGCCGACTGCGATGGCCAAATACCGGAGGTAAGATCCTATGCGCGCAACTGTCATGTTCGGCGCCGGCGACGTTCGTATCGAGACCGTCCCCGACGCCCGCCTGATCGAATCGACCGACGTCGTCATCGCGGTCAGGCGGGCCGCCATCTGCGGCAGCGATCTCTGGCCGTACAAGACGTGGGAACACAGCGAGACCGGCCGCCCAATGGGGCACGAGGCCGTCGGTGTCGTCGAAGCCGTCGGTGCCGACGTCCGCACGCTGAAAGTCGGGGATATCGTTGTTATGCCGTTCGCGTACTCCGATGGCACCTGCGTCTTCTGCCATGAAGGACTCCACACATCGTGCATCCACGGAGGGTTCTTCGGCATAGGTCAGGTTGGTGGAGCGCAAGCCGAGGCCGTGCGCGTCCCCCAGGCAGACGGAACACTCGTGGTCCTGCCGGCGGGCGTTGACGAGGCGTTGCTGCCGTCACTTCTCACGCTTTCAGACGTGATGGGGACGGGCCATCATGCCGCCGTCGCCGCGAAGGTCGGCCCCGGGAAAACGGTGGCTGTCGTCGGCGACGGCGCCGTCGGTCTGTGCGGCGTGATAGCCGCCCGGCGCCTCGGCGCCGAGCGGATCATCCTCCTGGGCCGCCACCCCGACCGGATCGCGCTGGCGCGAGAGTTCGGAGCCACAGACGTCGTCAGCGAGCGAGGCGATGAGGCGGTCGAGCGTGTGCGTGAGCTTACCGGAGGCTCCGGCGTCCACTCCGTCCTTGAGTGTGTCGGCCTGGAGCAGTCGATGCGTACGGCGATCAGTATCGCCCGTCCGGGTGGTGCAGTCGGCCGCGTCGGCGTCCCCCAGAACGAGACGATGCCCGCGTCGCAGCCGGCATTCTACAACAACGTTACCGTCGGCGGCGGGCCCGCACCGTGCCGCGCGTACATCGAGGAACTGCTGCCGGACGTCCTTGAGGGCAAGATCGAACCCGGTCGAGTCTTCGATCGGGTCGTGCACCTCGACGAGGTGCCCGACGGCTACCGGGCGATGAACGACCGGGAAGCGATCAAGGTCCTGATCACGTTTTGAAGCGCTGGCTCTGAACAGGAGTCGCCGCCATTAGAAAGGAGAGAGTCATGTCCCTCGATCACTACGTCACCTTGGGCCATTCCGGTCTCCGCGTTAGCCCTTTCTGCCTGGGCGCCATGACCTTCGGTGAGGAATGGGGCTGGGGTTCGAGCGAGTCGGACTCCATGCGCATCCTCGACCACTACATCGACCGGGGCGGCAATTTCATCGACACGGCCAATGCCTACACCAAAGGCCACTCCGAAAAGATCATTGGCGACCATGTGGCCCGTGATCCCAAGAAACGCGACCGTCTGGTTATCGCCACCAAGTTCATGTGCAACATGTTTCTCGGCGACCCGAATGGCGGCGGCGCGAGCCGCAAAGGCGTCATCGCCCAATGCGAAGAATCGCTGCGTCGGCTGCAGACCGATTACATCGATCTCTACTGGATGCACTTCTGGGACCGCTTCACGCCCGTCGAAGAAACGATGGCGGCGCTCGACACGCTCGTGCAACAGGGCAAGGTGCGCTACATCGGCTTCTCCGATACGCCGGCGTGGAAGGTCGCGCAGGCGCAGACGCTCGCACATTTCCGCGGTTACCCGTCGCTGATCGCCCTGCAGATCGAGTACTCCTTGCTCCAACGGACGGTTGAGGGCGAGCTGATCCCGATGGCGCAGGAGCTCGGGCTTGGCGTCACACCCTGGAGCCCGCTGAAGGGCGGCGTCCTCAGCGGGAAGTACAAGCGCGAAGATCACGGCAAGCATGCACCAGGTCGCGGAGCACGGATCGTCAATCTCCTCGACGAGCGCACCTACACGCTGCTCGACCTGATGGGCCGCATTGCCGGCAAACTCGACACCACGGTCGCGCGCGTGGCTCTCGCCTGGCTGCGCGCCCGTCCTGGCGTCACGTCGCCGATCATTGGCGCGCGCACGCTCGATCAGCTTGACGACAACGTCGCGGCGCTCGACATGACGCTCACTCAGGAACAGATGACCGAGCTGAACGAGGCCAGCACGCCGAAGCTTGCTTCCCCGGCGGATTTCGTCGCCGCTAGCACAATGTTCTATTTCGGTGGCGCGACCATCGACGGCCAACGCAGCGAGGTTTGGTCTCAGGCGCCTCAGAGCGACGCGGAGCGCTACTAAGAGATTTCGCGAGGTCCCGAAATGATTAGCGAGCGCCCCCTGATCCTGCTCGGCGTTCGGATGCGGGCACTCGGGCTCGGCTAAAGCGCCCCCAAAGCGGAGAAAGCCAAAAAGGAGATGCGCCGATGCCAACGTGGACGCGCAACGAGCTCAACAAGATCGGAAGTGTGGAAGAACTGGAGATCGCACCACTCCGACGCGACGGCACCCTGCGAAAGCCGGTGACGGTTTGGGTCGTCCGCCACGGCGACGACATCTACGTCCGATCCGTGAACGGACGCACCGGCGCCTGGTTCCGTGGGACTCAGGTACGCCACGAGGGCCGAATCTGGGCCGGGGGCATTGACAGAGACGTCACCTTCGTGGACGCCGATCCCGGTATCAACGACCAGATCGACGCAGCGTACCGCACCAAATACCGCCGCTACGCCGCAAGCATCGTCGGCACCATCGTAAGCCCTAAGGCCCGATCCGCGACGATCAAACTTGTGCCGCGCACAACAAGCTCCTAGTTCACGACACCGTCGCGTGTCCAGTTGGCCGTTGCCGCCAAGGTACCAGCGAACGCGGTCGTGCGAAGGGGGTGAAGCAGTTGGGCCGCAGATGGGCGCCGTTACGACTGCGGAGGAGCTTTCCTCAAGATCTTGAAGATCATCCGACCAGGATGCGTCTTTCCCGACAGGCACGTGACGGTGAGGGCCCAGGCGAACCGGGTGTGACCAGGTTGGCACGCTTGATTGCCGCCTATGCCCCTCACGACGGTACGTTTGATCTTCGCATCCCCGGTTTGCACGCGAGCCGCTTTTCACGAATACATACGGACTGCGTGCACGCCATCCAGTTGCCGTCCTTGTGCATCATCGCACAAGGCGCGAAGACCGTCATCGTAGGGCAGGACGTCTACGAGTACGACCCGTCGCGCATGCTCGTCTACTCGGTCGCTCTCCCAATTGCCGCCCAGATCACGGAGGCCAGCTATTCCGAACCGTACCTCGGATTCAGGCTGGACCTCGACCCCCAGAAGATTGCCGAGTTGGTGTTGAAGGTGTATCCGCACGGTCTCCCTCCGGTCCAAGAGAGGCGCGCCGTGTACGTCCTTCCAGCCGATGCGAGCATCATCAATGCCGCGACCAGGCTAGTGGAATGTCTGGCACAGCCCGGGGACGCTGAACTGCTCGCCCCGCTTGTGGTGGACGAGATCTTGATCCGGTTCCTGCGTAGTTCCCTGGGCGTTCGCGTGGCGCAAATGGGCTTGGCGGAGTCCAGCGTGCACCGCGTGGCCAAGGCGATTTCTTGGCTGCGGGCCAACTTCTCCCAGCCCATGCGGGTCGAAAACTTGGCCGCGATGGTACACATGAGTGCTTCCTCGTTCCACGAGCACTTCAAGGCCGTCACGTCGATGAGCCCGCTGCACTACCAAAAGGTGCTGCGCCTGCAGGAGGCGAGGCGCCTCATGTTGTCCAACATAATGGACGCCGGTGCGGCAAGCCGCCTCGTTGGATATCTGAGCGCGTCGCAGTTCAGTCGAGACTACGGCCGGTTCTTCGGCACTGCACCGACCAGGGACATCGCCAGACTGCGTCAAGAGACTCCACTCTCGGTCTGACCCCATTCGTACTGTGAGGTATCGTTAGTTCACGGCGAGCAGCCAAACAAGATTGGTGGTGAGATGACAACACTCACAGCATGGGAGAACTTCTACGTCATCGTGGGCGCATCTGCTGGCGCGCTGATCGGACTGCAGTTTGTCGTCATTACCCTCATCGCGGACATGCCGATTGCACCGGGTCTGGCGCAGGCCGGCAGCGCGTTTGCGACGCCTACGATCGTTCATTTCGGAATCGTGTTGCTGCTGTCGGCTGTTCTAAGCGCTCCATGGAACGACATCAGCACCGCCGCGATTCTTTGGGGCTTAGTAGGCCTGAGCGGGGTAGTATACGCTGTCATCGTGGCTCGGCGTCTGCGAGTACAAAGCGTACACCACCCCGACCTCGAGGACTGGCTGTTGCATGTTCTGCTACCCTTCGCGGCGTACGTAATACTGGTGGCATCGGCATGCGCGGCTCGCCTCCACGCACACGAGGCCCCGTTTGGCGTTGGGGCGGCAATGCTGCTGCTGCTCTTTATAGGCATTCATAATGCCTGGGACGCCGTCACGTATCACGTCTTTGTCGGGAGACGCGGACAAGTCTGAGGCAAGCTCACTGTCCCAGAGCAGGTTATCGACATCCGGTAACACCATCTTTCGCGAAGTGAGGTCGTGCCGAATAGCGCGTTACTCGGGAGATGGCACCTTCCTCACGATCGGCCCTGCCCTCGATGGTGAGGTCACTACGCGGAGTGTGCCCTGGGGGAGTGCCGGCAGCATCCCCCATGTCCCCTGGTGCAAACCACTGAAATCCAAATTGAGATGTTGTCCAGATACTGAAGCGAAACATGGGACTCCACCGAAACATCCGTGAGACGACGTCCAGGGAAACAAGGATTTCCCTGCTTCCCCCCACTGAACGGGAACGTCCATTACGGTCTTCGTTACGCAGGCACGCCTGATCGGAGGCTCATAATCGACGGTGATTTCGCATGGGGCTACGTCACTTACGTATTCACTTGCAACTGCAGCGAACGAAAATGCAGAGACCGATACAGTCGAGGGTCTCAAGTATCGGTACGCTTTAGCCATTCAAGGTTCATCACGTCGATGACGAACCGCCATGTCCCGTCTGCCTGCCGACGAGATACCTCGACGCTGTAAATACTGTCAATGGGATTGCCGTCCGGGCCGAGTGCGTCCCACTTGGCGGACGTCAGCGCCATGTCACCGGCCTGAGCGATGGTCTTCACCTGTAACCTGAGGGACGGGTGACCGATTCCACGCGCACGGAAGACCTCGCGGATCGCGTGCGTCCCCGTCGCCACTTGTCCGCTGCAAATCAAGACAGCTTCCGGCTCGTAAAGCGCCACAAGAGGGTCAACCTGACCCGCGTTCGAACCTTCAGCCAACAAGAGGTCCAACTCTTCAGGACGATGGGCCGGCATTCGGTCGCCTCCGAGTTCGAATAAAGTCCGCAACGTCATGCATTGTGTCCATGTGGACATTCGATCCCGGTACTCACTACTCCGCTAGAATGTCCACGCCCATCGGCGCGGCTAGTGCTGGCAACGCCGGTATCCATCCAAGCTCCACGGCGATATTCTAAGGCGCCAGCGAGTTCTTTACGCTCTCCGATGCGGAGCGGATGCAGGTCACGGAGGCCGTCCTCGACAGGGTGCACGGCCGAGTGCCGGTGATCGTGAGCGTGAACGGCGTGAGCAGCCATGCGGCCGTGGGGTTCACACGGCACGCGATCGAGCACGGCGCCGACGACGTCATGGCGTTGCCGCCTTATGTCCGCCGCTCCGGTGAAGCCGGCGTGCACGCGTACTACGAGGCGGTGGCGGACGCGGCCGACGGGCGGCCGGTGATCATCCAGAACGCGGAGCCTCCGCTCGGGACCCCGCTGGCGATCCCGTCGCTCGTCCGGCTGATCGAGCGCGCACCGACGATTCGATACGTGAAGGAGGAGGTCAACCCCGGCGGACACCGCATGACCGCGCTGCTCCGCGCCGCCGGTGACCGGCTCGACGGCGTCTTCGGCGGCCTCAACGGGATTTGGCTCCTCGGTGAATTGGACCGCGGCGCGTGTGGGAATATGCCCAATTGCGCGCTTGTCGATGTCCAGGTGCGGACCTATACGCTCTACCGGGAAGGACAGCGGGACGAGGCCGAGGCGCTACACCTGCGCCTCCTGCCGCTCTTGGTGCTCGGCAGTCAGTACGGCGTGGCCTTTGCCAAGGAGGTCCTCTGGCGGCGGGGCGTGCTTCGCACGAAGTTCGCACGAGACCCGCAGGCGGCGGCGTTGGACGACCACGACGTCGCGGAGCTCGAGCGGTATCTGGCCGCAGTCCGGCCGTCGATGGTGGCGGGCGCGTGACAGGCGCGGCCAGGGCCCGCCAGAGAACACGGGACGGTCGGCGTCGGGACGTGCGTTTGGCCGTGCCCGCGCTGTCGCCGTTGACCGTGCAGCGGCTCACCGACACCGTCTATCGCACGCTGAAGGAGCAGATTCTCGCGCGGACGTTTCCGCCGGGCCACCGTCTCAGAGTGGACGAACTCGCCAAACAGCTGGGTGTGAGCCGAACGCCCCTCAAAGACGCGTTGAATCTGCTTGCGAGCGAGGGGCTGGTCGAGATCGTGCCGAGACGGGGGACCTTCGTGGCGGACCTCTCGACCGAGGACATCGTCGAGGTCTTCGAGATTCGGCGCGCACTCGAGCTTTTGGCGGCGGAAACGCTCGCGCACCGCATCACGCCGGACCAACTCGCGCGTCTTCGTGCGGAGCTGGAGGCGGTCTCGGGCGCCGGGGACCGCGCGGACGTCGTGGAACACATGCGGCGGAACTTGGCGTTCCACCAACTCTTCGTGGAACTGGCGGGGAACCGTAGGCTCGGAGAGTTATACGACAGCCTGCGCGCCCACATCCAGATCGGGCGCGTGCACGCCCGGGGCACCGACTGGCGTCGTCGCCTGCGGCAGGAACAGATCGAACACCAGGAAATCATCGACGCGCTCGAAGCGCGCGATACTCCGCGGTTGCTCGCGGCCGTCACTGCCCATATCAAGCGTGCCGAGGCATCGCTCATCCAGGATCTTGAGGCCGCTGGGGTATCCGAGTCGGAGCGTCACCCGTCCGGGCCGGGGTGAGGAACGCGTCCACGGTGATGAGATCCAGCAAGGGGCGCCGGTCGAGATGACATCCGCCTCGGGCGCCCTGCGGTCCCCCCTCGGGGGATGTGTTGGCTCGCGCCGCGCGTATGCCCATCCCCGTTCCGTCGCATAGACGCAGCTCGTTCGGACGGAGCGGTAGGTTCGAAGCGCGGGGAAATTCGTGCGGCGTAGCACTGCTGGTCCTCGTAGTACGGGACAACATGCTCGCGATCGCGCTTCCCGCAGTAGGGGCACACACTTTTCGCTTGCTCCGTGGTCGGTGCACCGTTCCTGCCGAGCACCTTTGGGAATTCCTCGAGGCGGCTGGTGTGCACCGCCCTGGCAAACACGGGCCTCGTCCAAAATGATCGATCGACTATTACTCGACAAGTCTCGGACACGGGTGAGGCGGGCACGATACGCCCAGGGGACAGGACGCTGCCGCCCTGGGCTGCGGGCTGCCCTTGGGGGGAACGCCACGTTGTTACCGGCGCGTCACGGTAGGACGTCCGAGAGTGAGGGACGCAGCATTGCCAGGTCGGATGACACCGACCGTGGCCTCGGGGACAGCGCCGCGCGCTACCGCAGCCTCTTCACCAACGCCCCAGTGGGGCTCTTTCGCACCTCGATGGACGGCCGGATCCTGGAAGCCAATCGCGCCTGGCTGGACATGCTCGGATATCCGGATGTCGAGGCGCTCCAAGACCTTACGGGCGAGGCGCTGTATGTCGATCCTGCCGTGCACCGCCAGTACCTCTACCGCCTCGAACGTGAGGGTGCGGCGACGAACGTCGAATGCGCGCTTCGCCGGCGCGACGGGGTTGTGATTTGGGTCCTGGCGAGCACTCGTCTCGTTCGCGCGGACGACGGGACGCCCGCGTATCTCGAGGGCGCCATGGTGGACATCACCGGCCAGGCGGGGAGGGGCGTGCACCTCCGGGCGACGCGCTTCGAAGCGCTGAACGCCATCGTCGCGTCCGCCGTGGCTGCCACGGATCTTGAGGCGCTCTTCGAGGCGGCTCTGGAGACCACGATCAGCACGATCGGTGCCGACGCCGGGGCAATCTGGGTGGGCGAGACGATCGTCCTCAAAGGTATCTCCCGAGACGCCTGCACGAACCTGGCCAAGGGCCGGCAGGCCACCAACGTCGATCTCCGCGCGCTGCGCGCGGTGGACGATTGGCTGGACCACGCCCCGGCAAACACCGGACCGCTCGCGGCCGCAATCCGGCAGACCGGCTTTCGCGCCGCCATCCGGGCGCCCGTTGTCGCCGCGGGTGGCGTGATCGGGGGGATCGCCGTTTTCTCGACGTCACCTCGGGCATGGGCACGTGATGATCTCGTGCTCCTTGAGACGATTGGGAAACAGATCGGGGTCGCGGCCCAACGGCTGCAACTCGCCGCGGCGACCCGCCAGCGCACGGCGGAACTGGAAGCCTTCTATGACCTCAGCCGCCGGTTACGAGAGGCGCGCAGCGAGCAGGAGATGTATCCGATCATCGTCGACCACGCGCGTCAGCTCCTCGGCGCCGATATGGGAGCGCTCGCTTTCGCCGCACCGGACCATGAGAAGTTCACGGTGGCCTACAGTGTGGGGATCGAGCGGGAGGGACCCGGGCACGTGTTCGGGGCGCATCACACGCGCTCCGGTCTCGTTTTGCGGACGGGCAATACCTTCGTCACGCCGGACTTCAGTGCCCAGGCATCCCCCGGCCCCGGCGGTGGGCCACCCTATCATCTCGCCGGACCGTTGGTCATCGTGCCGGTACGATCCGAAGACGAAGTAATCGGGACGCTCCGGATGGCGCGCTGGAAGCGCCCGGACGCGCGGCCCTTCTCGGACGCCGAGGTGCGCCTCTTGGAAGTCCTGGCCGAGATGGCCGGCACGGCTATCCGCCGGGCGCACCTGCACAACGATCTCGAACACGCTTACATCGAGATGATGCTCGCGTTGGCCAGGACCGTAGATGCCCGCGACAGCTACACAAGCGACCACAGTGAGCAGATTGCGACGAGGGCGGTCCGGCTGGCACGGGCCCTGGGATGCACGGAATCGGAGGTGCAGGACATCTATCGGGCCGGGCTCCTCCACGATATCGGGAAGCTCGCGGTGCCCGACCACATTCTGCGGAAACCAGGCGCCCTGGACGCCGCGGAGTGGCGGGTGATACGGCAACACCCGATTGTCGGCGCGGAGATCCTGCGCCCGGTCGACCGCCTGGGGCGTGTCGCGCCGCTCGTGCGCCACCATCAGGAATGGTGGGACGGGGCGGGGTACCCGGATGGGCTCCGGGGCGAGGCTATTCCCTTGGGAGCGCGCATTCTGGCTGTCGTCGACGCCTACAGCGCCATTCTTGACGATCGCGCCTACTCGCCGGCGCGCACGCCTGCGGAAGCGCTCGAAGAGTTGCGCCGGTGCGCCGGCACCCAGTTCGACCCCCAGGTGGTAGAGACATTCTGCCAAGTAGCGATGACGCATGAGGTGGAGCCGTGGTGGCAGGGAGTTAAGACGGCGCCTCCGGGTAGCGCCGTGACGTCTCCGGCGGCGTCCATCGGCCAATCCTTGTCGTCCGCGTGGCGGGCTGGCCGGGCGATGCCCGCCATGACCGAGCTGGCGAAGCGGCTGCTGCGGCCGCTCGACTTGGCGACGGTCCTGGATGAGGTGCTTCGCCAGATCCAGGAGGTCTTCGGTTATCCGACGTGCGGGGTCTTCTTCATCGACGAACCCGCGCAAGAGCTGTACATGGTGGCGCAGCGCGGACTTGACCCATCGGTGGCGCAAATGCGACTCGCGGTCGGCAAACGCGGCGTGATCGGGTGGGTCGCCGGCCACCGGCATCCGTACTATGCGCCCGATGTGACCCAGGATCCCCACTACGTGGCCGCATCTCCTGCCACGCGCTCCGAGGCCGCATTTCCGCTGATTGTCGACGACCGGATCATTGGGGTAGTGGACGTGGAGAGCCCTGAGGTCAACGCTTTCTCGAAGGAGAGCCGGGACGTGCTGGAAGCCTTTGCCGTGATCGCGGGGCTTGCGATCCTGCGGGCGCAGCGGGACGGCGAGCTCAACCGGCTCGCCCTGACCGATGGGCTCACGGGGTTGGCGAACCGTCGCGCCCTGTGGGACGCGCTTCACCGGGAGATCGCGCGAGCACGCCGGCAGAATCGGCCCGTGTCCGTGCTGGTGATTGAGATCGATCGCTTCAAGGTCTGCAACGATCGCCTGGGGCACCTCGAAGGAGACCACATTCTTCAAACCGTTGCGGCCGTGCTCCAGGCGAACACGCGCGGCATGGATCTCGTCGCGCGGTTTGGCGGGGACGAGTTCGTCGTTCTCCTTCCCGACGCAGGAGCCGCGATAGCATGCCAGGTCGCGGAGCGCGTGCGGGCCCAGGTGGAGGGGCTCAGATTCTTGAGGACGACTCAGGTGACCGTCAGCCTGGGCCAGGCCAGCATGCCGGAGGATGGGGCGACCGCGGAGTCGCTGATCGAGATGGCTGATCAACGGATGTACGAGGCGAAGCGCCGTGGCGGGAACCAGGTGGGGGCGGCGTGATGCGGATGAGACATGGCGTGAGGAAACGTCCGGTAGGTTGAACAGGAAGTGGTTGGGATGAAGAGGTGCCCCCAGGCGTAGAGAAACAGAGCAAGCCGCGGCCCATGTTTCCCCCCAAATCGTTTCGAGTACCTTTGGTGGGGGCCCAAAGGCGTTCCGCCTGAGGGCCGGCGCTACGAGGTGTGCACACATCGCGCAAAGAACCCCACGCGCGTATGGCCATTGTCCCTCTGAGTGTTCGATAGGCCGCGCCAGCAAATGCGATGGCGATTCGTGCCGCGGTCGTCGAAGAGCGGGCGATGGCTCAAAAGGCCTGTTGCAGAGGGCGCAGAGCACATTCGTCGCGGAAGCGGAGCGAGAATTCGCCGGGTATACGGCGTGTTGGATTACTGCGAACGGGGCGCCGGCAGAGACATAGTTGTTAGGCGTCGTGGAAAAGCATGTGAGAACGCGCGGCATTCGGAGGTTGCGCATTGTCGGTCTTGCAGTCAACAGACCTGCGCAACGTGCGTCCCTCAAGCACGGCTTGGAACCATACGAGATCATTTTCGAGGAACGTCTTACTGGCTGAGAGCTGCCGTGTTCATGCCCCGCTCAGGTCCCGAGGAGTGACCGAGGTAAGCCCGGGTTGAGACGTGAGTGAGTCATCGCCGGGTTCCGGAAGACGCAAAGGAGAGCCCATGGGCCTTCGAGGAGCCGATGTTATTGCCAAGTCACTCGCGCTTGTAGGAACCCGGCATGTCTTTGCACTTTCGGGCAATCACATCATGTCGGTGTTCGATGCCGCCTTGGACGCCAACCTGTCACTGGTGCACGTGCGTCACGAAGCGGCTGCCGTGCATATGGCACATGCGTGGGCCCGACTTACGGGCGAGGTGGGCATCGCCCTGCTGACCGGTGGTCCAGGGCACGCGAACGGAATCTCTGCCCTCTACACTGCGCTTGCGGGTGAGTCTCCCGTCGTGCTGCTATCAGGACAGGCCCCGCTTGCCGAGCTTGGCCAAGGCGCGTTCCAGGAGATGCGGCAGGCGGAGATGGCGGCACCGGTGACCAAGGCCTCCTGGACGGTACAGTCGGCCGAGGCCCTGGGAGAGGAGCTGGCACGTGCGATTCGCCTCGCAAGAAGTGGCCGGCCCGGACCGGTGCACCTAAGCCTGCCGGTCGACCTCCTCGAAGCGACGGTCGAACGGGCGCTCCCCGATAGAGAGGCGTTCGCGCCGTGTGTGCCGCCGAGGGACGAGAGGGCGCTCCGCATGCTGCTGGCAGCACTGGCTTCGGCCAAGCGACCGCTGGTTCTCGCGGGGCCGGCAATGACGACCGAAGGGGGCCGGGCGCTGCTGGCCGGGTTTTCCGACGCGACCGGCGTTCCGGCCGTGCCCATGGAGAGCCCACGGGGCGTCAGTGATCCCAGCCTCGGCGATTTCGCCGACGTGCTCAAGCGTGCCGACGTCGTGGCGCTGGTCGGCAAGCGCCTCGACTACGCGCTCAAGTTCGGCAAGGCGTTTGGCGCTGAATGCAGGGTGATCGACGGCGGTCTGGAGCCGAACGCGGCGGCTACGTTCGCGGGTCTGATCGAGCTGGCGGGCGAATTCGACTGGCCCGGGGGCGGGTGGCTGGACGACGCCCAGGCGGCATTGCGCTATCGTCCGAGCGGGTGGGCGGACCTTGCGTCGGCGCGAGGCGGTCCCGTGCACCCGGTCGAAGTGTGCCGCGCACTGCAGAAGCTGCTGGATACGGCCCCGGCGTCGGTGGTTGTCATTGACGGTGGCGAGTTCGGTCAGTGGGCGCAGAGCCTGCTGACCGCGCCGCACCGCATGATCAATGGCCCCGCAGGGGCGATCGGGCCCGCGCTCCCGTTCGCGCTCGCCGCCCGGCTCGCATTCCCGAGCTCATTGGTGGCGTGCGCGATGGGCGACGGAACCTGCGGGTATCACCTGAGCGAGTTTGACACTGCGGTGCGCCACGGGCTGCCTGTCCTCGCCGTCGTTGGGAACGACGCACGGTGGAATGCGGAATATCAGATCCAGGTGCGCGCGTACGGTCCCGAGCGTACGTACGGCTGCGAGCTCTTGCCCGGAACGCGCTACGATCGGGTCTGCGAGGCGCTCGGCGGGCACGGAGAGTACGTCACGTGCGCGAGTGAACTGCCGGCGGCGCTCGCGCGCGCCGTACAGTCCCACCGTCCTGCGTGCGTGAACGTCCGCATCGAGGGGCTCCCGGCGCCGAGTTTGCATCGGTCTTGACGCGGTACGCGCGTCTTCCGTGGAAAGACTCGGTCCCGGCATCTCTGCCCTACACGTGCCGGTCGCTCGGTAATGTTCATGACGGCCCCCGTAGGATCGGAGAGTCTGGTCGTGGGTGAGTGCCAGTGGAGCGCGCCTCGACGTCACGTACTGCAGCCCAGGGAACGGGGTCGAGGCGGCCGGCAGCAAGGCCTGGAGTGCGGCGGGTCTTCGCGGGTGCGGTGACTCCAACACGTCCGCTCCGCGCGGCGCCAACCACAGGAGTGCCGCACGGTGCAGGCGAATTGGTACCGCGTCCCGCGGGCGCTGGAGAATCTCCGGCGGAGCATGTCGTGTGGGCCGATCCGGGTTCGGCGCCAGCGCCGATGACTCTTCGGCGATTTGCGATAAGCGGAGTGTGGCATGGTACTGCGCGCCGGACTACCTCGCCGTCAGTGGCTCCGGTTTCTGGTGGTGCTCGTCCTTGTGGCGGGCGCCATCGTCAATCTGATCCCCATGCTGCTGCTGCTGACGGCGTCGCTCAAGCCGGCGGGTCAGGAGTTCGCCTTTCCGCCGGAGATCATCCCGAGGACGTTCCAGTGGAAGAACTATGTCCAGGCGATCACTGCGGCCCCGTTCGCCCGCTACTTACTCAACACCCTGACGATCTTCGTCGGCGCCGCCTCCGGCGCCCTGATCACCGCACCGATGGCGGCGTATGCCTTTGCTCGCATCCGCTTTCCCGGCCGCGACGCACTGTTTCTCCTGGTCATCTCCACGATCATGCTGCCGGACGCTGTCACGCTGATTCCTCGATTCATCGAATTTCGCTACGTGGGCTGGATCAACACCTTCATGCCCCTGATCATCCCGACCTGGCTGGGCGGCGGCGCTTTCAACATCTTCCTGCTGCGACAGTTCTTCATGTCCGTCCCCTACGAATTGGACGAAGCGGCGCGCATCGACGGCGCCAACCATCTGCAGATACTGTGGCGCGTCCTGCTGCCCTTGAGCATGCCCGCCGTTGCGACGATCCTGATGTTCTCGTTCGTCACCCACTGGAACGAGTTCCTTACGCCGCTGATCTATCTCACGGACGCGAAAAAGTACACGTTGGCCCTGGGACTCTACAGCTTCGTGGGAGAGTATGCCACCCACTGGAATCTGCTCCTGGCGGCGTCCTTTCTCATGCTCGTCCCCGTGCTGATTGTCTTCTTTGCCGCCCAACGCTACTTCATCGAAGGGCTGCAGTTCAGCGGATTGGGAGGCAAGTAGTGCTTGGCGGTCCATGCGGAGCGAGGTCCTGTGCAGCGGCCGGCAGGAATTGTCCGGGGGGTCGCCGGAGATGCCAGGGAAGATGGGGGCCATGCCTGACAACCGATGGTGTCGGAAGAGGCATGTGCTGGGCCGGCCGGGCGGCAGGATGCTCTGTTGACCCGCGGCGGTGGGGCGCTGCCTCGGCTCGGGGTGGACGCACGGAAAGGCCAGTGGGAGCGCGCACAAGGTAAGAAGAAGAGGATCGCGCGGATAGAGAGGGGGGGCACACCGTGAGAAAGAGGATCACCCGGCGACAGTTCCTCGGCGGCGCAGTGGCGACAGGCGTAGGCATGACGGCCTTGGGCGGCGCGCTGGTGGGCGGCTCCAAGAGTTACGGCGCGGCGGGCGGCAAGGTCACCCTCAACTACCTCGGCCGCGGCGACGACAGAGAGCGCGCGATGTACGATCAGATCTTCGCCATGTTCAAGGACCGAAACCCCAACATCGACATCGCCGTGACCTGGATCCCGAACGGCATGGCCGTCGATCAGCAGCAGAAGGTTCTGACAATGCTCGCGGGCGGCCTCCCGCCGGACGTGATGTGGACCCACACGTACATCACGCCGGGTCTGGTGGCGCGGGGCGCGCTTATGGACGTGAGCGGCTTCATCAAGAAGGACCACTTTGACCTGGGACAGTACCTGGCGCCCGCCGTTCAGGATTTCACCCGCAAAGGCCAGATCTACGGCCTGCCCCGGGAAACGACGGCGTTCGTCATGATCTTCAACCGGACCATGCTCAGGGCCGCCGGCTTGCCAGACCCGAAGCCGGGCTGGAAGTGGAACGACCTGTTGGCCATGGCCAGGGCCATGACAAAGGGCTCGGGATCGGACCAGGTCTACGGGCTTTACGGCATGACGAACGATATCTTTGCCTTCACCGTGAAGACCTGGCAGAACGGCGGTGACCTGCTGAACGCGGATCGTACTCAGTATACAGCGAACGGGAAGCCCGGCGTGGATTCGGCCCAGTTCATCCAGGACCTGATTTGGAAGGAAAAGGTCCATCCCACTCTGGACAACATCAAGACCTTCGGCGACCTGATGGCGGCGGGCAGAGCGGGCTTCGAGCCATTCTACACGGCGTTCATTGCCCTGAAGGACGCCCAGTTCGAGTGGGATGTCGCTGCGATGCCGACGGATGGCAAGAGGGTGACCCGGGTTGCCTCCGCCGGCCACGCGATGTTGAAGGGGACGAAGTATCCGGACGAGGCGTGGGAACTGCTCAAGTTCCTGGCCAGTGCCCCCGCTTTCGACGCGTTCATCGGAAACGGCATCATCATGCCGGCGCGCAAGGATACCTTCAATACGGTCCTGACGAAGCCGAGCAGCAACATCCTGGTGCCCAAGAACATCCAGGTCATCCGGGACGCGTTCGGCTACGGCCGGCCCGAGCCCGTGGCCGGCAACTGGGTCGGGGTGCACACGACTCTCATCTCGGCTCTGACCAACGTCTGGGGCCCGCAGAAGATGGATCCGAAGGCATCTCTGGACGCGGTGGCCGGCACCGTGAACGACCTGATCAAGGCGCTGCCCGAGGCGAAGTAGTGCGGGTGGTGCCGCGGGCAGCGGCGCTGGGCGCCCTGCCCGCGGCATCCCGGGTCGGGTCCGACACGTGATGCGGGAGTAGAGGCGGGCATGGCGCGTCTCCGCTGGCGCGACTGGCTGTGGGCCTATCTATTCCTCACGCCTTGGGCGTTGGGGATCATCTTCCTGTACGGCGGCCCCATGATCGCCTCCCTGTTCATCGCCTTCACCAAATGGGACATGGTCACCCGGCCCACGTGGGTGGGATCGTCCAACTTTGCGCAGATGTTTCGGGACCCGGCATTTTACAAAGCGTTGTACAACACCGGGATCTATGCCATTGCCTCCGTACCCCTTCAGCTGGCTGCGGCGCTGCTGGTGGCGCTGCTGTTGAACCAGAAGGTTAGGGGGATGAAGGTTTACCGCACGGTGTTCTACCTGCCCAGCGTCATGCCCACCGTGGCCGCAACCGTGGTCTGGATGTTCATCTTCAACCACGATTTCGGCCTGGTCAACCACGTGCTCGCGGTGGTGCACCTCCCGCAGCCCTACTGGCTCACGGACCCGGCGTGGACGAAGACGACGCTCGTGCTCTTGAGCGTCTGGATGATGGGACAACCGATGGTCATCTTCCTCGCCGGGCTCCAGGATGTACCACAGGGCCTGTACGATGCGGCCCGGGTGGACGGCGCCGGTACCGTGGCTAGATTCCGCCACGTGACGATCCCCATGATCACTCCCACGATCTTTTTCAACCTGATCATTGGCATGATCGGCGCCTTCCAGGTCTTTACCCAGCCGTACGTGATCTCCGGCGGGTCCGGCGACCCGGACAAATCCCTCCTGTTCTACGTCATGTACCTCTTCAATGAGGCGTTCGAGTTCTTCAACATGGGGTACGCTTCGGCGCTCGCCTGGGGCCTCTTCGCCGTGATCCTCGTTCTCACACTGCTGAACTTCGTCCTGGCACGCCGGTGGGTGCACTACGAACAACCAGGCGGCCGATGGTAGGCCGTCGCAGGGGGTCTCGCCACCTGAACGCGCCGGAGGAACGCGCCTGATCCGCCCGGGGGATGTGGTCCTCGTGACCGGCGGCGGTCGCGGCATCGGCCGGGCAGTCGCGCTGGCTCTGGCCGGGGCGGGCTTGCGGGTGGCTGTGTGCTCCCGCACCCAGCCCGACGTGACCACGGTAGCGGAGCAAATCCGCGCCGCGGGCGGGGAGGCGCTGGCCCTGTGCTGCGATGTGGCCGCCCCGGCTCAGGTGGAGACGATGGTGGAGGAGACCGTCCGGGCCTTTGGCCGAATCGACATCCTGATCAACAACGCCGGCGTGGGCACGGTGGCGCCGTGCGAGGTGGCGGACTACGAGGTCGCCCAATGGGATCGTGTCGTGGACGTCAACCTGCGCGGTACCTTCCTGTGCTGCCGGGCAGTTCTGCCGGGGATGCGGGCGCGCAGGAGAGGCACGATCATCAACGTGGCGTCCATCACTGGGGTGAAGTCGGCGCCGCTCGTTGCGCCCTACGGCGCTGGCAAGTTCGGCGTCGTGGGCCTGACCCAGGCGCTGCTGGCCGAAAACCACCAACACGGCATCCGGGTGTGCATGGTGCACCCGGGCCCGACCGATACGACCATCTGGGACAAGAAACTGGTGCCGCTGCCCGCGGAGGTGCGGGCAGCGATGATGCGGCCGGAGGACGTGGCCCACGTGGTGTTGTTCCTGGCCGCTCTGCCGGACCACGTGCGGGTTGATGAAATCGTCGTGTTGCCCAACCAGTTTCCGCTGAGGCTCTGGGACTATCGGCTCGACTGAGGAGATGACTGCCTGCGTTGGCCCGCGATAAGCTGCTCTTTGGAATCGATCGTCTCGTCCTCACCGGGGCGCGCCAGCTTGCGCAACGCCGTCTTGGTTTGATCACCAACGACGCGGCGGTGACAGCCTGCGCGCCGAGGCCCCTGATGTCCACGCGGACGGCGCTCCTCCAGGCCGGGTTCGAGGTCGTCACGCTGTTTTCGCCTGAGCACGGGATTGGAGCAACCGCGCCGGACGGCTCGCCCGTAGCCGACACGACCGATCCTCTGACAGGGCTGCCCGTGCGCAGCCTGTACGGCGCCGATTTTCGGCCGACGCGTGAAGCGCTTGCCGGGGTCGAGGCGCTGATCTTTGACCTGCCTGACGTGGGGACCCGCTTCTACACCTACATTTGGACGCTGTCGTACGCGCTGGAGGCTTGCGCCGAGGCCAAGCTCCCCCTGTGGGTCCTCGACCGCCCGAACCCTTTGGGCGGAGACCTTGGAGCCGCCGAGGGGCCTCTGTTCGACGAATCCCTCCCCGGCGGACTCGTCGGGCGGTGGTCCATTCCAGTGCGTCACGGGTTGACCGTCGGCGAGCTCGCGATGCTCTGGAATTCCGAGCGCCGGATCAATGCGGACTTGGCCGTAGTAGCAATGGAGGGATGGAGCGGCCGCTCCAGCTGGCCGTCTCTCGGGTTGCCGTTCGTCCCGACCTCACCGGCGATGCCGTCGTACGACGGTGCGCTCCTATACCCGGGCACGGGGCTGCTCGAGGGGCTTTCCGTCAGCGAGGGGCGCGGCACGGTGGTGCCGTTTCGAGTTGTCGGCGCCCCGTGGCTGAACGGCGCTCGGTTGTCAGCGGCGTTCGATGCCTGCCATCTTCCCGGAGTGGCAGCGCGACCCGTGTCCTTCACGCCGTGCTCCGGCCGGTACGCGGGACAGTGCTGCACGGGCGTCATGCTCCACGTTACCGACGAGCACGCCTTCCGTCCGGTTGCAACCGGGCTGCGGCTCATCGCGCTCATTTGGATGCTGCATCCCGAGGAGTGCCGGTGGACGACGTATCCGACTGCCGCCAACGTGACGGGGGCCGGGCACTTTGACCGCCTTGTCGGGCGGCGTGACATCCGGCCCGTCCTGGAACATCATCCCGCCGATGTCACGACCCGAATTGCTGACTGGACAGATCCGCAGGGGTGGCCGTCTCGAGTTCACCCCCACGTGCTCTATCCGGTCGGTTCGACCTCGTGAATCTCGGAGGCACGGAGCGACCAATCCTTCTCGACAGCCGAACCGGACGCTTCCTCACCCCGGCGTGCGCACCGTCTGTGCGCCGGGTCGACGGCGGCTTGGTTCAGCCGAAGGCCGGCGTCATGGGAAAGGTTGCCCGAAGCGTTCGCGGTGGGCCACTTCGGACAGCGGCTTCCGCTGCTTCTTGCCGCGCCGACGCGGGCCCGCGGGATATCCAAACGGGAGAACCGCGAGCACGTCCAGGTCATCCGGGATGTCCAGGAGGGAGTTGACCTCGTTCAATCCGAGAAAGCCCACCCAGTTCGATCCGACTCCCGCCGACCAAGCGGTCAAGATCATCGATTGGATCGCGCGGCTCGCATCGGACACTGAGAACCGCGTCCTTTCAATGGCGACGACGACCGCTAGGGGCGCCTGCGCGACATACGGTCCGCTTCGCGCGAGCGCTCCCAGCCGGCGCAGCGTCTCGCGATCCTCGACGACGACGAAGTGCCATGGTTGACTATTCATGCTGCTGCCCGTAAGACGCCCGGCGTCGACGATCCGTCGGACGATGTCTGGCGGTACAGGCTTGGTTTGGTAAGCACGTACGGCCGCCACTGTTTGTACGGCCTCGAATACCTCCATGGCGCTCCTCCCCTCCCGAACTCGTGGACGCCGCCGCAATGCGTATGTGGAGCGAGTCTCGCCCGGGCCGGTCACTTGGCCGCGGATGGATACCTTACCCGCCCGGGTCTCTCGGCCTGGACCGTCAGCGGTAGTGCGCGAAGCGCGAGCTAGGCGCCGAAAGGCGTCCCGGCACGCAGGGCGTCCAGGGTCTTGCGGATCGCCTCGCGGTGCGCGGTGACTCGACTGCCAAACGCGCGGGTGAACTTGCTCGCATCCATGACGAACGGACGCTCAAACTGGTACAGGACTTCGACGCCTTCGCGAATCACGGGCGAAAGCAGGCCTGCCAGGATCATTACCGGCCGGCGGATGGTGCCGTACCGGAGCGGCGTGCCCTGTTCATGGAATACCAGCCCGATGAACTGCCGGCCGGTGAGGGGCTCGCCGGCTGGCAGATGCCAGATCTCACCCGACGACTCGTCCCGCTCGCCCAGCGTCACCAGTCCCCAGGCGACATCCGGCAGATAACTCACCGTGTGCGGCGCATCGAGCCTGCCCGGCCACCAGGCCTTCCCCCCGCGAAGCGCGGGCTGAACGACCAGGAGCATGGGCACGCTGATCGCCCGGGGGCCAAAGAAATCAGAGGCTCGTCCGATGGCCACCTTGACGGCGCCTGACCGGTGGGCATCCAAGAGCAGGTGTTCCAGTTGGGTGCGCAGGCGCCCTTTCCGGCCTCGCGCGTTACGAGGTGTCGTCTCGGTCATGGGTCCGGTTACGGGCCCGTACATGTAGAGGTTGTCCATGACCACGAGCTTTGCGCCCGCGGCGGCTGACGCCGCAATGATTGCGCGCGTGATCGGCACGAGATGCATCGACCACAGATGATAGGGCACATTTGCACAGTGGTAGACGACGGCCGCGTCCCTGCAAGCGTCCCGCAGGCTGTTGACATCGGAGGCGTCCGCCTGGAAATGTTCCACCCCCGGAGGGATCTCGGCTTGCCGCCTCCGGCTTATGGCGCGGACGTTTCTGCCTCGCGACACCAGTTCCCGCACGACCGCGTTTCCGGCGCCTCCCGAAGCCCCAACAACCACATGTAGTGTGCTCATCGCACGGCACGGTTACCGGGTCGGTGAGTTGTCATAGGCGTGCTCCGCGGCTCGACATGTTCTCGCAAGCCTCAACCTTCGCCCGCCGACGTCCCGGCCAGCCGCGCGAAGGACGGGCGAAGAGCAGGATAGAGCGCCCGATAGGCCTCGTAGAGCCCGTCATACCGGGCGCGGACATTCCGGCGGGGCTCCGTGCGGCTCGCCGCACGGAGGGTTGCCTCGCAGGCGTCCTCGACGGTCGGGAACAGACGCAGGCCGACAGTTGCGAGCAGGGCCGCGCCGTAGGCCGCTCCCTCGGTGATGTTCATCACGACGACCTCGACGCCGAGGACGTCCGCAAGGATCTGCCTCCACAACGAGCTCCCCGCGCCTCCGCCGCTCGCCCGGATCTGGGTGATCTCGACGCCCATGCCACGGATGATCTCGAAGGAGTCACGCAGCCCGAACGCGACTCCTTCCATGACCGCGCGCACGAGATGACCGCGTCCGTGCGCCAGGCTCAACCCCACGAATGCTCCGCGTGCCGTCGGGTCAGGATAGGGAGTGCGTTCCCCCGTCAGGTACGGGAGGAAGACGAGGCCGTCCGCGCCGGGAGGCACGGCGTCGGCCTCCGCGTCCAGCGCGTTGTATTCGACACCGGGTGCGATCGCCTGGCGCAGCCAGCGGAGCGCGCCACCTGCGGACAGCATCACACCCATCACGTGCCACCGGCCGGGCACGGCGTGACAGAAGGTGTGAGTGCGGAGTTCGGTATCGACCACCGGCGAGTCCAGCGAGGCGAACACAACGCCCGACGTGCCGATGGTCACTGAAACCGGGCCTGGGCGCGTGATGCCGGTCCCGACCGCTTGCGCGGCCTGATCCCCGCCTCCCGCGACGACGGGCACGCCACCGGGCAATCCGGTCTCGTCGGCGCCGGGTTGGCTCACCGCAGCGCTGAGAACGGGGGACTCGGTCGGACGCGGAATCCACGTCTCCGGGACGTCGAGGGCTCCCAGCACGTCGGCCGACCACGTCCGCGCGGTCACGTCGAAGAGCCCGGTGCCGGACGCGTCCGACACGTCCGTCGCGCGGGCGCCCGTCAGGCGGTACCGCACGTAGTCTTTCGGGAGAAGCACGCTCGCGATTCGGCCGTAGGTGTCGGGTTCATGGTTCCTCACCCACAGCAACTTGGGTGCGGTGAATCCCGGCAGCGCCGGGTTGAGCGTCGCCGCGATGAGTCGCTCGCGGCCGACTCGGCGGGTGATCTCCTCGCACTCCGCGGCGGTTCGCTGATCGTTCCACAGGATGGCGGGGCGCAGCACTCGACCGTCGCGATCGAGCAACGTCAGGCTGTGCATCTGTCCGGACAGTCCGACCGCGGCCACATCACGCTGGGTTGCGCCGGCCGCTGCGAGCGCCGCCCGGACGGCGACACCCGTGCCGCGCCACCAATCGTCCGGATGCTGCTCGGCCCATCCCGGCCTGGGCGTCTCGAGAGAATAGGCTCCGACGCCCTGCCCGCGCACGCGCCCGGCCTCGTCAACGGCGAGGGCGCGGGCCCCCGTGGTGCCCACGTCTACCCCCATCACCAACCGCGTCGCCACGCCGACCTCCCCCCACTCACGTGCCGCCGCAATGCGGCAGCTCCCGCAGCATGTCTCGCGCACGGTCACCGCCGGGACCGCTCTCGGGACGGTTTCGTTCCTCCTGCTTGTGGTTCGATCCGCGGTCCTGCGGCATCGAGCTACCCCTTCACCGCTCCGAGCGTCAGGCCGCGGACGACGTGGCGCTGCAGCGCCAGGGTCAGGATCACGGTCGGAATCATTACCAGCGTGGCCGCGGCGCTCATTTCATTGTACAGCGGGCCGACCTCGGTGTTGAACCCCGCGATGACGACCGGCAGCGTCTTCGAGTGCACGCCCGAGAGGATCAGCGCGAACAAGAACTCGTTCCACGACAGGAGGAACGCGAAGATCCCCGTCACAACCAGCCCGGGCGCGGCAAGCGGGAGGACCACGTCGCGAAACGCGCGGAACCGCGTGCATCCGTCCACGAATGCGGCCTCTTCGATATCGCGCGGGACCTCGTCGAAGAACCCGATCATGAGCCAGATCGTGAACGGAAGCGCGAACGAGACATACGCGAGGATCAGGCCCGTGTACGTGTCCAGCAGCCCGAGACGCAGCATCATGAGGAAGTAGGGGACGACAAGCGCGATGCGCGGGACCATCCGCGTCATCAGGATGAGGAACCTGACCGTGGCGGCGCCGCGGAACGCGAAGCGCGAAAAGCCGTACGCGGCGAGTGCGCCCAGCACCATTGCTCCGAGCGTCGTTCCGACGGCGACGATGAGGCTGTTGGCGAAGTACTGCAAGAACGGCACCTGGAACAGGACCTGCCGGTAGCTGTCGAACACCGGCGTCACGAACCACCGCGGCGGCCGGATGTAGAGCTGCAGCTCGGTCTTCACCGATGCCGACAGCATCCAGAACAGAGGGACCAGCGTCCACGCGAGCACGACGAAGGCGAGCACGGGCGGCCCGGCCGCGCGAAGGCGCCGTTTCACGTGGCGCTCTCCCGGGCCAGCAGCCGCAGCAGCACCAGCGACATCCCGGCCACGAGGACGAGGGTGAGCGTCGACAGGGCGCTCGCGAGCCCGACGCGTCCAAATCCGAAGATGCGGTAGTTGAGCATCTGGATCGTCTCCGTCGCGGTGCCCGGACCGCCGGATGTGAGCACGTAGAATATGTCGAACTCGCGGAAGGCGTCCATAGCGCGGATCAGGACGGCGACAACCATGATGTACCGCAATAGCGGGAGTGTGATATGCCAGAACATTTGCCACGGGCTGGCGCCGTCGACCATCGCCGCCTCGAAGAACTCGGGAGGCTGGCTCACGATACCCGCGTGGAGGACCAGGAACATGAACGGGATGGTGCGCCACGCGTCCAGCAGGACGAGCGCCACCATCGCCAGTCCCGGATCGCTCAGCCACGGCGGGCCCTCCATCCCGATCCGGCGCAGGTAGTAGTTGACGATGCCGAGATCCGGGTGGAACATCAGCCGCCACATGGTTCCCGATACGACCGGAGTGATGAACAATGGCAGGAGGATCACGGGGCGCACGAGATCGAAGATGCGCGCCCGCTGGGCGAACACGACGGCCAGCAGCAGCCCCGCGATGAGCTCGAGGCTCACGGCCCCGGCCATGAAGGTCGCAGAGACGATCGTGTCGTGTACGAGCTGCGGGTCGCGCGCCAGCGCCAGGTAGTTCTGCAACCAGACGAGGTGAGTCTCCGACGGACGAACGAGCCACCACGAGTACAGGCTGATCACCACCGCGTACGCGAGCGGGAACAGATCGATCAGGAGCAAGAACACGATGCCCGGGGTGAGCCATGGGAGTCCGCCCCGGGCGAGACTTCGCATCCGCCTCTACGTCTCCATGATCCGGTCGATGTTCCCCTCGAGCTCCCAGAGCCCGTCCGCCAGGGGGGCACGCCCGTGGTGATCTTGGCCGCGGCGTGGCGGAGCGCCTCCCCGATGTCGGGCCATCGGGGAACGCGGGCCCGCTCCCCGGCGATCTTCAGGTTCGCGAGCAGCGAGTTCGCTTTGTCCTCCCTCGGCCGGGTCGCACCAGTCTTCGCTAGTCTCATGCGTTGTCGTGCGCTTGCTTTCGCGACAATCATGACGGGGCCTGCCGCCCGTCGGCCCGGGGTGCGCTCGGCCATCTCCCTCGAACGATGGCCGGAGTCGCGATTGCTTCGCTCTCCGTCCCCCCGGTGCGCGCGAGATCACCGTGCAACACGAGGATGGCCGGAGCCTCTTTGGGGCGGCCAGGGTGAACAGGCCGAATCAGGCGGGGAACGCTGCATACCAAGCGAACAGGCGGATCGTGCCGTCGGTCCGCATGGCGGAGTGGGAGACCTCGTTGCGCACCCGGACGGAGTGTTCATAGAACTTCCACGGATGTTGTATTAGACTTTTCCTAGAGATCGTGACCCGGCAGGTCTGATGGAACGAGAACGGATGGGGATGGTTTATATTCAGTCCGGCGAGAGCGCTTCGGATGTGGGGCTGTGCGGCCGCGATGGCCGCACTTGCCGTCATCCCGGCGCGGTCATCGAGAGCCGCCCCCGGCGTTGCCCACCTACAGGGACCGGCCGCGGGCACCTGGGTGTCGCGCACCGCCTGCTCTGGCCCCAGTTGTGAATCTTCGGGATCGTCCGGCACTTCGGAGAGGGGCAATGATCAGGGGGCCGGGACGGGTGGCGCGGGCGGCGGCGGCGACAACGGCCAGAGCAATGAAGCGGGCGAGGGTGGCAACGGCGGCGCGGGAGCAACAACTCCGGCGGTGCCGGCAACGGCGGGGCCGGCGGCAGCGATGGCTCGGCAGGCAACAACAACTGACGGGCAGCGGCGCAACCGCCAACTGTCTAGGCCAGATAAGGCAGGATCTGCCCGGCTGCGGGTGCTCCGTTCGGACGGCTGCTCCCCAGCGGCGTGCCGCGGGTCGGTACGCGGGTCTGGCGTGATCCGGCGGCGCGCGGTTCAGTCCGGGCCGAGACCGAGCTGCCGGGGATCCCGGGCATGCGGAAGCCCGTCGCCGTCGGAAGGCAGGTGCTTCGGCGGAGATCCGACTCGCTCGCCGACCATGCGGCGGCGGTGCTCGACGATCCGGTTCGCGACGTGGTCGACCGCGCTCAAGAGCAGCATCGCGGTATGAGACCGTTCCCGATAGTCGGCCGGTCCAAAGGCGTCGATGCGATTTTGCGCCTGCAGTTCCCGGGCTTGCTCGAACCCCTGTTCGGTGCCCTCTCCGTACACCGCGTACGCCTGCCCGCCGTATTGTTTGATGATGGAAAATACCGGGATGTCGCTCGGACCGTCCGCCACATAGATCATGTTCTCGATCGGAATGCGTCGATCTTCCGGCTTGATCTTGGCGTTCACGTCGATCGTGGGTTCCTTGTTGGTGCCCTTGTTGATCTCGAAGATCGCTCTCGTCTTTGTCGTGTTGTCGATCACATAGCCCAGCTCGACGATCTCCGAGGCGGTCGGCTCGGCATGGAATAGCGCCTGCTGCCCCTTGGGCTCCAGGTAGTCCGGCGGCGCGACCGTTTCGACGAACTCACAGCCCCACACGCCGTCGATGTATTCCGCGATCCTGCTGCCGAGGATCATCTGCCGGAGCCCGATGCTCACGATGTAGTGTTCCACGTCGATCTCGGCCTGACCGTACTCGGCGTTCCGCGCGACGTGATCCTTCACTGCCCTCAGGAACTCGGGCAGTCCCGCGTAGAATTCGAGCTCCGCGCCGAGCCGCCGCAGCAGCTTGTTGTTGAGGCCGGCGAACCTGCCGCTTCGGACGTAGGTCAGGATGTGGTTGAGATACAGGGTGTCCCGGGAGATCAACTCGAGGCCCTGCTTCCTGTAGAACTCGGGGAGCCCGTCTACCTCTTTCCAGAACTTCTCCTCGTCGACGCCGTAGTGGCGAAACAGCGGGGTCTCCATGTAACCGGGGATCAGCGTGTTGTCGAAATCCCAGATCAGCGCGATGATCGTTTGTCTGAACAGATTCTGGAACACGGTGCGCCTCCGTTTCGAGGGCCTGCGCACGACGTCGAATGCCCAAGTTTCCGCCAAATGCGGACATCGGGACGCCGACGTGCGACCCGAGAACACCGTCCTTGACTCTATTCTAGCGACGTTTCAAAGATCGGGGCAGGCCGATGGAGTGCCTCCTCCGGTGCGTCGATGTCGCCGGCGAAGCGGGCGGGTGGGGGCGGGTGAGCGGTGGGCGGTACCCCCGAAGCGCGGCGCCCGGTGGACCGGGGGCCATCGATGAAGGGCGGACTCGAGTGGGAGAGTGCAATCCGTACGTGTTCTCGGTCGAGAAGCCCTTGGTATAATACTGCAAAGAGAAAACCGGCAAGAAGCCGCATGATGGGCGGGTGGGCGCTCGTGCTCGTCCGGGCGGCCCCGAGGATGCGGGCGTGGGGCCGCCCGGCTGCCGTGGTGACGCGCCTCGCTCGTATCGGACGACCAACGGCGCCAGCGTGAGCAGCGACGAGCCCGCAGTCCTGAGCAGCATCACGGAGGGGGCGGAGCATGGACCTCAAGGATGTCGTTCGGGAGAAGTACGCCGAAGCCGCTCGGCGCGTGCAGCCCGGCGGCACCGCGGACTGTTGCGACAAGGATGCGCGCTCGGGCGCCGCGCCGTGCGCGTGCGATCCAATCACGTCGAACCTGTACGCCGCAGCGGACCTCGCGGGATTGCCCGTGGAAGCCGTGCAGGCTTCGCTCGGGTGCGGGAACCCCACGGCGCTCGCGCAATTGGTGCCCGGTGAGATCGTGCTCGATCTCGGGTCGGGCGGCGGGATCGATGTCCTGCTGTCGGCGAAGCGCGTCGGTCCCACCGGGAAGGCGTACGGACTCGACATGACCGATGAGATGCTCGCGCTGGCGGAGGAAAACCGGCGCCGGGCTGGCGTGGACAACGTCGAATTCCTCAAGGGAGAGATCGAGCACGTTCCGCTCCCCGACCGGTCGGTCGACGTCATCATCTCCAACTGCGTCATCAACCTGTCCGCCGACAAGGATCGGGTCTTCGCCGAAGCTTTTCGAGTGCTCCGGCCCGGCGGGCGCCTGGCGGTTTCGGACGTGGTGGTGCGCGGCGACGTCCCGCCGGAGATCCGGCGGAGCATGGAACTCTGGGTGGGGTGCGTGGCGGGTGCGCTGGAGGAGCGCGATTATGTCGCCAGGCTCAGGCGTGCGGGATTCCAGGAGATCAGCGTCGAGCCGACGCGAGTCTACGATATCGAAGATGCCCGAGCGTTCCTGGCCGGCTGTGGGATCGATGTGGAGAGGGTCGCTCCACTGGTCCGCGACAGGTTCATGAGCGCGTTCGTGCGCGCGAGGAAACCCGAAGCCGCTTGATCGAATGCATGGGACACGGGCGGAGCCTCACGGTCGTCCCGTGCCGCGTCATGCCGCATACCGGGGCGGGCAGCGCGCGCCGAGAATACCGTGAGACATGACGCTGTCGCTGTGGGGTTTCGCCGCCTACGTACTGCTGTATCTCGCGGTTGTCACCGGCACGGCGATGTCGTCGCCGTGGCTGCGGCGGCGCCTGCCGATGGCCGCGCGCAGCAGCGGGACGCACACGATTCTCTCCCTCGCGGGGTTGGTCGCGTCCGCCGTCCACACGCTCAAGGACGTCGCGGCCCCGCAGGGCTCCCAGTTCCAGGTGTTGCTGTTCCTGGCGCCACATGGGGCCGTCGGGCTGGGCCTGGGCCTCGGAGTCGCGGCGCTCTACGGCCTCGCGGCGGCCACCGTGGTGGTGTACCTCCGGCCCGCACTCGCCGCGCCGTTGTGGCGCGGCGTCCACGCGCTGGCCTACCCTGCATTCGCCGTCGCCGCGTGGCACAGCCTTGCGATCGGCGCGAACGCGTGGCTCCCGGCCGTGCGCCAGATGTACGCCGTCACGGCAGCGAGCGCGGCCGGGCTCGGGACGGTGCGGCTCGCCGAGCTGCTCGCGTCGGCCGGCAGCAGGCGGAGGCCCCGCCGCGCGACCGCTGACCCCGGCCGGGCAGGAGTCCGTTCGGAGCGTTGAGAAGTTCCGCGCGATGGCTCGTGTCAGGGGGGAAGCGGTCGCATGCCGTCCGTCCCGTTCGGGGCCCGGGGACGCGGCGGTGTGGATCGATCGCGAGGCCGCCTATATCTTGATCGCCCCGACGCTGCTCGGCATCCTGATCGTGGACCTCTACCCGCTCTTCTTCAATACGGTGATCAGCCTCGAGCAATGGAAGATCAGCACCGCGCACCCCGCGTTCATCGGCCTCACGAACTACGCGGCCGTGTTGCATGACCGCGAGGCGCTCCACTCGCTGTGGGTCTCGGTTGTCTTCACGCTCGCGTCCGTCGCCGGCTCGTACGTGATCGGGCTCGGCCTCGCGCTGCT